>NZ_JAMMDE010000011.1:0-159005 GCF_051700745.1 Salmonella sp. NW884 | reverse complement strand
TTGCATGTGTTAGGCCTGCCGCCAGCGTTCAATCTGAGCCATGATCAAACTCTTCAATTTAAAAGTTTGATGCTCAAAGAATTAAACTTCGTAATGAATTACGTGTTCACTCTTGAGACTTGGTATTCATTTTTCGTCTTGCGACGTTAAGAATCCGTATCTTCGAGTGCCCACACAGATTGTCTGATAAATTGTTAAAGAGCAGGTGCGACGCGGCTTTCAGCTCACCGTCGCGAGGTGGCGTATATTACGCTTTCCTCTTTCAGAGTCAACCCTGAATTTCAGGATTTTTCTCTTCAACCGACCGGCTGTTTGTGTGAAGTGATTCACATCCGCCGTGTCGATGGAGGCGCATTATAGGGAGTCGGTTCAGGAAGACAAGCGGAAAAATGCATTTTCGTTTTAACCGCTCATCTTTTATCCATAACGCTTATTTTTGCTGCTTTTTTATCGCCGATGGCAGATCGGCAAGGCTGTTTAACACCCAGTCCGCCGCGTTTTCTGCTTCTGCCGTGACCGGTTTGCCCGTACGCACCAGCACTTTTGTCCCGACATTTGCCGCCGCTGCCGCCTGCATATCTTCCAGCTTGTCTCCCACCATATAAGAAGCCGCCATATCGATATGCAGGAAATCACGCGCCGAGATAAGCATTCCTGGATGCGGCTTGCGGCAATCACATACCTGACGGAACTCTTCTATGCTGCCCTGCGGATGGTGAGGACAATAATAGATGCCGTCCAAATCAACATCGCGATCCGCCAACGACCAGTCCATCCATTCGGTTAACGTTTCAAACTGCGCCTCAGTGAATTTGCCGCGCGCGATTCCGGACTGGTTCGTCACCACCACCAGCGCATAGCCCATTTTTTTTAGCTCGCGCATAGCGTCAATAACGCCGTCTATAAACTCAAATGCATCGATTTCATGTACGTAGCCGTGATCCACATTAATGGTGCCGTCACGGTCGAGAAAAATTGCGGGTACAGACTTTGCCACCTTTTATAGCTCCTGAGTAAAGCAAGTGGCGCTAGTATCGCATGTTTCAGCAGGCAAGAAAGTGCTCATCGTATAAAGCCTGATTGATTTAGACGTCTGGATGCCTTAACATCCATTCTGTTGACGGCGTTGACCGTATTAGACAGACGAAAATGCCACGGCTAACTTAATTACGATAATAAATAACCAATGATTAAACTTTCGAATATTACCAAAGTGTTCCAGCAGGGGACGCGCACCATTCAGGCGCTAAATAATGTCAGCCTGCACGTTCCTGCCGGGCAGATTTATGGCGTCATTGGCGCCTCCGGCGCCGGTAAAAGTACGCTTATCCGCTGCGTTAACTTACTTGAACGCCCTACTGAAGGTAGCGTTCAGGTCGGCGGTCAGGAGCTGACAACGCTTTCAGAGTCTGAGTTGACCAAAGCTCGCCGTCAAATCGGCATGATTTTCCAACATTTTAACCTGCTCTCTTCCCGTACCGTGTTTGGCAACGTCGCGTTGCCGCTGGAACTGGATAACACACCAAAGGAAGAGATCAAACGCCGTGTCACAGAGCTGCTGGATTTAGTCGGTCTTGGCGACAAGCACGACAGCTATCCGGCAAATCTTTCCGGCGGTCAGAAACAGCGTGTCGCGATTGCCCGCGCGTTAGCCAGCAATCCAAAAGTATTGCTGTGCGATGAAGCCACCAGCGCGCTTGATCCCGCGACGACCCGTTCGATTCTGGAATTGCTGAAAGATATCAACCGTCGTCTGGGGTTGACGATTCTGCTTATCACTCATGAAATGGATGTCGTGAAACGTATCTGCGACTGCGTTGCCGTTATCAGTAATGGCGAGCTTATTGAGCAGGATACGGTCAGCGAAGTCTTCTCGCATCCTAAAACGCCGCTGGCGCAGAAGTTTATTCAGTCCACTCTGCACCTGGACATTCCGGAAGATTACCAGGCGCGTTTGAAAGCGTCGCCGGAAACTGACAGCGTGCCGATGCTGCGCATGGAATTCACCGGACAGTCTGTGGATGCCCCGCTGCTTTCTGAAACCGCGCGTCGTTTCAACGTGAACAATAATATTATCAGCGCGCAGATGGATTACGCGGGCGGTGTGAAGTTCGGCATTATGCTAACGGAAATGCACGGCACACAAGAAGAGACGCAAGCCGCAATTGCCTGGCTGCAGGATCACCATGTGAAAGTAGAGGTACTGGGTTATGTCTGAGGCAATGATGTGGTTACTGGTTCGTGGCGTCTGGGAAACGCTGGCGATGACCTTTGTCTCCGGTTTCTTCGGTTTCGTGATTGGCCTGCCGGTCGGCGTATTGCTGTATGTTACGCGCCCGGGGCAGATTATGGAGAACGCCAGGCTGTATCGCTCCCTCTCTGCGGTGGTCAATATTTTCCGCTCAATTCCCTTTATCATCCTGCTGGTGTGGATGATTCCTTTTACCCGAATAATTGTCGGCACCTCCATTGGTTTGCAGGCCGCGATTGTACCGCTGACCGTCGGTGCCGCGCCTTTTATCGCCCGTATGGTGGAAAATGCATTGTTAGAGATCCCTGCCGGGCTGATTGAAGCCTCGCGAGCGATGGGCGCCACGCCGCTGCAAATTGTACGTAAAATCCTTTTACCGGAAGCGCTGCCTGGTCTGGTGAATGCGGCAACCATTACACTGATCACCCTGGTCGGTTACTCCGCAATGGGCGGCGCCGTCGGCGCAGGCGGCCTCGGTCAAATCGGCTATCAGTACGGTTATATTGGATACAATGCTACCGTGATGAATACGGTGCTGGTATTACTCGTCGTTCTGGTTTATTTAATTCAGTTATCCGGCGATCGCATCGTCAGGGCTGTCACGCATAAGTAACGTTAAACACAACACAAATACTCATTAAGGAAATAAGCATGGCGTTCAAATTCAAAACCTTTGCGGCAGTGGGTGCTCTGATTGGTTCTCTGGCACTTGCGGGTTGCGGTCAGGATGAAAAAGATCCGAATCATATTAAAGTCGGCGTAATCGTTGGCGCAGAGCAGCAAGTTGCCGAAGTCGCGCAGAAAGTCGCGAAAGAAAAATACGGCCTGGACGTGGAATTGGTGACCTTTAATGATTATGTTCTGCCTAATGAAGCGCTGAGCAAAGCCGATATCGATGCCAATGCCTTCCAGCACAAACCGTATCTGGATCAGCAAATCAAAGATCGCGGCTACAAACTGGTTTCCGTTGGTAAGACTTTTGTCTATCCCATTGCAGGATATTCCAAAAAAATCAAATCTCTGGATGAGCTCAAGGACGGTTCCCAGGTCGCTGTGCCTAACGACCCGACCAACCTTGGTCGTTCCCTGTTGCTGCTGCAAAAAGTAGGGCTGATTAAACTGAAAGACGGCGTTGGTCTGCTTCCTACCTCGCTGGATATCGTCGAAAACCCGAAAAATCTGAAAATTGTTGAGCTGGAAGCGCCGCAGTTGCCGCGTTCGCTGGATGACGCGCAGATCGCGTTAGCGGTCATCAATACGACTTACGCCAGCCAGATTGGCCTGACGCCAGCGAAAGACGGTATCTTCGTTGAAGATAAAGATTCTCCGTACGTTAACCTGATCGTGACGCGTGAAGATAACAAAGACGCCGAGAATGTGAAAAAATTCGTTCAGGCTTACCAGTCTGATGAAGTGTACGAAGCCGCAAATAAAGTTTTTAATGGCGGTGCGGTGAAAGGCTGGTAAGTTTTAGGCTGATTCCACAATCTGTAATATTATTCAGGACGGGCTATTGCCCGTCTTGTCATTTATGCAAGCTCCTGATTCAATATCTGGCAATTAGAACATTCATTGAGGAAATATTATGCGTGCTTTACCGATCTGTTTATTGGCACTCATGCTGGGCGGTTGTTCCATGCTAAGCAGATCCCCTGTTGAACCCGTTCAAAGCACCGCAACCCCGCCAAAAGCGGAGCCGGAGAAACCTAAAGCGCCGCGTGCCGCTCCCGTCAGGATTTACACCAATGCTGAAGACTTAGTCGGCAAACCTTTCCGCGATCTTGGCGAGGTTAGCGGCGAATCCTGCCAGGCGACAAATCAAGACTCTCCGCCTAACATTCCAACTGCGCGCAAGCGTATGCAGATTAATGCATCTAAAATGAAAGCCAACGCCGTCCTGCTGCACAGCTGTGAAATTACCAGCGGCACGCCAGGCTGCTACCGTCAGGCGGTTTGTATCGGGTCCGCCCTGAATATTTCGGCGAAATGAGCAGCTTTCAGTTTGAACAAATCGGCGTTATTCGCTCCCCCTATAAAGAAAAATTCGCCGTTCCGCGCCAGCCTGGTCTGGTCAAAAGCGCCTGCGGCGAACTGCATCTGATAGCGCCTTACAACCAGGCCGATGCCGTTCGCGGCCTGGAAGCGTTCAGCCATTTGTGGGTACTTTTCGTTTTTCATCAGACGATGGACGGCGGCTGGCGGCCAACAGTTCGTCCGCCCCGTCTTGGCGGTAACGCCAGAATGGGCGTTTTTGCCACGCGCTCCACGTTCCGCCCCAATCCGATTGGCATGTCGCTCGTTGCGCTAAAAAGTATCGAGTGCCGGAAAGAGAGCGTAATTCTGAAATTAGGCAGTCTGGATCTGGTGGATGGCACGCCGGTGGTGGATATCAAACCGTATTTACCGTTTGCCGAGGCCTTACCGGACGCCGCCGCCAGCTATGCGCAACAGGCGCCGATAGCTGAAATGCCCGTGAGTTTTACCGCTGAGGTGGCTCAACAGCTTACGACGCTGGAAAGGCGTTATCCGCAGTTACGGACATTTATTTGCGATGTGCTGGCGCAAGATCCTCGCCCGGCTTATCGTAAGGGTGAAGAGACGGGCAAAACCTATGCCGTCTGGCTGCATGATTTTAACGTGCGCTGGCGTGTGGTTAACACCGGATTTGAAGTGTTTGCGCTGGAACCACGGTAATTTCACGCCCTTCTCTTTTGACATCTCTTGCACGCTGGTAAACTAAATCACTTTTTTTGTATCAGGCTCACATTGAGCCTGTTCGATCGTTCAACTGGAACCGTAACAACATGCGTACTAGCCAATACCTGCTCTCCACTCTGAAGGAGACACCTGCCGACGCCGAGGTTATCAGCCACCAGCTGATGCTGCGCGCCGGGATGATCCGCAAGCTCGCCTCCGGGTTATATACCTGGCTGCCGACCGGCCTGCGCGTCCTGAAAAAAGTCGAAAACATCGTGCGTGAAGAGATGAACAACGCCGGTGCTATCGAGGTGTCGATGCCAGTCGTTCAGCCAGCCGACCTGTGGCAAGAGAGTGGTCGTTGGGAACAGTACGGTCCGGAACTGCTGCGTTTTGTCGACCGTGGCGAGCGTCCGTTCGTACTCGGCCCGACCCACGAAGAAGTTATCACCGACCTGGTGCGTAATGAACTCAGCTCTTATAAGCAGTTGCCGCTGAACTTCTTCCAAATCCAGACCAAATTCCGTGATGAAGTGCGTCCGCGCTTTGGCGTGATGCGTTCGCGCGAATTCCTGATGAAAGATGCTTACTCTTTCCACACCTCTCAGGAGTCGTTGCAGGAAACCTATGACGCCATGTACGCCGCGTATAGCCGTATCTTCAGCCGTATGGGGCTGGATTTCCGCGCGGTACAGGCCGATACCGGTTCTATCGGCGGCAACGCCTCGCATGAATTCCAGGTGCTGGCGCAAAGCGGCGAAGACGATATCGTTTTCTCTGATGTTTCTGATTACGCGGCTAACATTGAACTGGCAGAAGCTATCGCGCCGCAAACACCGCGCGCAGCGGCGACGCAGGAAATGACTCTGGTCGATACGCCAAATGCCAAAACCATCGCGGAGCTGGTGGAACAATTCAACCTGCCAATTGAAAAAACGGTAAAAACGCTGCTGGTGAAAGCGGTGAAAGACAGCAAGTCTCCGCTGGTGGCTCTGCTGGTTCGCGGCGATCATGAACTGAATGAAGTTAAAGCGGAAAAACTGCCGCACGTTGCCAGCCCGCTGACCTTCGCTACCGAAGAAGAGATTCGCGCCGTGATTAATGCCGGCCCTGGCTCCCTCGGCCCGGTCAATATGCCGATTCCGGTCATCATCGATCGTACCGTTGCCGCCATGAGCGATTTTGCCGCTGGCGCTAACATCGACGGTAAACACTACTTTGGTATTAACTGGGATCGCGATGTGGCGACGCCTGTTGTTGCCGACATCCGTAACGTAGTCGCCGGCGATCCGAGTCCGGACGGTCAGGGAACGTTGCTTATCAAACGCGGTATCGAAGTGGGTCACATCTTCCAGTTAGGTACCAAGTACTCAGAAGCGCTGAAAGCCTCCGTTCAGGGTGAAGATGGCCGTAACCAGATCCTGACAATGGGATGTTACGGTATCGGCGTAACACGTGTCGTTGCCGCAGCTATCGAGCAGAACTTTGACGAGCGCGGCATTGTATGGCCTGACGCTATTGCGCCTTTCCAGGTCGCTATTCTGCCGATGAATATGCACAAATCCTTCCGTGTGCAGGAGCTGGCGGAAAAGCTGTACAGCGAATTGCGCGCGCAGGGCATTGAAGTGCTGATGGACGACCGTAAAGAGCGCCCGGGCGTGATGTTTGCCGATATGGAGCTGATTGGTATTCCACATACTATCGTGATTGGCGATCGCAACCTGGATAACGACGATATTGAGTATAAATATCGTCGTAGCGGTGAAAAATCGCTGATTAAAACCGGCGATATCGTTGATTATCTGGTCAAGGCGATTAAAGGCTAAACGACATTTTGTTGGGATTGCCCGGCGCCATCCGGCAGATATGTAAAGGCCTCGCACCCTGCGAGGCCTTTTATTAGTGAGTGCAATCCTTACCCGGCGCAAACTTCACATTTTTATCAGCTATTAGCGTTTTTACCGGCTCGCCCGTGTCCGGATTCGCGGCAAACACAAAATGCCCTTCGACCGTCAGCAGCACCGGTTTTTCCGCTTCACCTTTCGCCGCCAGATAGCCGCGCTCAAGCTGGGCGTTACTGGCGACCGGGAGCCGTTTTCCGGTCGCGCAATCGGTAAAGGTCGCCGCATCGGCCCTGTATACATACATACCACGCAGCGGCATTGGCGTTACCGGCAGGCTGGCGGTAACAGGCACAAGCGTATAATTAAGCTGCGAAGCCACCGGATTGCCTTCTCTGTCGAGCATCTCCAGCGCATTGCCTTTCGCGCGATAATACGATTTCTCGCCATTGCTGTCGGTTAACACCAGTTTATCCGCCGTCCGCGCCCAGGTACCGTATGACGCAAAAGAGGAAGGTTCTTCGCGCACGCCCTGATAGCGCTCGTTCATCACCCATGTGCCGTCTTTTTCCAGAAACAGTGACGTTTCAATACCTTCACAATCCGCACAGGGCAGCACGCCGCGCCAGCTTTGCTGCATGGGTTTTAATTCCGCCGCCTGCGCAGGTTGCAGGGCGTCAACTTCCGCACGGTTATTACACCCTATCAATGCAAATAGCGTACAGGCTGCCGCTACTGACAATATTGCTGTTCTCACCATAAAATCCTTATGAAATTGCTATTCCTGCCCGTCAATCCAGTGGACGACGAACTTTGCCGCGAAGCGCCTTTACAGAAGATTTTTGCGCCTTTGAGGACAAGCGGCGCTCTTTCGAGGCACGCGTCGGACGGGTTGCACGACGGCTTTTCTGCTCCGCGGTTAATTCTTTTATGACGGCAACCAGCCTGGCGATAGCCGCTTCCCGGTTGAGCTCCTGGCTCCGGAACTCCTGCGCCTTAATGATAATGACGCCATCATCGCTTATCAGATGGTGGCTGGCCGTCAGCAAACGCTGTTTATAATACTCTGGCAGGCCAGAGGCCCGAATGTCAAAGCGCAAATGAATCGCGCTAGAGGTCTTATTTACGTGCTGACCACCCGCGCCCTGCGCGCGAATGGCCGTAATTTCCAGCTCATTATCGGCTATGGAGACCGTCCGGGAGATGGCAATCATGAGGGCTGTTGCCAGGCGGCTAGCTGTATTTCCAGATTATTCCGAGCATCAGAAAGCCAGATTGCGCCGTCCTGAATCGTCGCCTGTAGCGTCATGGTACGATCGGCAAATTCACTGAGCTGCGCCAGTTGTCCGTCATCCAGATACCAGACGGACAGGTTAGCGAACTGCGCGCACTTGCTTTGATGCTGCTGCCACCAGATTTGCGCCGCCCGGGAGTTATAAGCAAAGAGCGCGACATCGCTCGCCTGAGTACAGGCTTTCTTAATACGGCGCTCATCCGGCAGCCCCAGCTCTATCCAGAGATCGATGCCCAAATGATCGTTGCGCAGCCAGGCCTCCGGCTCATCTTCCGCGCTGAGCCCACGTGTAAACTGCAACCGTTCATCAGCATATTTTATCCATGCCAACAGGCGCAGCATCATGCGCTCCTGCGTTTCAGAAGGGTGACGCGCCAGCGTCAATGCCGCATCCAGAAACCGGTTGCGATCAAGGTCAGCCACATTGACGACGGCTTTATAAATTGTCGCTTTAAGCGCCATGAGAAAACTCCTTTCGAATCAGGCGCCCATTGTAGCGAAAACCGCGCTAAAAGGCTGTTAACGAATCTTTTACCCACTCGCGTCAGGCGCTGATATTGCGCAAATGAGTATGGTATAGTCACCTTGCTAAACAAGATTTAACTTCGTAGGCTTAGACTTGCATCCACGGTTAAGTCAGAATGCTGACAGGAGGGCATGTGGAAAAATATTGTGAGTTAGTACGCAAGCGGTATGCGGAAATCGCCAGCGGAGACTTAGGGTATGTCCCGGATGCGCTGGGTTGTGTATTGAAAGTGCTTAATGAAGTGGCGGCAGATAGCGCCCTTTCAGAGTCGGTCAGGGAAAAGGCAGCTTATGCTGCCGCGAACTTACTGGTGAGCGATTATGTCAATGAATGAAACGTATCAACCCATTAATTGCGATGACTACGATAGTCTTGAGCTTGCCTGCATGCATCATTTAATACTGACGCTAACGTTAAAAGATGGCGAGGTTTTGCAGGCAAAAGCGAACGATTTGATCTTACGTAAAAACGTAGAATATCTGCTTGCCGAAGTTTCCGGCGAGTCTTGTGAACTTCGTCTCGATAAAATCGCCAGTTTCAGCCACCCGGAAATTGGTACCGTGGTAGTTAGCGAATCCTGAGTATTTTGTTGCCGGATGGTGGTGCAAGCACCTTATCCGGCCTACGTTCCATGCGATACGTAGGCCTGATAAGCGCAGCGCCATCAGGCATGCCAAACCAGACTCACCCCTTCTTTATCTTCTGCTGCTCCCTCACGCGTCACAAAAACACCCGCAGCCGCAATCAGCGTTTCGCCGTAAAACAACAGCGGCGTGGTATCTCGTCGCCAGGGCGGGATCCCCTGCTCCTGCCAGATTTTCTTTAATTTACGTCCACCGTTACGCCCGACAATATGTAACACGCCTGGCGCTTTAAAACGAATGCTGACGGATTCTTCCTCTCGCGGTCGGCGCAGTTCGCCACCAGGAACGAGCTGTACCGTCCCTAAGCCGGCAGGCAGCGCCAGCGGTGTTTGCCAGACGGGCCAGGCGACCGTCGTTTCGTGTTGTCCGGCCACGGATTTAATCCACCACAGTTGCGACTGGTAACGGCGAATCTCGTGATCGCCAAAGCGTAAACAGGGAGAGGCATCGTCGCGCGCCAGCGCCACCTCCTGCCAGATACGTTCCAGCGCGTCGCGAGAGGGCATCGGCGCATTACGCATCGCCAGCCAGCGACGCAAAATCGCCGCCCGCCGTACATCGCTCATCGACATTAATGGAGAGAGCCGCAATGTTCCCTCCGCCGTGATACAGTCAGTAAGATCGCTGGCCAGAAGCTCGTCCAGCAGCCTTTCTTGCTCGGCGCAGAGCGTCGCGCTACGGGCTACCGCCGCAGGAAAATGCGGCCAGCGCTGCTGTAAGAGCGGAAGCGCGCGCAGGCGTAAAAAATTGCGATCGTAGGCGTCATCCTGATTGCTTTCATCTTCAATCCAGCATAAGCCATGCCGCACAGCCCACTGTTCCAGCGTCTTCCGCGTTTCTCTCAACAGCGGGCGAAGAAGCAGAGTTCCGGCAAAAGGCGAGCGTTCTCCCATCGCGGAAAGTCCGGCCGGACCGCTGCCGCGCTTTAACGCCAGCAGGAATGTTTCACACTGATCGTCAAGGTGCTGCGCGGTTGCCAGCACTTCGCCAGGCAATAGCGTCTGTGCGAACGCCCGGTAGCGCGCTTCACGCGCATGGGCCTCGATACCCAGACCATTATCCGCCAGCGTCACCCGCTCCACTACCAGCGGAACCTGCCAGCGTGCGCATACGGTTTCGCAATGCCGCACCCAGCTATCAGCATGAGGGCTTAAACCGTGATGAATATGGATAGCACGCAGCGTGACGTCAGGATGGCGTTCTCGCCACAACACCAGTTGATGCAGAAGCACCGTAGAATCCAGGCCACCGCTAAAGGCAGCCAGAATACGGCGAGAAGAGAGTAACGAGGTATTCAACGTGAGAGTGGTCATGATCCATGCTTATAGTGACTTAGCCCGGCAACGTTACCTGGCGAGCGTCTTAATGACAAGCCTTACTGCTCATACAGCTCAAGCGGTAAACCGTCCGGATCGTTGAAAAAAGTAAAGCGCTTCCCGGTATACGGATCGATGCGTATCGGTTCGCACTTAACCTGATGCTTTTCCAAATGCGCAACGGCGTTTTCCACATTTTCCACGCTGAAAGCCAGATGGCGCAGGCCACAGGCTTCAGGTCGGCTTGGACGCGCCGGAGGGAAGGGAAAAGAGAAAAGCTCAATCACATACTGCCCGTTTAGCGCCAAATCGCCCTTCCACGAGTCACGCTCTTCCCGCCAGACTTCGCTTAGCAGATCGAACCCCAGAATATCGCAATAAAACGCCTTGCTCACCGCATAGTCTGTCGCAATGATCGCGATGTGATGAACCTGTTTTAATCCCAGCATAGCGTCTCCTTTATTGATTATCAGTACGTTACTCGTCACATTCCCGTCAGGCAAGCTAGCAGGCGTGTTTTAAGACTCGTACCTGGTACACCCCGTCTTCATTCCGTTTCGCGCCGTGAATATCCGTTTCAAAACCGGGATAATGCTGGCCAATCGAGCAGAGCATCAGCAGAAAATCGAGCACGGCCCGACTCTGTTGCGTGATCCTCTCGCCGGGCATCAACAGCGGAACGCCTGGCGGATAAGGCAGGATCATATTCGCGGAAACGCGTCCTGGCAGTTGATCGAGCGCCACGGTTTCCACCTCACCTTTGATCTGACGCTGCCAGGCCTGGTGCGGGGTCATGATCATCTCCGGTAAAACCTCGAACGCCCGCAGCATCAGCCCCGGAAGATCGTGCTGGCGGATCAGTTTATGGATCCCCTGCGCCAGATCCTGAATGCGCATATTGCGATAAAAATCCGGATCTTCCGCATACAGATCCGGCAACATATTTTTGACGCGCAGGTTAAGATCGTAGGCGCGTTTAAATTCCGTCAGTCCGCGCAGCAGCCCCATCGCACGGGTCTTATCAATCCCTATGCTGAACAAAAACAGCAGATTATACGGCCCGGTTTTTTCCACCACCACGCCTCGCTCATCGAGGAACTTCGCCACCAGCGCGGCGGGTATCCCCTCTTCGCTCATGTTGCCCTGTTCATCCATCCCCGGCGTCAGGATTGTCACCTTAACCGGATCGAGGAACATATGATCGTCATCAGCATCGGTGAAGCCATGCCAGGTTTCTCCCGGCGTGACCGGCCAGCATTCGGCCTCATCAACCTCTTCCGGCTGCCAGATATCAAAGAACCAGCTATCGGACTCTTCACGTAACCGCTGTACTTCTTTACGAAAATGGAGCGCCCGTTCCACCGAACGATTAATCAATCTTTTCCCTGGATTGCCGCGCAGCATCGCCGCCGCGGTCTCGATAGAGGCGACAATGGGATAGCTCGGCGATGTGGAAGTGTGCATCATAAACGCTTCGTTAAACGTCTCTTCGTCATATTCCCCTTTGATATGAATAAGCGACGCCTGCGAAAAAGCCGCCAGCATTTTATGGGTGGATTGCGTTTCGAAAATCACTTTTCCGGGCACCCGATCGCCGCTCATCCCGCTTTTCCCCTGGTAGATCGGATGGAAATGGGTATAGGGTACCCAGGCGGAATCAAAATGGATCGAGGGAACGTCCAGCATCTGCTTGATCCAGTTAGTGTTATACAGCAGACCATCGTAAGTCGAATTGGTGATAACCGCATGCACCGGCCATTGCGCCTGAGGGGTCTCCTCTATCTTGCTTTCGATGCTTGCACGGGTAAATTCCCTTCGGGGAATACCGCCGAGAATGCCGAGCGCATTGCGCGTCGGCTTCAACCAGAGAGGCACCACATCGCTCATCATCAGCAAATGCGCCAGCGATTTATGACAATTACGATCAATAAGTAGCGTACTTCCCGCAGGCGCGGCATACATACCGACAATTTTATTCGAGGTCGACGTACCGTTCGTCACCATATAGCTCTGCTCGGCGCCAAAAGTACGGGCGATATACTCTTCCGCTTCCAGATGCGGCCCGGTGTGATCCAGCAGCGATCCCAGTTCAGTCACCGAAATCGACACATCAGCTTTTAAGGTATTGCCGCCAAAAAAGTCATAAAACAGACAGCCTGGCGGACTTTTCTGATACGCCGTTCCCGCCATATGACCCGGCGTACAAAAGGTATATTTTCCTTCTTTGGCGTAGGTAAACAGCGCTTTGGTAAACGGTGGCGTAATATTATCGAGATATTCGTTTGTATATTGATGAATGCGCGTCGCGATATCTTCAGCCAGCCCCAACGCATACTCAAAAAACCACAGCGCCATGCGCATATCGTGAACGCTAACGTCCAGCGTGGAGTTGGTATTGATAAAGGCGTAGAGGGGAAGGTATTCATTTAGCTGGTTGATTTCGCTACAAAGGTCAAGACTGTATTCATCCCAGTCAAAAATAACGCCGCAGATGCGCGGGTTATGTTCAATAAACTTCAACAAGTCAACGCTATTTTGCGGCCAGATAATTTGAAATCCCTGGGATTGTAATGCACGCTCAAGCTCCTTGATGGGTTCATCTTTATAATAAACCCCGTGCGGCCCCATAATGGCGATGATGTTCATGCTTTCTCCTGAAAAAACCTGAGATAAGCATAGTAACAATCCTGCCGATGCAAAGCACCGACAGGATTTATCTTATTACAATGCGTTCCATGCATCGGCCCAGGCAATCCCTACGCCGGGCTCATAGTAGGCAGGCGCAACATTACACCATGAGCCTTCCGGGAACGGTTTGCACTGGTACAATGCGCCATTACTGTTGACGATGTCGCCCGGATTCCATTTCTGGCTGCTGCTCCAGGCAGGGTAGCTGGTGGTCTTATCTTCGTCATCCGCAGCGGCGGCCTTCGCTTTCACATTCAGCGTATAAACCGCTGTACTGGAGAGCGTACCGTCGCTAACGGTCAGATTCACCACATACTGGGTGTTCTGAGTGACATCCGGCGCGTTGAAAATCACAACGGCTTTATCCTGACCGCTCAGCGTTTTGCCATCCTGCGACATCCAGGTATAGGTGAGCTTGTCGCCATTCGCGTCGGTCGATCCTTCCGCGCTGAGTGAAACCTGGCTACCGGCTTCCACCGCCCCGACCGGCCCGGCAATGCGCGCGACTGGCGCCACGTTTTCATCCGTCACTGGCGCCGGAGTTGGCGTGACATCAGGTTCAGTGGTTCCGTTATCATCGACGACATTAACGTTGAAATAATGCTGTACACATTTCGTGTAGTCGCCCTCTTTAAAGGCGGTATACGGCGTCTGATATCCAACTAACTGGCAGGAATAGGTTTTACCGTCCGCAGTATCGGCGCTCCAGCCCCAGTCTTGTTCCCAATAGATCGGTAACGCGCCAGCGCCGCCTTCATCGAACTGCTTCATCTTTTTACAGCCCAACACTTCGTCAGCCGGCACCGGCACTTTCAGGTAGTTGGCAAACTCTTTGTAGTAGGCGATACGGTTAAGCGACTGCGCATTCTCATCTGCGCCGCCGCACTCCACGCCGCCATTGATGATCTGAATAGTGACGCCGAAACCTGATACCAGGCCGTTTGCTTTATCGCGATCGTTTGGCTGCCAGGTACCGTCAATCACATGTAGCATAGACGGCTTCGGCGGCTGCGGATACACAAAGAAGAAGACGGCGCTCGCCAGGTTCATCCAGGTATCCGCCACCAGCTCGGGTTTATCCAGCAGAGGGCGAACGTCGCCATACATCGCGTCAGAGAAAGGCCCATAGTTGTAGTTATAAGAAAGCTGTTTTGCCCCGCGGCCAAAATAGCTGAGGAAATCGCCGTCCTTATCTTTACCGCACGGCCAGGTCTGGCCCTGCCATACATCCGGGTTACATTCGCCGTTGTAGCCGCCTTTTTGCCCTTCTGTCCAGCCGACTTCGCGCAGATAGACCAGCGCCTGACGCCATTCCGGAATGTCACGCCAGCTTTCGTGACCGCCCGTCTCCTGGGCAAAATGCGCAAACATAGTAGCCAGGGTTTTACGGCAGATAGCGTCGCTATCGCGTCCATCGGTGTAGGTACCACAAACCGCCGGGAATTTACCTATCGCTTTCAGGAAGTTAGAGTAAGTGTATTCCGGCGCGCGCATCGGGAACAGATAATCCCAGTCGGCCTCTTTCAGAATACTTTCAACGCGTTTTACGTTTGCCGGGTTAGCGGCGCGCCCCGGTTCGATTTGTTCGACCGCGCTGTTATCCAACGTCTGAATAGAGGATTTCACGGCCTCCATTAACGGAAAATCCGTTAGCGCTTTCTCTTTCGCCGCCAGATCGCTGGCGTTAATGGTCATTGGCTCACTACTGCTAAGCAGCGGCGCAGCCTGCGCACCGGATAAGCTCAACATGATCCCTGCCGCTACGGCGCTGAGCGCCAGTGTTTTTTGCAATCCCATAATTTTCTCCTTGAAGGGTAGTTCACTGCCTGCCCTGGCCACACGCCTGGCAGTTGATACAGTGTCAGGGAGAACATGCCATTGCGTTTAATCACATCAGCTCATCGGCGTCTCATTTTTCCTCGACCAAAAAAAAGAGGCCGGATTATCCGGCCTCTTGGGAAAAATGAGGTAAATGATTAGGCGTAACCGTAGCTCATCAAACGCTGGTAACGACGGTTTTTTAAATCATCGGTGCTTAACACATCGAGATCGGCTAAATCTTCCAGCAGCTGCGCTTTTAGCGATGCCGCCATCGCTTCCGGATTACGGTGCGCGCCGCCCAGCGGCTCCGGAATGATGGAATCGATTAGCTTCAGCTCTTTCAGACGCGGCGCGATGATGCCCATCGCTTCAGCAGCCAATGGCGCTTTGTCGGCGCTCTTCCACAAAATAGAGGCGCAACCTTCCGGGGAGATAACGGAATAGGTGCTGTATTGCAGCATATTCACTTTATCACCCACGCCAATCGCCAATGCGCCGCCGGAGCCGCCTTCGCCAATCACGGTGCAGATGACCGGTACGTTCAGACGAGACATCTCACGCAGGTTGCGGGCGATGGCTTCAGACTGACCACGCTCTTCCGCGCCCACGCCAGGGTAAGCGCCCGGGGTGTCGATGAAGGTGATAATCGGCATGTTGAAGCGTTCAGCCATTTCCATCAGGCGCAGCGCTTTGCGGTAGCCTTCCGGCGCTGGCATGCCAAAGTTACGACGAATTTTTTCTTTGGTTTCACGACCTTTCTGATGACCAATGATCATCACCGGTCGCCCTTCCAGACGCGCGATACCGCCGACGATGGCTTTGTCATCAGCATAGGCGCGATCGCCCGCCAGCTCATCAAACTCATCAAACGCCAGACGGACATAATCCAGGGTGTACGGACGCTGCGGATGGCGCGCCAGTTGGGCTACCTGCCATGCGCCGAGATCGGCGAAGATTTTGCGCGTCAGTTCTACGCTTTTTTCGCGCAGGCGATGGACTTCTTCATCGATATTAATATCCAGTTTCTCATCCTGGCGGCTTACCGCAGTCAGAGAATCGATTTTCGCTTCCAGCTCTGCTATCGGCTGTTCAAAATCAAGGAAATTCAGACTCATAGTATTCCTGTATTAGTCAAACTCCAGTTCCACCTGCTCCGAACCAATGAGGCCACGCAGATCGTTAAGTAAACGATCGCTCGGAGAGACACGCCACGTTGCGCCAAAACGCAGCCGCGCACGCGCATCCGCCCTCTGATAGTAGAGATGTACTGGAATGGTCCCCGAGCGGTGGGGTTCCAGAGACTGACGGAGTCGGTTTAAAAGCTGGTCATCAATTTGCCTGTCCGTCAGCGAGATAGCAAGCCCGCGAGCGTATTTTTCGCGAGCTTCGTCAATATCCATCACTTCGCGGGCGGTCATTTTAAGCCCCCCGCTGAAGTCATCAAAGCTGACCTGTCCGCTGACGATAAGTATGCGGTCTTTTTCCAGCAACTGCTGGTATTTATCCAGCGCGTCGGTAAATAACATCACTTCCAGACGCCCGGAACGGTCATCCAGCGTACAGATGCCGATACGATTGCCGCGCTTGGTGACCATAACCCTTGCGGCAATCACGAGCCCCGCAGCCGTGGTGACTTTACCACGTTCTGTCGGATGCATGTCTTTGAGCCTTACCCCGCCGACATAGCGCTCAATTTCTTTTAAATACTGATTGATGGGGTGGCCCGTCAGGTACAGCCCCAACGTTTCACGTTCCCCATCTAACACCACCTGCTCCGGCCACGGCTGGCAGCTGGCATAGGATTGCTCGATTTGCTCCGGCTCTTCCGCCAGTACGCCGAACATATCCGCCTGACCGATAGCTTCCGCTTTGGCGTGCTGGTCGGCGGCTTTCAGCGCATCGCCCAATGAGTTCATCAGCGCGGCGCGGTGCGGCCCCAGGCGGTCGAACGCCCCGGACATGATCAGCTTTTCCAGCACCCGGCGGTTGAGCTTTTTGGTGTCGGTTCGCGCGCACAGATCAAACAGTTCGCGGAAATAGCCGCCCTGATTACGCGCGTCGATGATCGCTTCGATCGGCCCTTCGCCGACGCCTTTGATCGCGCCGATGCCGTAGACGATCTCGCCCTCATCGTTAACGTGGAAATGGTACAATCCGGAGTTAATATCCGGCGGCAGAATTTTCAGTCCCATCCGCCAACACTCGTCCACCAGGCCGACGACCTTCTCGGTGTTGTCCATATCGGCAGTCATCACCGCCGCCATAAACTCTGCCGGATAGTGCGCCTTTAGCCATAGCGTTTGATAAGAAACCAGCGCATAAGCGGCGGAGTGCGATTTGTTAAACCCGTAACCGGCGAATTTCTCCACCAGGTCAAAGATTTTCATCGCCAGTTCGCCGTCGATACCGTTCTTTTTCGCGCCCTCTTCAAAAACAGAACGCTGTTTGGCCATCTCCTCCGGCTTTTTCTTACCCATCGCACGACGCAGCATATCCGCGCCGCCGAGAGTATACCCGGAAAGTACCTGGGCAATCTGCATCACCTGTTCCTGATACAGAATGATGCCGTAGGTCGGCTCCAGTACCGGCTTCAGGCTTTCATGCTGCCACTGAACGTCCGGGTAAGAGAGTTCTTCACGACCGTGCTTACGATCGATAAAGTTATCTACCATCCCTGACTGCAACGGGCCGGGACGGAACAGGGCCACCAGCGCGATCATATCTTCAAAGCAGTCAGGTTGCAGACGCTTGATCAGGTCTTTCATACCGCGCGATTCAAGCTGGAAGACCGCCGTGGTTTCCGAGCGTTGCAGCATGTCGAAGCTTTTTTTATCGTCCAGCGGAATGGCGGCGATATCCAGCGGTGGCTCGCCATTCTTCGCCCGCCGCTTGTTGATCATCTCCAGCGCCCAGTTGATGATGGTCAGCGTACGCAAACCGAGGAAGTCGAACTTCACCAGCCCGGCATATTCCACGTCACTTTTATCAAACTGGGTAACCGGATGCTTGCCCTCTTCATCGCAGTACAGCGGCGCAAAGTCGGTAATTTTGGTCGGCGCGATGACCACGCCGCCAGCGTGCTTACCGGCGTTACGCGTGACGCCTTCGAGCTTACGCGCCATATCGATCAGCGCTCTGACCTCTTCATCCGCCTCGTAAATTTCCGGCAGTTGCGGTTCCGCTTCAAAGGCTTTTGCCAGCGTCATGCCCGGATCGGGCGGCACCAGCTTCGAGATACGATCGACAAAACCGTACGGATGCCCCAGCACGCGGCCCACATCGCGGATAACGGCTTTCGCCGCCATCGTACCGAAGGTGATAATCTGCGATACCGCATCACGCCCGTACATGTCTGCGACGTGCTCAATCACCTGGTCGCGTTTCTCCATACAGAAGTCAACGTCGAAGTCAGGCATCGAGACACGTTCCGGGTTCAGGAAACGTTCGAACAGCAGGTCAAATTCCAGCGGATCAAGGTCGGTAATTTTCAGCGCGTAGGCCACCAGCGAACCAGCCCCGGAACCACGTCCCGGCCCTACCGGCACGCCGTTATCTTTTGACCACTGGATAAACTCCATCACGATGAGGAAGTAGCCAGGGAACCCCATCTGGTTGATAACCTGTAGTTCAATATCCAGACGCTCGTCATATTCCGGGCGACGCTTTTTGCGCTCTTCTTCGTCCGGAAACAGGAAAGCCAGACGCTCTTCCAGCCCCTCTTTCGATTTTTTGACCAGATAATCTTCGGTGGTCATATCGCCGGTCGGGAACTGCGGCAGGAAATATTCACCCAGACGCACCGTTACGTTGCAGCGTTTGGCAATCTCCACCGTATTTTCCAGCGCCTCCGGAATATCGGAGAACAGCTCGCACATTTCTTCTTCACTGCGCATATACTGCTGCGGTGAATAATTGCGTGGACGTTTAGGATCGTCGAGCGTGAAACCGTCGTGGATCGCGACACGAATCTCATGGGCGTCAAAATCATCGCTTTCAAGGAAACGGACATCGTTTGTCGCGACAACCGGCAAACCACGTGCCTCAGCCAGTTCAACCGCAGCATGGAGATAGGTCTCTTCGTCCTGTCTGCCGGTACGGATCAGTTCCAGGAAGTAGCGATCGGGAAAATGCGTTTCATAGAAAGCAACGCACTCCTCCACCAGCGCCTGGTTGCCGCGTAGCAGACAGCGGCCTACGTCGCCCATGCGTCCGCCGGAAATCAGAATCAAACCTTCTTTAAGCTCTACCAACCAGTCGCGCTCGATAATCGGGCCTGCCGCGCCGTAGCCGCGCTGATACGCTTTCGAGATCAGCAACGTCAAGTTCTGGTATCCCGTATTATTCGCCGCCAGTACCGTCAGATGAGTCAGCTCATCTCCCAGCAGTTCGTTGTGAACGTTAAAGTCCGCCCCGACGATGGGTTTAATGCCCGCGCCATGACCCGCTCCGTAGAACTTCACCAGACCGCAGAGGTTGGTAAAATCGGTGATCGCCAGCGCAGGCATACCTAATGAGGCCGCCTTTTTCACCAGCGGCCCGGTCTTCGCCAGCCCATCGATCATAGAGTAGTCGCTGTGCACCCGCAGGTGAACGAAACGTGGTTCAGACATCTTCAGATTTCTCGATACAAGAGTCAGGACACAAGTCCCAGAGCGCGTTTAACAGGCGCAAAACTGCGTCGGTGGTGCGCCGTCGCGCCATACTGGGCCAACTTTTCCAGATGAAAAGCGGTTGGATAGCCTTTGTGCTGCGCAAAGCCATACTGAGGAAAAACGATATCCAGCGCCGCCATTTCTGCGTCGCGGGTGACTTTCGCCAGAATAGACGCCGCGCTAATCTCCGCCACGCGGCTGTCGCCTTTCACCACGGCCATTGACGGCACAGGCAGCTCCGGACAGCGATTGCCGTCGATCAGCACATATTCTGGCGCAATATGCAGACCAGCGACAGCGCGCTGCATGGCGAGCATGGTGGCGTGCAAAATATTCAGCTCATCAATTTCATGCGCTTCCGCGCGTCCCAGACTCCAGCTTAACGCCTTTTCTTTAATCTCGTCATACAATGACAGACGACGCTTTTCAGACAATTTTTTGGAATCATTCAGACCGACGATCGGACGCGCCGGATCGAGGATCACGGCGGCGGTCACTACGGCGCCCACCAGCGGGCCACGGCCCACTTCATCCACACCCGCCACTAAATGGGTGTGTGGATAAACAAATTCGATCATTGTGCTAACTCCAGGACGGCATCTGCCGCCTGCTCATCGGCATTACAGCGGATCTGCTGATGCAGTTCACGGAAGGTGTCGTGCATCGCATGGCTGGTTTTACCGTTCGCCAGTAGCGGCAACAGCGCTTCGGCGAGTTTTTGCGGTTCGCACTCTTCCTGCAACAGCTCTTTGACTAATTCTCTTCCCGCCAGCAGGTTAGGCAAAGACACATACTCCGTTTTCACCAGACGTTTCGCCAGCCAGAAAGTGAAGGGCTTCATACGATACCCCACGACCATCGGGCATTTTGCCAGCATACACTCCAGCGCCGCCGTACCCGAGGCCAGCAACGCCGCGTCGCTGGCGATCATCGCCTCGCGCGCCATGCCGTCCAGCAAATGAACGGCGAGATCCGGCGCAACCTCCGCTTTAATTTTTTCAAACTGCTCGCGGCGTTTCGCGTTCACCAGCGGCACTACCACTTCCAGATCGGGATAGCGCTGTCGCAGCAATTGTGCGGTTTTCAGGAAATCGGCGCTGAGCATTTCCACTTCCGCGCCACGGCTGCCTGGCAGTAGCGCCAGACAATGGGCGTCATGCGGGATACCCAGCACGTCGCGCGCCGCATTTTTATCCGGGTCCAGCGGCATGGCATCCGCCATGGTGTGACCGATAAAGCGGCACGGGACGTTAAATTTATCGTAAAACGCTTTTTCGAAAGGCAGAAAAGCCAACACCATATGGGTGGATCTGCCTATTTTGAAAACGCGTTTCTGTCGCCAGGCCCAAACGGACGGGCTGACATAATGAATGGTCTTAATCCCTTGTTTTTTCAGATTACCTTCGAGGGTAATATTGAAATCAGGGGCATCAATCCCGACAAAGACATCGGGCTTGAGTTCGGTAAAACGGCGGGTCAGATCGGCGCGGATATGCAACAAACGGCGTAAACGTCCGAGCACTTCAACAATGCCCATGACCGCCAGCTCTTCCATCTCGTACCAGGCTTCACACCCTTCGGCCTGCATACGCGGCCCCGCAACGCCCACAAAACGGGCGTTGGGTACGCGCGCTTTCAGCGCACGAATTAAGCCTGCGCCAAGAATATCGCCGGACGTTTCACCGGCGACCAGGGCAATCGTTAAAGGACGCTGTGCCGCCATTAACGAATCGGACCACGCGTTGAACGCTCAAAGAACTCGGTAAACGCCTTCACTTCCGGATGCTTTTCAGCAAGTTCAGCGATTTCCAGCTTCGCTTCGTCGAGCGTTTTACCACTGCGGTACAACAGTTTGTAGGCATTACGAATCGCCACCAGCCCTTCACGGCTAAAGCCGCGACGCTTCAGCCCTTCGATATTTACCCCGAACGGCGTCGCATGGTTACCCTGCGCAATCACATACGGAGGGACATCCTGCGCCACGCCGGAGCAGCCGCCGACCATCACATGCGCACCGATGATGCAGAATTGATGAACTGCCGTCATACCGCCGATGATCGCAAAATCATCGACTGATACGTGCCCCGCCAGCGTGGCGTTGTTGGCGAGGATACAGCGATTACCTACCGTACAATCATGTGCGACATGCGCATTGATCATCAGCAGGTTATCGCTACCCACCTTCGTCAACCCACCGCCCTGCACTGTACCACGATGAATGGTGACGCTTTCGCGGATGCGGTTACGATCGCCAATTTCCACACGGGTCGGCTCACCCGCATATTTCAGATCCTGGTTCACTTCACCGATGGAGGCAAACTGATAAATCTCGTTGTCGCGGCCGATTTTGGTTTGACCATTCACGACCACATGAGACTTCAGTACGGTTCCCTCACCAATTTCGACCTGCGGCCCAACAATACAAAAGGGACCAATGTGGGCATTAGCGCCAATTACAGCGCCGTCTTCCACAATGGCGGTAGGATGAATAAAGGCGGATTTATCAATCACGAATCAGGCCTCCCGGCTACGAGCACACATCATGGTTGCTTCGCACACGACTTTACCGTCGACCAGCGCAACCCCTTTAAAGCGGGTCAGGCCACGGCGCGTTTTCTCGAAAGTGACTTCCATGATCATCTGATCGCCTGGCACCACCGGACGCTTAAAGCGCGCTTCATCAATACCCGCGAAATAATACAGTTCGCCAGGTTCCAGTTTACCAACGCTTTTAAACGCCAGAATACCGGTTGCCTGCGCCATCGCTTCCAGAATCAGCACGCCTGGCAAAATCGGTTTGCCCGGGAAATGCCCCTGGAAAAACGGCTCGTTGACGGAGACATTTTTCACCGCACGCAGAAAACGACCTTCTTCAAAGTCCAGCACGCGATCGACCAGTAAAAACGGAAAACGGTGCGGCAGAAGCTCTAAAATCTCTTCAATCTGCAGAGTATGAGTGTTAGTAGTCAAAATACTCTTCCTGTCCAAATATACAAAAAGGCAATAATAACACGGCCTGCCGCAATCGTATGAATGTGACAGGCCGGAAAAGAATGGCAACTACAAGGCGGAACGTTAGTCTTGTTGATTAACCTTGCGCTCAATCGCTTTGAGACGCTTGCTCATATCATCAATGTTCATCACCAGTGCAGCAGTTTTACGCCATACTTTGTTGGGTTGCAGCGGAATGCCTGAGGAGTAGACGCCCGGTTCCGTGATGGGACGCATCACCATACCCATGCCAGTTACCGTGACTTTGTCGCATATTTCCATATGCCCATTGATCACGCTGGCGCCGCCAATCATGCAGTAACGGCCAATCTTCAGGCTACCCGCCATAATGACGCCACCGGCAACTGCCGTATTGTCGCCAATCACGACGTTATGTGCAATCTGGCACTGATTATCAATAATCACGCCATTGCCAATAACAGTATCATCCAACGCACCACGGTCAATGGTGGTACAAGCGCCAATCTCGACACGATCGCCAATAATGACCCGGCCCAGTTGTGGGATCTTCACCCAGTTGCCACGATCGTTAGCGTAGCCAAAACCGTCCGCGCCGATCACCGTACTGGACTGGATCAGGCAATTCTCACCGATCTGAATGTCGTGGTAAATCGTTACGTTCGCCCACAAGCGTGAACCCGCCCCGATTTTGCTATTTTTCCCGACGAAACAGCCTGCGCCGATAACCACGTTATCGCCCAGTTGTACGCCAGATTCAATCACCGCATTCGCGCCGACTGAAACATTGCTACCCAGCGTTGCCGTCGCATCAATCACGGCGCTTGGCGCGATATTCTGCGCAGGCTGCGGCGTAGTATCTAAAATTTGCGCCATGCGCGCGTAGGTCAGGTAGGGATTTTTAACTACCAGCGCCGCGCTCTTGGCAAAAGGAAGATCGTCCTGCGTCATGACAACCGCAGAAGCCTGGCATAAACCTAAGTGTTCACGGTACTTAGGATTCACCATAAACGTAATGTGGCCTGTTGTTGCAGATTGCATGGACGCAACGCCGGTGATGACGATATCGCCATCACCGTGTAATTCTGCATCCAACTGTTCTGCTAAGTCAGCCAGTCGAATTGAAGGCATTACTTATTTAACCTGTTTCAGTACGTCAGCGGTGATGTCTTTCACATCGCTGCTGTTGTAAGCAACGGTGTTTGCGTCTACCACCAGATCGATACTCTGGTCGTTAGCCACTTTTTTCACCGCAGTCTGGATACGAGTCACCAGTTTGTTGCGTTCTTCGTTGGAACGACGAGCGCGATCTTTCTCAAAAGCCTGCGCTTTTTGCGCGAAAGTCTGGCGCTGAGACATCACGTCTTTTTCCAGCTTAGTACGATCGCTACCTGCTTTCATGGATTGCAGACGCTGCATTTTAGATTGCAGATCGGTTTCCATTTTTTGCAGTTCAGCCGCACGGCCTTTAAATTCGTTTTCCAGTGTATTGGATACACCCGTCTTCTGCGCAACCTGTTGGAACAGATTACCCATGTTGACGATTGCAATTTTGTCAGCAGCCTGTGCGGACGTTACCATCGCCAAACCAAGACCTGCAGCTAATAACCACTTTTTCACAATAAACTCCTTACCATCCCATTTGCACCCGAAGGTACAGCTCTTTGCGTGGCCTGGCGATCCCCGGGGGCATCGCCAAAAGTCATCGCTACACTACCAATGCATTCCTTTGCAGTGAACAATTACCAGGTTTTACCAATGTTAAACTGGAACTGCTCGGCTTTGTCTCCATCGTACTTTTTAAACGGCTGGGCGTAGGAGAAGACCAACGGCCCCAATGGGGACATCCATTGTAATGCGATACCCGCGGACATACGGATGTTGCTCGGATCGCTGTAGTCCGGATAACCAGAATACTGGCTGGAATCCCAGTTAGTATCCCAGACGGTCCCCATATCCCAGAAGAAAGAAGTACGGACCGAATTAGCATATTTCTCGCTGATAAACGGCGTCGGCGTGATAAATTCCAGGCTGGCGACCGCCATCGCGTTACCCCCTACCGCATCATCCGACTTACACATATCTTTTGCGCCGTCCTGCGTCGCGCAATCGTAGTCTTCATCAGCATCGTAATTTTTAGGGTTATAGGGATAATAGACCGCCTTAGGACCAATGGTATTGGACTGGAAACCACGAACGGTACTGGAACCACCGGCATAGAAGTTCTCATAGAACGGCATTTCTTTACCGCCTAAACCATCGCCATAACCAAAGCGGGTACGGCCCAGAATGACCCACTTATGATCGTTATCGATCGGTACATAGGTCGCGGTATCCAACGTCGCTTTATAGTATTCGTTATCCGATCCCGGAATCGTCACCTTACCCGTCAGGTTGATACGCGTACCTTCCGTCGGGAAGTAACCACGGTCTAGTTTGTTGTAGGTCCAGCCGTAGTTAAAGGTGAAGTCATCAGTGCTAAAACTATTATCCTGATCATTAGTACTCGGATACTGACCCATTGATGCCAGATAACGCCACATTGCAACCTGCGGTTCCATATTGGACAGGGAGTTATGCACATATCCTAAACCAGCACGCAACGTGTTGTACTCGTTGATGGGGAAGCCAAGCGTCACGTCCGTACCGTAACTCTTGTTGGTATAGTCGGACAGGTCTGCATCGTCCGCCTGGAAGTCGTTATAGAAGATACGACCACCGAGGCTCACGCCGTCAACGGTAAAGTATGGGTTAGTAACGGACAGTTCGCTGTAGGTCTGGTAGTCGTTTTTGGTACCGTTAATCCCCACGGAATAACCGGTACCTAACCAGTTGTCCTGCTGAACGCCGGCCTGGAAGCTAACGCCGCTTTCTGTACCGTAACCGATACCGAAGTTAAAGCTACCGGTGTTGCGTTCTTTCACCTTGTACACCACATCAACCTGATCCGGGCTACCCGGAACGCGCTGCGTGTCGGTGTCGACGGTTTCAAAGAAGCCGAGACGGTTCAGACGCTCTTTCCCCTGGTCAACCAGGTCGCTGCCCAGCCACGCCCCTTCCATCTGGCGCATTTCACGGCGCAGAACGGAATCTTTTGAGGTGTCGTTGCCTTCAAAGCGGATCTTACGCACGTAGAAACGGTTGCCCGCATCGACGTTTACGCGCAGTTTTACGGTTTTGTCAGCATCGTTAATTTCAGGCTGTGACTGCACGCGCGGATAGGCGTAACCATAGCGACCCAGAAGCTTTTTGATATCATCTTCCATTTTGGTCACTTTGGTGCCGTTATAGAGCTCGCCCGGTTCAATTTTCGTCAGGTTCTCAATTTCAGCGGAATGTCCGGCCAGGTTACCGCTCACCTGAACCCCGGAAAGCTTGTACTGATCGCCTTCAGTGATATTGACGGTGATGTAGATCCCTTTCTTATCCGGCGTCAGACTCACTTGCGTGGAGTCAATATTGAAACGCGCGTAGCCGCGATCCAGATAGTAACTGCGCAAGGTTTCAAGGTCGCCCGCCAGCTTCTGTTTCTGGTATTTACGATCGCCGACGACGTTCCACCACGGCACTTCGTCACGCAACTGGAAATGAGAAATGAGTTCTTCGGTGCTAAAGGCATGGTTACCGACGATGTTGATCTGTTGGATCTTCGCCGATACGCCCTCCTGGAACACCAGTTTAAGATCAACACGGTTGCGCGGTAGCGGCGTGACGACCGCCTTAACGCTGGCGCTGTATTTACCTACGCTATAGTAAAAGTCTTCCAGACCTTTTTCGATATCAGACAACGTGGTGCGATCCAGAGACTCGCCAACACGTACGCCAGACGCTTCGAGGTTTTGCTTGAGCATGTCATCTTTCACCGACTTGTTCCCGGAGAAAGTGATGCTGGCAATGGTCGGACGTTCTTTTACCTGAACCAGAAGGGTATTACCATCGCGCAGGACGCGGACGTCCTCAAAGTTGCCGGTGGCGAACAGAGCGCGAATGGTGTTACTGATATCTTCATCATTAACCGTGTCGCCTGTGCGCACCGGCATACTGAGGAGAGCCGCACCAACGGCGACTCGCTGCAGGCCTTCGAAATGAATGTCCTTCACTACGAACCCTTCAGCACCGTATACGGTGGCGCTGCTGAACAGCAGCGACGCTATGAGCAACTTTTTCATCGCCATCGTTATTATGCGTTCTTCCTAACTAACTCTCTTACAACCGAGAGAAATCATTGAAAAGTGCAAGCCCCATTAACAACACCAGCAAAATCGAGCCAATGCGATAACTAAAGTCTTGAACCCGCTCGGATACCGGCCCGCCCTTAAGCTTTTCAATCGCCAGGAACAGCAGATGACCCCCGTCAAGAACGGGCAGCGGAAACAGGTTAATTATCCCTAAGTTCACGCTGATTAGCGCAAGGAACATCAGGTAATAAATCACCCCGAACTCCGCTGACATCCCAGCCCCCTGAGCGATAGAAATCGGCCCACTGAGGTTGTTCAGTTTCACATCACCGGTTATCAATTTACCCAGCATACTGACCGTCAGCTTCATCAACTGCCACGTCTTATCCGTGGCTTCGAGGATGGCGCTAAAAGGCCCATACTGGCGTATAGTCTTGTACTCTTCCGGCAGAGGAATAATTTTAGGCACCACGCCTGCAAACCCTTCCGCCTTTCCGTTAACCGATTTCGTATCCGGCGTTAACGTCAACGACAAGGCGCTCCCCTGCCTTTCAATCTCTAACGCTAACGGCTTACCGGGATTATCGCGTACAAACGTCACGAATTTCATCCACTGCGTTAACGGCTGACCATCGACTTTAACGATCCTGTCGCCCGCTTGCAAACCCGCTTTACTGGCTGCGGAATTCGCCTGCACTTCTGACAGTACCGGTTCAATCTGTGGCCCGCGGGGCCGAATCCCTAAAGAAGATACAGGATCTTGCTTATCAGGCTCAAATGCCCAGTGACGTAAATCAAGCGTTTTGTCCTGCCGCTGGTCGCTACCAAACGGCGCGACGCTCACCGTCGTCTGCTGATCGCCAATTTTGGACACCAGTTGTAAACGCACGGCATCCCAATCAGGGGTTTCGATACCATCAACGGCTTTAAGTTCCGTACCAGGCGCAATTTGCGCCTGCGCAGCAATCGAGTTGGGCGTTATTTCGCCAATGACCGGACGAACGCCAGGGACGCCGATGATAAAGACCAGCCAGTAAGCAAAGATAGCAAAAATGAAGTTCGCAACCGGACCTGCGGCAATAATTGCGGCGCGCTGGCCCACCGTTTTGTTATTGAAGGCGTGACGACGCAATTCCGGCGCTACCGGTTCGGCGCGCTCATCCAGCATTTTGACGTAGCCGCCCAGCGGGATCAGGGCGATGACATACTCGGTGCCGTACCGATCGGTACGACGCCAGAGCGCTTTGCCAAAACCGATGGAAAAGCGCTCAACTCGCACACCGCAGCGCCGGGCAACCCAGAAATGACCAAATTCATGCACAGTGATCAGCACGCCCAGTGCGATGATGAATGCAGCCAGATTCCAGAGAATACTCAGCATAAAACCTTCCGTTAGAGCGTCCTGAACACCAGTAACAACAGGCAAGCAAAGACCGGTACGGCAGCCGTCAGGCTGTCAATTCGGTCCAGAATGCCGCCATGGCCTGGAATCAAGTGGCCGCTATCCTTAATTCCTGCTTCGCGCTTAAACATACTCTCGGTGAGGTCGCCCAGTACAGAAGCCAGAGCCGCCACCACAGAGCAAATCAGCAAGATAACAGGCGCAACATTCAGATTCGCCCACATACCGTAACCCCATGAGATCACGGCAGCCGTAGCAAGCCCGCCGATAAACCCTTGCCAGGTTTTACCCGGGGAAACCTTCGGCGCCAGCTTATGTTTGCCAAACAATTTACCAAACATATACGCGCCAGAATCCGCTCCCCAGACCAGGATCATGACATAGAGTAGCCATATTGCGCCACTGTAATGATTCTCGTCATAGTGCCAGGCGCGCAGCGCCAGCATGCCCCAGAAAAATGGCACAATAGTTAACAAACCGAAAATGAGACGCAATGTTTTTGAGTTGCGCCAGATTGCCGCCGAACCGGGATAAAATAGCACCAGCAGTAGCGCGACAACCCACCATCCTAACGATGCCCAAAGCGACATCTCAACCAGCGGTTGACGAATGTTGTGATGATACTCAGGCAACAAAAATAGCATCAGCGCCAATAACAGACCACACAGCACCGCCAGCCAAACCCGCTGTGAACGCGCGGCAAAACCGCTTAACTGTCCCCATTCCCACGCGGCCAGCATACAGACAACCAGCGTAATAATAGCGAACCCCACCGGCGGCAATAAAAAAAGCGCAGCGATGACCGCGGGTATTAACACAAAAGCAGAAATCAGGCGATACTTCAGCAAAAGCAACCCCCATCAGGCTTTGTCATCACCAGGCTCGGTACCGCCGAAACGACGCTCTCGATTAGCAAAGGCATGCAGCGCACCTTCAAAGTCTTGTTCATCGAAATCGGGCCAAAGAACATCCGTAAAGTAAAGTTCGGCATAGGCAATTTGCCAAAGCAAAAAGTTACTAATGCGATGCTCTCCCCCAGTCCTAATTACTAAATCCACAGGCGCCAGCTCATGCATACAGATTTGCTGGCCTAGTCTCTCTTCATCAATCTGATCGGGGCGCAGCACTCCAGCCTGCACCTGTTCCGCCAGTTGTCGGACTCCCTGGACAATATCCCAACGTCCGCCGTAATTCGCAGCGATATTCAGCGTTAGACCCGTATTATGGGCGGTAAGCGCTTCTGATTTGCGAATACGTTCTTGTAAACGTGAGTTGAATCGGCTGATATCGCCGATAATACGCAGGCGAACGTTATGGCGGTGCAGGCTTTTGACTTCGCTATCCAGCGCCCACACAAACAGCTCCATTAACGCGCTCACTTCCTGCGCTGGTCGGTTCCAGTTTTCACTACTAAAGGCATACAGCGTTAACGCATCAATACCGTTATTGGCAGCAAAAGAGACCGCTCGCCGGACGGACTTCGCTCCGGCTTTATGCCCAAAGGCCCGGATCTTCCCTTGCTTTTTCGCCCAGCGACCATTGCCATCCATAATTATTGCAACATGACGGCAGCCATGCGCTGGCAAATTTTCGCTTACTGGTTGAGTTGCAGACAACATAACGCGTTTTTGTCCCTGAAAGGATTTAGCGGTACTCAGGAATACTGAAGCCTTTATACACATTCTCTTCGGTTCGCTTCGCGAATGACTGCGCGTCATCGCCCCTGTCGTGCGCTGTCTGCGCACGCCGGGAACGTATCCGCCTGCCGTCCCGATGCGTCCTGAATGATTTTGTGTATCCACAAAAAAGCCGTGTAAAACCACGGCTAACCTGACCGAAAAAAGCCAAAAACCTGCGATCAGGTGGCGCAGACTATATCACCGAAGCCCAACGCTAACAAATAGCACGATCTTCTGTCGCGGGATAATCGTCAGCGTGAGAGCCGTATCACTTGTTTTCTGGCTACTTCACGCGCGATGGCGTCAACCTGCAATACGTCCTCAACGCTTGCCGGTTCCTGTAAATCCATCCTCTCCAGCACCGCTAAATTGAGCCCGGCGATATCGGTAAAACGAATCTGTTGCGCCAGAAACGCGGCAACGGTGATTTCGTTTGCCGCATTGAGCGCCGTCGTTGCCGCCTGACCTTGCTCAAACGCCTCCATCGCCAGCTTCAGGCACGGATAACGCTGATAATCTGGCGCGCTAAACGTCAGCGCGCTGAGTTTGCAAAAATCAAGCGGCTGCGCGCCGGACGTGACGCGATTCGGCCATGCCATCGTATGCGCAATAGGCGTACGCATGTCAGGTTCTCCAAGCTGCGCCAGGACGCTGCCGTCCTGATAACGCACCATCGAATGAATGACCGATTGCGGATGGATCAACACTTCCATCTGACGTGCGCTGGCATTAAATAACCAACGCGCTTCAATGTATTCCAGACCTTTATTCATCATGGTGGCGGAGTCGACGGAGATTTTTCGCCCCATCGACCAGTTCGGATGACGACATGCCTGATCCGGCGTCATCGCTGCCAGATCGCACATTGGCGTTTCACGAAACGGGCCACCAGACCCGGTAAGCAAAATCGACGTTACGCCATTTTGCTCAAGGTCAGCGTATCCCAGATTATGCTGAATAGATTGCGGCAAACTCTGAAAAATCGCGTTATGTTCGCTATCGACGGGTAAAAGCCGGGCGTTGCTGCGTTTTACTTCGTCCATAAACAGCCGCCCGCAGGTCACCAGCGATTCTTTATTCGCCAGCAGAATCGTCTTCCCTGCGCGAATCGCCGCCAGGGTCGGCAGTAAACCAGCCGCGCCCACAATGGCCGCCATCACATGCCCGACCTCATCAAGCGCCGCCATCTCACAGGCAGCCTGCTGACCGCTCAGAACCTCGGTGCGGCTGCCATGCTGCTGAAGCATTATTTTGAGCTGTTCTGCGCTCGACGTATCGTCCATCACGGCATAACGCGGCGAGAACTCCAGGCACTGCTCCGCCATGCGGGCGACATTTTTACCCGCCACCAGCGCGATAACGCGGAAGCTATCAGGATTATGGCGCACCACGTCCAGTGTGCTGCAACCAATAGAGCCGGTCGAGCCCAGAATGGTTAATTGCTTCATGAAACGTCCAGAAGTGTTGAAACGGAATAAAAAGCAAAACGCCGCACAGGAGACCTGATAATGTCTTCTGCGCGGCGCTTTGTACACCACTCATCCGCCAGGTTAGCGGTGGAATGAGTTTATATCTGCGTACAGATCAATCAGAACTGCATCAGTTCTGCTTCTTTATCTGCCAACGCCGCATCAACTTTCTTAATTGCCGCGTCGGTCATTTTCTGTACTTCTTCCTGAGAGCGACGATCGTCATCTTCACTGATCGCTTTATCTTTCAGCAGAGCTTTTACTTTATCGTTCGCATCACGACGGACGTTACGAACGGCGACACGCGCCTGCTCCGCTTCGCCACGGACAATTTTCGTCAGATCTTTACGACGTTCTTCGGTCAGCGGCGGCAGCGGAACGCGAATGTCGGTGCCCGCAGAGCTTGGATTCAAACCGAGGTCTGACGCCATGATCGCTTTTTCAACGGCTGGCCCCATAGAACGGTCAAACACGTTAATTTTTAAGGTACGGGAGTCTTCTACCGTTACGCTTGCCAACTGGCGCAGCGGGGTCGGAGTGCCATAGTATTCTACGACAATACCATCCAGCAGGCTGGGAGAAGCACGACCCGTGCGCACTTTGCTGATTTGGGTTTTGAACGCTTCAACGCATTTTTCCATGCGTACTTCAGCATCTTTTCTGATATCGCTAATCACGTTACGAATCCTTGAAAACTAGTCTCAGTCAGACCAGACGGTCACACAATATAAAGATGTGCTAAGTATAGTCTCGTTTAATTTCTGCCAGGTAATAAGACCCGTCAATAGAACAGAATCTTACCCGTATTTGGCGCTCACGGGAATTATTCCGTGATTAACGTCCCTTCTTTTTCGCCCATCACCACACGACGCAGCGCGCCCGGTTTGTTCATGTTGAAAACACGAATCGGCAGTTTGTGGTCACGAGCCAGCGTGAACGCCGCCAGATCCATCACTTTCAGCTCTTTATCCAGCACTTCGCTGTAGGTCAGCTGATCGTACATGGTCGCGGAAGGATCTTTTGCCGGATCGGCAGTGAATACACCATCCACTTTGGTCGCTTTCAGTACGACATCCGCTTCAATTTCGATCCCGCGCAGACAGGCCGCAGAGTCGGTAGTGAAGAACGGGTTACCCGTACCTGCAGACAGAATCACAACACGGTTATTACGCAGCAGGCTAATCGCCTCGGCCCAACTGTAGTTGTCGCACACGCCGTTTAAAGGAATTGCCGACATCAGGCGGGCGTTCACATAGGCGCGGTGAAGCGCATCACGCATTGCCAGGCCGTTCATGACGGTGGCCAACATGCCCATGTGGTCGCCCACAACGCGGTTCATCCCCGCTTTTGCCAGACCCGCGCCACGGAACAGGTTACCACCGCCAATCACCACACCAACCTGAATACCCAGTTCAACCAGTTCTTTGATCTCCTGAGCCATACGATCCAGTATGCTTGCATCAATACCGAAGCCTTCCGTACCCTGCAGAGCTTCGCCGCTTAATTTAAGCAGAATGCGTTTATAGACGGGTTTTGCATTGGTAGCCATGTTTCTTTCCTGAGACTGTCAACGATTGATATGAGTTAATTCCGGCGACATTGTACGTCGCATTTCAGCGCAAACGCCAGGCGTCGGCTGATTTTACAAGAGAGGCGCAAAAAGAAGCCGCCCTCAGGCGGCTCCTCAGGAAAATCAGGACTGCTTAGACATCGCAGCAACTTCTGCTGCAAAGTCAGTCTCGACTTTCTCAATGCCTTCGCCCACTTCAAAGCGGATGAAGCCAGTCACGTCAGCGTTGTGCTCTTTCAGCAGTTGGCCAACAGATTTGCTCGGTTCCATGACGAAAGGCTGACCAGTCAGAGAAACTTCGCCGGTGAATTTCTTCATGCGGCCTTCAACCATTTTCTCTGCGATTTCTTTCGGCTTACCGGACTGCATCGCGATGTCCAGCTGTACCTGGTACTCTTTCTCTACCACGTCAGCAGACACGTCTTCCGGCTTAACGAATTCCGGCTTGCTTGCCGCAACGTGCATCGCCAGCTGCTTAACCAGCTCTTCGTCAGCGCCTTTAGCGGCAACCAGAACGCCGATGCGCGCACCGTGCTGGTAAGAACCCAGCACGTCGCCTTCCAGGGAAGCGACGCGACGAATGTTGATGTTCTCGCCGATTTTCGCAACCAGAGCAACGCGCTCTTCTTCGAACTGCGCTTTCAGAACTTCTACGTCAGTGATTTTGCCAGCAACAGCGGCGTCCAGCACTTTGTCAGCAAATGCCTGGAAGCCAGCATCTTTAGCCACGAAGTCAGTCTGGCAGTTAACTTCCAGAATGAAAGCGACGTTACCGTCGATTTTGGTTTTGATTACGCCGTCAGCAGCCACGTTGCCTGCTTTTTTCGCCGCTTTGATAGCGCCGGACTTACGCATGTTTTCGATTGCCAGCTCAATGTCGCCATTCGCTTCAGTCAGCGCTTTTTTGCAATCCATCATGCCTGCGCCGGTACGCTCACGCAGCTCTTTTACCAGGGATGCGGTAATTTCAGCCATTCTAAAATCCTCGAAAGATTTGATCTGCCCGGCATCAAACCGCACAGATATAAAAGTGAAAAAGGGGGCCATATACAGGCCCCCTAACCAAACGTGATACTACCTGGTCTATAAGGGCTCTCCCCTTCATATTTCGAGCCGCAGGCGCGTTGCCTTCACTCGCTCATCCCGGTCACTTACTGATGTAAGCTCCCGGGAATTCTCGAGCTTGCCGCCTTCCTGCAACTCGAACTATTTTAGGGAGTTATCAAGCCTTATTACTCGGCTTCTACGAAGCTTTCTTCCGCCTGGGAAGCCAGATCCTGAGAACGGCCTTCACGAACGGTTGCAGCGACAGCGCCCAGGTACAGGCTAACAGCACGGATTGCGTCATCGTTACCCGGGATAACGAAGTCAACGCCGTCCGGATCAGAGTTGGTATCAACGATAGCAAATACCGGGATACCCAGGTTGTTCGCTTCTTTGATAGCAATGTGCTCGTGGTCAGCATCGATAACGAACAGAGCGTCCGGCAGACCGCCCATGTCTTTGATACCGCCCAGGCTGTTTTCCAGTTTCTCAAGCTCACGAGTACGCATCAGCGCTTCTTTCTTGGTCAGCTTTTCGAAAGTACCGTCCTGAGACTGAGTTTCCAGGTCTTTCAGACGTTTGATGGACTGACGAACTGTTTTCCAGTTAGTCAGCATACCGCCCAGCCAGCGATGGTTCACGAAGAACTGGTCGCAGCTGTTAGCAGCTTCTTTCACCGCTTCGCTTGCAGCGCGTTTAGTACCAACGAAAAGGATTTTACCTTTACGAGCAGAGATCTTGTTCAGTTCAGCCAGAGCTTCGTTGAACATCGGTACAGTTTTCTCAAGGTTGATGATGTGAACTTTGTTACGCGCGCCGAAGATGAAAGGCTTCATTTTCGGGTTCCAGTAACGGGTCTGGTGACCAAAGTGAACACCAGCCTTGAGCATGTCGCGCATGGAAACAGTTGCCATGATTTAAAACCTCTATAGATTAAGTTGGGGTTATGCCTCCACGTATCCCATATTACCGACCCCAAAGGGCACCCCGGAATATGTGCCGATACGTGTGTGTTGTTACACAAAGTGAGATTTATCGCTCCCGTCCATCGTGTGTAGTCTTCGAATGGATCGGAAGTCCGGCGCGCTTTATACCACAAAATGGCGCTGGAAACCAACAGTTGTTCAACCAAATAACGCGTTGAGTGGCGATTCGGACTTAAAAAAGCATAGCAGAACTTTATCTGGATCAATTCACCGAGCGGAAGGGGTATCTACAATCGCGGCACATGGAATGTGCAAGATTTATAAAAGGATTTAATTGGTGAATAAAAATATAATTATCAATACATTAATACTATTGACAGGGTGCGGTATCGCTTCCGCTTATGCCACAGAGCAGACTTACCTCACAGAAGAAACCCACATTGATTTCAGCGTTGACACGCAGCAGCCCAGCACAAAAACGCAACAGAGTATTACTTCGGCCTTTGAGGAAAATAAAAACTGGGTTTGGTTTAACCTGACGCCAGAGGCGCTAACGGCCAATCGCTGGAATAACACTTCACGCTATGAGATTAAAAATCAACAAATAGAAATCGAAGGGATAACCTACTCTCTCAAAACAGAAAACAACGGTAAAACACTCAGTCTGGTGAGCGAACCAAAGATGGCCTGCGGCTTTTTTGACTGTGTTATTACGTTGAAGCTTCAGCAGGTCGATGACAGCACCCCGGGACTTCAGAAAATCAAATCACGTTTCGCAGAGCAGCAACAAAAATGGCAGACCCGCCTCACTCAGGAGCGTGAACAGCTAGCCGCCCTCGTTCAGAAAGATGATTTTCCCGGCGTCGTTTTTTCCGTCACCCCCAATCTGGCGATCAAACTCCCGTTGTCAATTTATAACTCCCTTGATTCATGGAACTCCGGCGCCTATTTCCGCCGCATGGGAAATAAAGGGCTTTATATTAATATCAAAGACGAAGGTACCCACGTTTATAGCTTCACAGAGCGCGAAAAAACAACGCCAGACCATAAACAATCAGAAATGATTAATGGTGAGATTTTTGTGGTTAAAACAGCAAAAGACCCCGCCTATCTGGACAGATGGCTCGCCAGCCAAAAAGGCATTCTTTTCCGCACCGACAACGGCGCTGTCTACTACAACGAGGACTACACCCCGGAAGCCGTGTATTTTCAGTATGACGATGCCACCGGGACCTGGCTTGTAGCCCGAGCCAATGCTGTGGACGGCGAGCTTACAACCGTTGCGCGTGCCTGGGCTATTGTGCGCACCATGGAGCCACAATATCGCGGTAAGGATGTGTTGTCGCTGGCCGACCTGTCATTGCCGGAAAAAGAGCTCGAATCGCGTTATCAGACCAGCATGAACCAGCTATTCGATGTTGTTGAAACCCAGCGTAGCTTTGAAGAAACATTAACGCCGCTACTGGAAAAACCACAGCGTTTTATTAAGCCTCTTTCGCCGCGAATGTCAGTAAAATACAACAGTTGTTTTTCTAATTATATTTATGTCGATATCAAGGTTCATCATACCAGCCTTGACGAGGTGATGGCGAAAAACCAACAGAAATATCCCAACGGCAAGCGACTGGAAAATCTCTTTATTTTTACAATGAACGGAGATAATGCTAATTATTCCTGGTACTACCGCCTGGCCGACAATCTGACGCTGGAGTTTCCGGCCCGACAGGCGGCATCGCTGGAGAGCCAGCTATTTCTGGCTCAGGTCTTTAAGCATCTCGATTTCAGCAAGTTGCCGAAAATTCCCGCCAGCGAAAAGATAAATCTCTTTAAATATAACCCCTTCGCAAAAGCCGTTGCCGATATTGGCTTTGAGGTCGACGATGGTTTCATCGATAACGACGGTAATTTGCTGATTCCGATGCCCAAAAACGGCAAATACTCATTTGAGTGGCAGTCTCCCTATATTGTCGCCACCTTTGTTAAATCTGTAGGGGAAGGTGTATACCGCAGAACCGACCAAACATTCACCTTTGACCGTCACGGTAAAGCCGTTAAGAAACCCTAACCAACCTGGTGAACTATGCGGACGTCAGCGTTACCAGAATGTTCAACATCTGGCACTGACGCCGCTGCACTGTTAACATTGATACGACATAACCTATTATTGTCGAAATAATCGACACTGCTGGACACTATCCATGGCTATCTCTATCAAGACATCTGAAGACATCGAAAAAATGCGCGTCGCGGGCCGTCTGGCAGCCGAAGTGCTGGAAATGATCGAACCGTATATCAAACCGGGCGTCACCACCGGCGAACTGGACCGTATCTGTAACGATTACATCGTTAACGAACAACACGCGATCTCCGCCTGCCTCGGCTACCACGGTTATCCGAAATCCGTCTGTATCTCTATTAATGAAGTGGTGTGCCACGGCATTCCAGATGACGCTAAACATCTGAAAGATGGTGATATCGTCAACATCGACGTGACCGTGATTAAAGATGAATTCCACGGCGATACCTCAAAGATGTTTATCGTCGGCAAACCGACCATTCTGGGCGAGCGTCTGTGCCGCGTCACGCAAGAGAGCCTGTATCTGGGCATCAAAATGGTGAAACCGGGCATCCGCCTGCGCACCATTGGCGCCGCCATCCAGAAATATGCCGAAGGCGAAGGTTTCTCCGTGGTACGTGAATACTGCGGACACGGTATTGGTCGCGGCTTCCATGAAGAACCGCAGGTGCTGCATTATGATGCAGACGATGGCGGCGTCGTGTTGCAGCCTGGCATGACCTTTACCATTGAACCGATGCTGAACGCCGGGGATTACCGTATCCGCACCATGAAAGACGGCTGGACGGTAAAAACCAAAGACCGCAGCTTGTCTGCTCAGTACGAGCATACTATTGTGGTAACGGAAAACGGCTGTGAAATTCTGACGCTGCGTAAAGATGACACCATCCCGGCGATCATCACACACGACGAATAATGTTTTGCCTGATGGCGATGCCTTCGCATCTTATCAGGCCTACAAATTACACCTTTACTCAAAATCATTCGAGTTGCCTCAAGGCGGCAAGAGAGTGAATCTTCAGGAGCGTACATAAGTACGTGACTGGAGTGAACGAGCGCAGCCAACGTAGAAGCAACTTGAAGGATGAAGAGTAAATACGTAGGCCGGATAAGGCGTTCACGCCACCATCCGGCTTTTTAATGGGTGGCGCATATGAATACTCTTCCTGAACAGCACGCGAATACCGCACTCCCCACCCTCCCTGACCAGCCGCAAAACCCTGGCGTCTGGCCGCGCGCTGAACTGACCGTCGCCGGTATCAAAGCCCGCATCGACATCTTTCAACACTGGCTGGGAGAGGCATTTGACAGCGGCATTTGTGCTGAACAGCTTATTGAAGCCCGTACCGAATTTATCGACCAGTTGTTGCAACGCCTGTGGATTGAGGCCGGTTTCGGTCAGATTGCCGATCTGGCGCTGGTCGCCGTCGGCGGCTATGGACGCGGCGAACTGCATCCGCTTTCCGATATTGATCTGCTCATTTTAAGCCGCAAAAAGCTGCCTGATGAACAGGCGCAAAAGGTCGGCGAGCTGCTGACTTTACTTTGGGACGTCAAGCTGGATGTCGGGCATAGCGTACGTACGCTGGAAGAGTGTCTGCTGGAAGGCCTGTCTGATTTAACCGTTGCGACAAACCTCATCGAAACGCGCCTGCTGATCGGTGATGTCGCTCTGTTTCTGGCACTACAAAAACATATTTTCAGCGAAGGTTTTTGGCCGTCCGACAAATTTTACGCCGCCAAAGTAGAAGAGCAGAACCAGCGCCACCAGCGCTATCACGGCACCAGCTATAATCTGGAGCCGGATATTAAAAGCAGCCCCGGCGGCCTGCGCGATATCCATACGTTACAGTGGGTCGCCCGACGTCACTTCGGCGCTACCTCGCTCGATGAGATGGTGGGATTCGGCTTTTTAACCCCGGCTGAGCGCGCGGAGCTCAACGAGTGCCTGCATATCCTGTGGCGCATTCGCTTTGCGCTACATTTGGTGGTCAGCCGCTACGATAACCGCCTGCTGTTCGACCGCCAGTTAAGCGTCGCTCAACGCCTTAACTACAGCGGCGAGGGCAACGATCCGGTTGAGCGGATGATGAAAGACTACTTCCGGGTTACGCGTCGGGTGAGCGAACTTAATCAGATGCTGCTTCAGCTATTTGACGAGGCGATTCTGGCGCTGCCTGCGGATGAAAAACCGCGTCCTGTTGACGATGAGTTTCAACTGCGCGGCACGCTCATTGATCTGCGTGACGACACGCTGTTTATCCGCGAACCGCAAGCGATCCTGCGCATGTTTTATATGATGGTGCGCAATAGCGCGATCACCGGCATCTACTCTACGACGTTACGCCACTTGCGCCACGCCCGCCGCCACCTGAGCCAACCGCTGTGTTACATCCCGGAGGCGCGCACTCTGTTTCTGAGTATGCTACGCCATCCCGGCGCGGTCAGCCGCGGCCTGCTACCCATGCATCGCCACAGCGTACTGTGGGCTTATATGCCGCAGTGGTCGCACATCGTCGGACAAATGCAGTTTGACCTGTTCCACGCATACACGGTGGATGAACACACCATCCGCGTAATGCTCAAACTGGAGAGCTTTGCGAAAGAAGAGACGCGCCAGCGCCATCCGCTATGCGTCGATCTCTGGCCGCGGCTTCCCCATCCGGAACTGATCCTGATCGCCGCGCTGTTCCACGATATTGCGAAAGGACGCGGCGGCGACCATTCCGTACTGGGCGCGCAGGATGTACTCACCTTCGCCGAACTGCACGGTTTGAACTCACGCGAAACGCAACTGGTCGCCTGGCTGGTGCGCCAACACCTGCTAATGTCAGTCACCGCCCAGCGCCGCGACATCCAGGATCCGGAAGTCATCAAGCAGTTTGCCGAAGAGGTGCAAACCGAAACACGGCTGCGTTTTCTGGTCTGCCTGACCGTCGCGGACATCTGCGCGACCAACGAAACCTTGTGGAATAGCTGGAAACAGAGCCTGCTGCGCGAGTTGTACTTCGCCACTGAAAAACAGCTCAGGCGTGGAATGCAAAATACGCCGGATATGCGTGAGCGCGTGCGTCACCATCAGCTTCAGGCGCTGGCGCTGCTGCGAATGGACAATATTGATGAAGCCGCGCTGCACAAAATCTGGACCCGCTGTCGCGCTAACTATTTTGTTCGTCATAGTCCAAATCAGCTCGCCTGGCACGCACGCCATTTATTGCAGCACGATCTGCGCCAACCGTTAGTGTTGCTTAGTCCGCAGGCCACGCGCGGCGGAACCGAAATTTTTATCTGGAGTCCGGACAGACCCTATCTGTTTGCCGCCGTCTGCGCCGAGCTGGACAGGCGTAATTTAAGCGTCCATGACGCGCAGATCTTTACCACTCGCGACGGCATGGCAATGGATACGTTTATCGTTCTGGAACCAGACGGCAGCCCGCTGGCGGCGGATCGCCATGACGTTATTCGCACCGGTCTTGAACAAACCATTACGCAGCGTAGCTGGCAGCCGCCGCAGCCGCGTCGGCAACCGGCAAAGTTACGGCACTTTACGGTCGAAACGGAAGTCAATTTTCTGCCCACCCATACCGACAGAAAATCATTCATGGAATTGATCGCGCTCGATCAACCTGGTCTGCTGGCCAGGGTCGGACAAATTTTTGCCGATCTGGGAATTTCGCTTCATGGCGCCCGAATTACAACCATTGGTGAACGAGTAGAAGATTTATTCATAATCGCCACAGCGGATCGGCGCGCACTTAATAATGTGCTGCAACTTGAGGTGCAACAACGGTTGACAGCGGCCCTCAATCCAAACGATAAAGGGTAGTGTGTTTATTTATATGAAAGAGTTTAACAATGCAGCAGCTACAGAACGTTATTGAGACCGCTTTTGAGCGCCGCGCCGATATTACGCCGGCTAATGTAGATACCGTGACCCGAGAGGCGGTAAACCAGGTCATTTCTCTACTTGATTCCGGCGCGCTGCGTGTCGCAGAAAAAATCGACGGTCAGTGGGTCACTCACCAGTGGCTGAAGAAAGCGGTTCTGCTCTCTTTCCGTATTAACGATAACCAGGTTATCGACGGTGCGGAAAGCCGCTACTTCGATAAAGTCCCGATGAAATTCGCTGATTACGACGAAGCGCGTTTTCAGAAAGAAGGCTTCCGCGTCGTTCCGCCTGCGGCCGTTCGTCAGGGCGCATTTATCGCCCGCAACACCGTGCTGATGCCGTCTTACGTTAACATCGGCGCCTACGTTGACGAAGGCACCATGGTTGACACCTGGGCGACGGTGGGTTCCTGCGCGCAGATTGGTAAAAATGTTCACCTTTCCGGCGGCGTAGGTATCGGCGGCGTACTGGAGCCGTTGCAGGCTAACCCGACCATCATTGAAGACAACTGCTTTATTGGCGCGCGTTCTGAAGTCGTGGAAGGCGTCATTGTCGAAGAAGGTTCCGTCATTTCCATGGGGGTATACCTCGGCCAGAGCACCAAAATCTACGATCGCGAAACCGGTGAAGTTCACTATGGCCGCGTACCGGCGGGCTCCGTGGTCGTTTCCGGCAACCTGCCGTCAAAAGACGGCAAGTACAGTTTGTACTGCGCGGTGATCGTGAAAAAAGTCGACGCCAAAACGCGTGGTAAAGTGGGCATTAACGAATTATTGCGCACTATTGATTAAGCGAGTGAAAAGTGGGGGCGACAGCCCCCCTTTGCATTACGGCGAATGCGGTAACACGGTTTCCGGCGCAATCTTTGCCGCAAACGCCGAAGCCAACGCAGTCAAAACGACATAACCGGCAACCAACGCCCAACTGTTATCATAGACTGCGCTTAACGCCTTAGCGATAAACGGCGTGAATCCCCCTGCCACAACCGCCCCCAACTGAGCGCCAATTGATGAACCGCTGTAGCGTACAGGCGGATGAAACAGTCCGGCGAAAAAAGAAGGTTGCACGGCATTCAGTGAATTATGACCAATGTTAATAAGCAGAACGTAGCCCATTGTCATCAGTATGAGCGAACGGCTTTCCAGCAGCCAGAAAAAGGGAAAAGCCATTGCCGCGACAAAAAGCGCGCCGAAAATATACACCTGACGGCAGCCACGCCGATCCGACATGATGCCAAATAGCACGTGCATGGGATACGCCAGCAGACAGGTGAACATTACAATGTACAGAATAGTCAGGCTGGCAATCCCAAGCTGCGTTGTCGCCCAGGAAACCGCGAAGACGGTAGCAAGAAAAAAGGGAACGCTTTCCGCAAAACGCAGAATTATAATCAGCAAAATGCTGCGCCATTGTTCTCGTACTACTTTGACCACCGGCCTTTCTTCTCTTTGCTGCCTATGATTAATGGCCTGCTGCTTTTTAAACGCACGGAAGACAGGTGTCTCATCCAGACGATGACGCATATATAATCCAGGCAACACCAAAAGCGCACTGAGCAGAAAAGGAATACGCCATCCCCACGATAACAACGCCTCCTGCGGTAATTGGGTCACGACTATAAATACGCCTGTCGCCAATAATTGTCCCGTGAGTCCTCCTGTTTGCGATAGCGCGCTTAACCGCCCCCGGTGCTTTCCAGCAGCATATTCCACGACCATCAACATGGCGCCTCCCCATTCGCCTCCAACCATAAATCCCTGTAGAAAACGCAGAATAACCAGTAAAGCAGGCGCCAGCGCGCCGATACTGGCGTAAGAAGGCAGGCAACCGATGAGAAACGTGACCGCGCCCATCCCGCCTAACGTGATTAATAACGTGTTTTTACGCCCAAGCGTATCTCCCCTGTTGCCAAAAAATAGTGCGCCCAGCGGCCGGGAGATAAATCCCACGCCGAAACTGGCAAAAGAAGATAACGTTGCAGTCAATGGGCTGGCGCCAGGAAAAAAAAGCGGGCCAAATACCAGCGCGCTTGCCAGGCCGTATAATAGAAAATCATAATATTCAATGGAGTTTCCTATCCAGGCGGAAACCACCACCCGGCGAATAGTAGCATTATACGTTCCGGACATAGACTCCGCCTCTCAAGGTTATCGACCACTACCTCCGGTCAATTTCCCACACTGACTTCAAACGCTTTCTCTATAAACGGAATATCGCGTTGAATTACTTAAGCTATCAATAACCGCCGCCCTTTTGCTCATGACGTTGCCGAGACGTCTTCTGCGATCAACCGCGCTTTTTTTGTATACATTGGTGGCGAAAAACCAATTTTTCGTTAATTATTCAAAAGTTATAGTGTGATGAAGGATACCGCTATGTATGACAATCTAAAAAGTCTGGGCATTACCAATCCTGAGGAAATCGATCGTTACAGCCTGCGGCAAGAAGCCAATAACGATATCCTGAAAATCTATTTTCAAAAGGATAGAGGTGAATTCTTTGCTAAAAGCGTGAAGTTTAAGTATCCACGCCAGCGTAAAACGGTGGTGGCCGATGGCATCGGTCAGGGTTATAAAGAGGTACAGGAGATTAGCCCTAACCTACGCTATGTGATTGACGAGCTGGACCAAATCTGCCAGCGCGACCGCTCAGAACTCGATCTCAAACGTAAGATCCTCGACGACTTGCGCCACCTGGAAAGCGTCGTCGCGAATAAGATCAGTGAAATCGAAGCCGATCTGGACAAGCTTACCCGTAAGTAAGCTGTGTGTTGCCGGATGGCGACGTGTTACGCCTTATCCGGCCTACAGGTATATCCCCGTAGGCCTGGTAAGCGAAGCGCCGCCGGGCTTAACGCTGTTCATCCAGTTGTAGCGCCACATACAGCAACAGCCGATCGTCAAAATTTCCCAAATCCAGCCCGGTCAGTTCCGAAATACGATTTAGCCGATATTCCAGCGTGTTACGATGAATAAACAGCGCCTTAGAGGTCGCCAGCGGCTGGACATTATGGCGAAACCACGCCGTCAGCGTCCGACGTAATAACCCGTTGTTATCCATCGCTTTGAGTTTTACCAGCGGGCGCGCCAGCTCATTGGCCTGCCAGCCGCCACGCAGGCTATCTAACAGAACCGGCAGCATCAAATCCTGATAAAAATAGCTGCGGCTTTCTGGCATCCGCTGTTTGCCGACCATCATCGTGGTGCGCGCCGTGCGGTATGAGCGTGCAATACTGCCCGGCCCGGTAAAGTAATTGCCCAGCGCCACGCGAAAACGTAGCTGACCATTCTCTTTCATTCGCGAGATAAGCTGCTCTACGCGCTTACGATGATCTTCAGCATCCCAGCGACCAAACGAGTTTAAGGCGGGTTTGAGCACCACCATCTCGGTGAGAGAAACAATGGCTATCAGGTTGTTACGCTCCGGCGTGGTAAGCGCATTCTGCAACTGCTGAAGTTCCGCCATTGCGCTATCGACGCCAAGCTGGCCGCTGTCGACTTCCACCACCGCCGCCACACGCGGCTGGTTCAAATCGATCCCCAAACGCTGCGCCCATTCCACCAGCGCCGGCGTATTTTCTTCGGCCTGAATCAGGTTCATCACCAGCTCTTCGCGCAAACGGCTATCCTGCGCCAAAAGGTGCATTAACCGCGACTGCTCCAGCATCATTTCGGCAGTCATACACACCAGTTCGCCATATTTACGCAGATGCTCTGGTTCGCCGGTAAGACCGATCACGCCGACAATTTCGCCCTCAAGACGTAAGGGAAGATTAATCCCCTGACGCACCCCGTGCAGGTGTCGCGCCACGGCGTCGTCGATATCCACAACCCGGCCCTGCGACAGCACTAACAGCGCGCCTTCGTGCAATTCACCAATACGTTCCCGATCGCCGCTGCCGATAATACGCCCGCGGGCATCCATTACGTTGATATTGGTATCGATGATGCGCATAGTGCGCGCCACGATATCCTGCGCCATTTTGGTATCAAGATGCCAGCCAGCCATAAATCCCTCCTGTGAGCAGAGCACAAGCATAAGGAAGATGACAGGTCTCGACATTGTGCAAATGCACAAAACGGTGCAAATAAGTATGGAGTTGTGGGGGGTTTCACAGAAAAGTGTTGCCCCCTTCCATGGCGGAAGGGGGACAAAGGTGATTACTGCATCAGCAAATAAATAGAACTATCACCACGCTGAATATTCAGCGCCAGAACCGACGGCTTGCTGTCGAGAATCTTACGCAGCTCGGCGATATTTTTCACCGGCTGCTGGTTAGCGCCGATAATCACATCGCCTTTTTTGAGGCCAATTTGCGCGGCGGGTGAGTTCGCTTTCACGCTGCTCACCACAACGCCTTTATCCTGGCCTTTATTGCTCATTTCAGCGCCTTCAATCCCGCTGAAGATGGTGCTGGAATCAACCTGACTCTGGCTGCTCTGCTGCAGTTCCAGATTCACCGTAATCGCTTTACCTTCACGCAGCAGACCGAGGCTGATTTTGCTGCCGACCGGCATAGTGCCGACCTGAGCGCGCAGCGCCGCAAAGCTGCTGATCGGTTTACCGTTCAGCGAGGTAATGACATCCCCGGCTTTGATACCCGCTTTCGCCGCGGACGAATTCGGCATCACTTGGCTGACGAACGCGCCTCGCTGGGCGTCGACTTTCATCGCTTTCGCCAATTCGGAATTCAGCTCAGTCCCCATGATCCCCAGTTCGCCGCGTTTCACCTGGCCGTATTCCACCATCTGCGACGTCAGGTTTTTCACCATGTTACTGGGGATAGCGAAGCCGATACCGATGTTGCCGCCGTCCGGCGCCAGAATCGCGGTGTTAATACCGATCAGCTCACCGTTCAGGTTCACCAGCGCGCCGCCGGAGTTACCGCGGTTAATCGCGGCGTCGGTCTGAATAAAGTTCTCGTAATTTTCTACGTTCAGGCCGCTACGCCCCAGCGCCGAAACGATACCTGACGTCACCGTTTCGCCCAGACCAAACGGGTTACCAATAGCGACGGTATAATCCCCCACGCGCAGCGCGTCGGAGTCCGCCAGCTTAATCGCCGTCAGGTTCTTCGGATTCTGAATTTGAATCAGCGCGATATCAGAACGCGGATCTTTGCCCACCACTTTAGCATCGAATTTACGCCCATCGCTAAGCTGTACTTTAATCACGCTGGCGTTATCAACCACGTGGTTGTTGGTGACGACGTAGCCCTTCGCGGCGTCAATAATTACGCCGGAGCCCAGCGCCATGAATTTCTGTTGTTGACCGCCGTTGCCGCCGTTACCGCCGCCCTGGCAGAACGGAGAATTCTGGAACGGAGAACCGTCCTGGCAGAACGGGGAGTCATCGCCAAAGAACTGCTGGAAATTACGCGGCATACGCGGCGTATTCACCGTGGTGCTACCTTCAACATTAATACTGACCACCGATGGCATCACTTTTTCGAGCATCGGTGCCAGGCTTGGCATCTGCTGGGCAGTCATTGCTGAAGAGGACGTTTCAGCCGCCGTGGCAGACAGAGGCGACAATGCCAAACCTAAACTCAGAGCCAGTGCACTCATTGCTAATGTGGTTTTTTTCATGTGTTTCAATCTCGATTAACAGGTAACGCAAAATTGCTGTGTACGTCAGATTCATTTTATAACGCGAAGTTCCGGAACAAAGTTTCTGGAAAAAGTAAAAATTTATTGTCCATCTTTACAAAAGTCCATTTACTGTTCGACCGCCATCAAACGCCGATATTCATCCCATGCGTAAAGGTCAGTCATCCCGCTGATATAATCCTGAATCAACCGACAGCGATAATAATATTCCAGTACCGGGTACTCCGCCGAATCCGTGGGTAATTTACTGACGACTTCCACGTAGGCCAAACGATGGCGCGTAGAAAGTTTCTGAAATAAGCGCGATTCTATGGGGAAGCGTTTCAACCGTTCTTTTTCCACCAACTCGCGAAAGTCGTTAAGCGACAGGCTTAATAGCGGCTGATAGATATCTAATAACCCGCTGATCACCCGGTATCCCTGTAGTTCAAGCTGTTCTACATCCGGATGGCTAAACACATGTTCAACCGCCACATTCTTATAGAGTTCAAGCAGGCGGCTAAAACCGCTGGCATCTTCCAGTAACGCCTGATTGAAGGTACCGGCAAAAATCTGCGGCAAATTATCAATAAAACGCTGAGCGGCATAGGGCACCAGTTTATTTAATGTATTTACCCGTAAATACATAAAAAACTGATCTTCGGTACTGCGGCTTAATGTATTGGCGCGTGATTTTTCCCACGCATTTCCTACCACCAGCTCAAACAGCGAATCCTTCTCATGGTGGCCCCACGCGTGATATAAATGGTGATAAAGCTGCTCAACGCTAAAGATTCTTTTCTCTACCGCGTCTTCAAGATCGGCGACACAATAAGAAATATCATCTGCGGCTTCCATAATCCACGTTAATGGAAAGCGACTGTAAGGCGCTAACTGCAGTTCTTTACGTAACCTCGCAATATACTTCTCTTCAGAAAGATAATAGCCCGGTTTCTTCATTAAATAGCGATGGGAATCCGGCACCGGCCCTCGCCACCATGCCGGACGGGTATATTTTAAAATTCCGCCAACCTGCGCCCAGGTAAGATTCATCCGCATGAGCGTATGTACCAGACGAATTCCCTGTGCATTGCCTTCAAAATGGCAGATATCCTGACGTACCTTGCGGCGAATATCGTTCAGATTTTCTTCGCCTTCCTGTAGCCGTAGCGAGGAAACCACACAGCGATCATGCGTGAGCGGCTGACTTTCCGCATCTTCCGGATGCAGCCGCTGACGAAACCAGTCATTGATCGCCGCCTCGCCAAAATGACCGAACGGCGGATTACCGATGTCGTGCATCAGGCAGGCCATTTCCACAATACTTTCAAAGGGACCGGTCAGCGCATCCAGACCGTACTCCTCCAGTCGGTTTTGCTCTTTCAGGCGGCTTAAAATCTCTTTCGCGATATACCGCCCTACCTGTTGCACCTCCATTGAATGCGTCAGGCGAGTACGCACCGCGGCATTGCGCTCCAGCGGGAAAACCTGCGTTTTTTGCTGCAAACGGCGTATAGCCGGAGAGTTGATAATCCGCCCGCGATCGCTTTCAAAAATCCGCAGGATCTCATGCTCCGTCTTTACGCCCTGCGGTGAACGATAACGACGATGCCAGTTAATTTTATTTCGGAAATCGATCGATGCCATATCCTCTCCCCGCCTGAGAAATGCGCTTCCCCATAAGCGCATGATAAACTATGCCCCCAAAACTGACTTATCGCGAGTAAATCTATGAAAATCGGCATCATTGGCGCAATGGAAGAAGAAGTTACGCTGCTGCGTGACAAAATTGACAACCGTCAGACGATTACGCTGGGCGGCTGCGAAATTTACACTGGCCAGTTGAACGGCACCGAAGTGGCGTTGCTGAAATCCGGTATCGGTAAAGTCGCGGCGGCGCTGGGCGCAACGTTGCTTCTGGAGCACTGCAAGCCGGACGTGATCATCAATACCGGTTCCGCAGGCGGTCTGGCGTCCACGCTGAAGGTCGGCGATATCGTCGTCTCTGACGAAGCACGTTACCACGACGCTGATGTGACCGCTTTCGGCTATGAATACGGGCAATTACCGGGCTGTCCGGCCGGATTTAAGGCCGATGATAAGCTGATCGCCGCCGCGGAATCCTGCATCAGGGAGCTGAATCTGAACGCGGTACGCGGCCTTATTGTTAGCGGCGACGCGTTTATTAACGGTTCCGTCGGGCTGGCGAAAATCCGGCATAACTTCCCCGACGCGGTCGCCGTAGAGATGGAAGCCACCGCTATCGCCCACGTCTGCCATAACTTCAACGTGCCGTTCGTGGTGGTACGCGCTATTTCTGACGTGGCCGATCAGCAATCGCACCTCAGCTTTGACGAATTCCTCGCGGTGGCGGCGAAACAGTCGACTTTGATGGTCGAAACGCTGGTACAGAAACTGGCGCATGGCTAAGCAAATGTTCAGGGCGCTGGTCGCCCTGCTGCTTACGCTCCCGGTGTGGCTTTACGCTGCGCCGCGCGTCATTACCCTCTCTCCCGCCAATACGGAGCTCGCTTTTGCCGCCGGGATTACGCCCGTTGGCGTCAGCAGCTATTCCGACTACCCGCCCGAAGCGCAAAAAATAGAACAAGTCTCTACCTGGCAGGGAATGAATCTGGAACGCATTGTGGCGCTGAAGCCGGATCTGGTCGTCGCCTGGCGCGGCGGTAATGCGGAACGCCAGGTAAACCAACTGACGTCATTAGGTATTAAGGTCATGTGGGTGGACGCGGTAACCATCGAACAGATCGCCGACGCGCTCCGCCAACTGGCCGCCTGGAGCCCGCAGCCGGAAAAGGCTCAGCAGGCAGCGCAGACATTGCTAAATGAGTACGCCGCGCTCAAAGTCGAGTATGTCGGTAAAGCTAAAAAGCGCGTCTTTCTTCAGTTTGGCATGAATCCTCTGTTTACCAGTGGTAAAGGGTCTATTCAACATCAGGTTTTGACGACCTGCGGCGGAGAAAACGTCTTTGCTGACAGCCGCGTGCCGTGGCCGCAAGTCAGCCGTGAACAGGTGCTGGCAAGGCATCCCCAGGCCATTATCGTGGCCGGAAAAGCGGGCGAAATTCTCAAAATTGAACAATACTGGGGAAACCTGTTAAAAATTCCGGTTATTCCGCTTAACAGCGACTGGTTTGAACGCGCAAGCCCGCGTATTATCCTCGCCGCAAAACAACTCTGTAATGCGCTTTCACAGGTGAATTAGAGCCTGTCTTACCAGGCTCCCAGTGGGGATTCGACAATGCTCGTCTATTGGCTGGATATTGTAGGCACGGCTGTATTTGCTATCTCTGGCGTGTTGCTGGCCGGGAAATTACGTATGGACCCGTTCGGCGTCCTGGTGCTCGGCGTCGTTACTGCCGTCGGCGGCGGGACAATCCGCGATATGGCGCTGGATAACGGCCCGGTATTCTGGGTTAAAGATCCTACCGATCTGGTTGTCGCCATGGTCACCAGTATGCTGACCATCCTACTGGTTCGCCAGCCAAGACGTCTACCGAAATGGATGTTGCCGGTACTGGATGCGGTCGGGCTGGCGGTGTTTGTCGGCATTGGGGTGAATAAAGCCTTCCTCGCTGAAACGGGGCCATTAGTGGCTGTCTGTATGGGCGTGATTACCGGCGTCGGCGGCGGGATTATTCGCGATGTTCTGGCACGCGAGATCCCCATGATCCTACGCACCGAAATCTATGCCACGGCCTGTATTATCGGCGGGATTGTTCACGCCACCGCGTTTTATACGTTTTCAGTACCGCTGGAAAGCGCCAGCATGATGGGCATGGTGGTCACGCTGTTCATTCGGCTGGCGGCCATTCGCTGGCATTTGAAATTGCCGACGTTTGCCCTGGATGAAAACGGACGTTGATATTGTTTTGCCCGATGGCGCTACGCTTATCGGGCCTGGAACATCTTTCCTGTCGGCCGGATAAGACGCTCGCGTCGCCATCCGGCACAACGAACAACAATCAAATGCTGAAGGAAGAGCCACACCCGCAGGTACTTTTCGCATTCGGGTTGGTTACAATGAAGCGGGAACCTTCCAGACCTTCGGTATAATCTACCGAACCCCCCACCAGATACTGCAAACTCATCGGGTCAACCACCAGGCCAACGCCCTGTTTTTCGATGGTCATATCCCCTTCGTTAACCTGATCGTCAAAGGTAAAACCATACTGGAAGCCGCTGCAACCACCGCCGGTGATATACACGCGCAGTTTCAGATTCGGGTTATCTTCGTCAGCGATAAGACTTTTTACTTTATTCGCTGCTGCGTCGGTAAACTGCAGCGGCAGCGCTACGTCATCACTCATATTTTGCTCCAAACGACATCGGTAATTGGATAAATTTTCACCCAATATTGGCAGTCATTATCTAATACCCTGGTAATTCGTTCAAGTATTCTCGCCCGCAGGCGCATTCTGGTTTTTCGCCGCCTGTTCCGCATCCTGCTTCGCCAGAGTGCGCGCCAGGATAGTTGAGTATAACGGTTTCCCGCCCAAAAACTGGGCTAATAGTGTCGCGCCAAGACAGGTGATAATCATTGGCAAAATGAGCTGGTAGTTATCGGTCATCTCCAGCACCAGCACAATCCCCGTCAGCGGGGCGCGCACCGACGCCGCCATCAGCGCCCCCATCCCGGCAATCGCAAAGGTACCGGCCTCCAGGTGATACTGCGGGAAAAGCACTGCCGCCGCCATACCGAAGGCCGTACCAAGCAGCGTTCCCAACGCCAGCATCGGGGCGAAAATGCCCCCCGGCGCGCCGGAAGAAAAGCAAAGCAGCGTCGTGACAACCCGGGCAATAAAGATGAACAGCAGTAGCCCGACGCTAAAATTACCTGCCGCGGCGATAGGAATAAGGTTAAATCCGCCGCCTGCCGCTTCCGGCTCAATCAACCCCAGAATACCGCACAGGCCGCCGATCGCGCCGCCCATAAGCACCCATTTTTTAATTTCGCCGCCATGAAAGCGCTGAAACATATCCTGGGTACGCAGCACCAACGAATTAAATACTGGCCCGACGCAGCCAAAAATAATGCCGAGGATAAGGTATAACCACAGTGTGTTAACCGGCGCATCAGACAGTTTGCCGACTTCAATAATCGGCGCTTCGCCGTTAAATATGCGGAACACAATGCTCGACATGATGACGCCGGTAAACACCGCTTTAATCGAAATCAGGTTGTAGCGAAACTGCGGGCGCATCTCTTCAATAATAAACAGGATACCCGCCAGCGGCGCGTTAAACGCCGCAGAGAGCCCCGCCGCCGCGCCGGTCGCCAGCAACGTATGCCGCGCTTCGGCGCTGCGCATACGAAAAACATCCAGCACCATGCGCCCCAGGTTGCCCCCGATTTGCACCGTTGGCCCTTCGCGCCCTAATACCATTCCTGCGCCCAACGTTCCCATCCCGCCGATAAATTTCACCGGCAACACGCGCCACCAGCGCACCGGACGTAGCTCCTCCAGCGCGCCTTCAATTTCCGGGATACCCGAGCCGCCGGCTTCCGGCGCAAATTTTCGCACCAAAAAGTAGCCAACCATCGCCAGTAACGCCGAAAGGATAAAGGCCAGCGGCCAAAGCAAAAACGCATGGTCCGCGACCTGAACCAGCGCGCCAATGCGCATGTTTTGTACCCAGGAAACCGTCTTTTCAAAGGCGACGCCAACCAGTCCGGTAAGCGTGCCGACAACGGCCGCCATGAACAGGATGGCCAGCGGCGTTTTATCCCGCTGCATTAACCGGCGAATCTGATCTCTGCGCCGTAAGCGCACAATTTGCTGAGCTAAAAAGGTGGAAGTGTCTGTTTTCATCAGAAGATCATTAATTGGTAATACAAATCTAAAGTCGGCATTCTACTCGCCAACGCCGTGAAAATCCCCTGCAAATCGTATTGTTTCAAATGCGTAAAACTTTCATAACCTTCTCTGAATAACTTAGAATAGCGGGTATTCACTTTTTCTACGAACCAGGAATCTTTCCATGAGTAAGTCTGAAAATCTCTATAGCGCGGCCCGCGAGCTGATCCCCGGCGGCGTGAACTCCCCTGTTCGCGCCTTCACTGGCGTGGGCGGCACCCCGCTGTTTATCGAAAAAGCGGACGGCGCGTATCTGTACGATGTCGATGGCAAAGCATATATCGACTATGTCGGTTCCTGGGGGCCAATGGTACTGGGGCATAACCATCCGGCTATCCGCAATGCGGTGATCGAAGCTGCGGAGCGCGGTTTAAGCTTCGGCGCGCCAACCGAAATGGAAGTAAAAATGGCGGAACTGGTGACCAACCTGGTGCCGACCATGGACATGGTGCGCATGGTGAACTCCGGCACCGAAGCGACGATGAGCGCGATTCGCCTGGCGCGTGGTTTTACTGGCCGCGATAAGATTATCAAATTCGAAGGCTGCTACCACGGCCACGCAGACTGTCTGCTGGTCAAAGCCGGTTCTGGCGCGCTGACGCTCGGTCAGCCGAACTCGCCGGGCGTGCCGGCGGATTTCGCGAAACATACGCTGACCTGCACTTATAACGATCTGGCGTCAGTGCGCGCGGCGTTTGAACAATATCCGCAGGAAATCGCCTGTATCATCGTCGAACCCGTGGCGGGCAATATGAACTGCGTCCCGCCGCTGCCGGAATTCCTGCCGGGCCTGCGCGCCTTGTGCGATGAGTTCGGCGCGCTGCTGATTATCGACGAAGTGATGACCGGTTTTCGCGTAGCGCTGGCCGGAGCCCAGGATTACTACGGCGTCGTGCCTGACCTGACCTGTCTGGGTAAAATCATCGGCGGCGGGATGCCGGTAGGCGCGTTTGGCGGTCGTCGCGATGTAATGGATGCGCTGGCGCCGACGGGCCCGGTTTACCAGGCGGGCACCCTTTCCGGCAACCCGATTGCGATGGCGGCCGGTTTCGCCTGCCTGAATGAAGTCGCCCAGCCCGGCATTCATGAAACGCTGGATGAGCTCACCACCCGCCTGGCGGAAGGTTTGCTGGAAGCTGCCGAAGAAGCGAATATTCCGCTGGTGGTTAACCATGTCGGCGGCATGTTCGGGATTTTCTTCACCGACGCTGAGAGCGTAACTTGCTATCAGGACGTGATGGCGTGCGACGTGGAACGCTTTAAGCGTTTCTTCCACCTGATGCTGGAGGAAGGCGTGTATCTGGCGCCATCGGCGTTTGAGGCGGGTTTTATGTCGGTCGCACACAGCATGGACGACATTAATAATACCATTGACGCCGCGCGTCGGGTGTTTGCGAAATTGTAAAGGATGAATTGCCGGGTGACGCTTACGCTTACCCGGCCTACATTCTACACCGCAGGCCGGATAAGGCATTTATGCCGCCATCCGGCAAACTCAGCGGCTCTGTTTACGTAGCAAATAGATAAAGTACGGCGCGCCAATAAAGCTTGAAAGCAGTCCCGCCGGGATCTGATACGGAAATAGCGCCATCCTGCCGCACCAGTCGGCAAAGACCAGTAGAACGCCCCCTGCGAGCGCTGAGATGACCATATGCGGCATCGTCCGGCGAAAACCGAGCATCCGCGCAATATGCGGCGCCATCAGTCCAACGAAACTCAGCGGCCCAATGGTCATCGTCGCGGTTGCCGTCAAACACGCCGCCAGCGCCAGCAGCGCGATACGCGACGGCGTAAGCGCCATGCCCACCGCGCGCGCGGCATCGCCGCCCAGTGGCAAAATCGTTAACCAGCGGCGACACAACGGCACAATTGCCAGCAAAATCACCATCACGATCGCGGTTCGCGTAACCTGCCCGCCAGTGGCGTTATAGGTAGATCCTGAGAGCCAGGTCAACACATCCGCCATCCGCGGATCGCCGCTCGCCTGGAGCATCATTAGCAGCATGGTAAACGCGGTGCTGAGCGCCATCCCCGCCAGCAACATCCGTTGCGGCGAGAAACCGCCGCGCCCGGCGGCTATCATAATAATCAGCAGTGTCGCCGCCGCGCCCAGGCTTCCGGCAGGCAGTAGCCAACCGAAAGCATTCCCCGGCACCAAAAACAGCATCAACACCACGCCAAACGCGGCTCCGGAACTGATCCCCAGCACTTCCGGGCTGGCCATTGGATTACCGGTCAGACGCTGAATAATGCAGCCCGCCACCGCCAGCATGACGCCCGCCATTAACGCCGCCAGTATCCGCGGCCAGCGCCACGGCATCAGTTCTTCAAGCAGCGTTCCGCTCGCCCACGTCCAGCCATGCGCGTCGCGACCAAAAGAGAGCGCGCCCCATGTTGCCAGCAGCAGGAGCGCGCCACCGGCAACGGCAAAAGCAAGAACGTGCCGACGTTCCGCCGCCACACGATCGCTGGCGTTCATATCCGGCGCGCTCATGCTTTTAAGCCGCGGCAGCAGCCACAGGAGCAGCGGCGCGCCGATTAACGCCGTCACTGACCCGGTGGAAACTTCCATCCATACGCGGGTGAGCCAAAGGATAATCTGATCGGATAGCCACAAAATAAGCGCCCCAATGAGCGGCGCCAGCATCAGGCGCGCCAGCAGACGTCTTGCGCCAAGCATTTTCGCCAGCAGCGGCGCAAACAGGCCGATAAAACCGATAATGCCCACCGCGTTGACCAGCAGAGCGCTCAACACAATCGCCAGCGACAGCGCCGCCAGACGCGCTAACGACAGCGCCAGACCCAGATTACGCGCAACGCCGTCATCCAGCCCCATCAGCGTCATCGGGCGTAACAACAATAACGTGAGCATCACACCGCCCAGCAACTGCGGCCACAGACGCTGCACGCCGCTCCAGTCGGTTTGCGTTAGCGTTCCGGTGCTCCATAAAAACATGCTTTGCAACTGATCGTGGTGGAAAATCACCAGTAACTGGTTGATTGCGCCACAATAGAGGCTAACCACCAGCCCGGCGAGGATCAGGGTCACTGGCGACAGACGTTTGCCCCACGCCACGCCGAACACCAGCGCGCCGACGATACAGGCTCCCGTCAGGGCGGCAAACTGCGTCGCCAGCGCGCCGGGAATCGCCCATAGCGTAGTCACCGTGATCCCCAATTGCGCGCCGGTCGCCACGCCCAGCGTGGTCGGTTCCGCCAGCGGGTTACGCAATACTTGCTGGAACAGGACGCCTACCAGCCCAAGCCCCGCGCCCACCAGCAGCGAAATCGCCAGTCTTGGCAGCAGGCTGTAATGAAAAATCATCTGCTCAATGATGTCGATATCCGGTGACCAGATAGCCTGTTGCCACTGGCTGCGCGGTAGCGCAACGGAGAAGTTAACCCATGTCAGCCAGCAGGCGGCAACCAACAGCGCCAATAACAGCAACGCCGGATGGCGGCTTCGCCTTATCCGGCCTACAAAGCGCCCGAACCGTAGGTCGGTTAAGGCGTTTTTCGCACCGCCATCCGGTATTCCACGTTTTCTGCTCACGCTTTGCCTCCCAACACATTATTCAGGATGCGGACAAAATGCATCGTGGAGAGGGTCGCGCCATAGAACCAAACGGCGGGCACCCGGTGAAAACGCCCGGCGCGGACAAACGGCATGGCCTGCCACAGCGGCGTTGCCATCAGCGCGTTCATATCGGTGCTATTCCCGTGATCGAAGCAGATCACATCCGCTTCTTTATACATCGCCAGCCGATCGATGCTGACCGCCGTACTGCCCCAAAAGTTGGTTTCACCCTGCCAGGCATTGACGATGCCATACTCGTCCAGCACCTCCTGGAACAGGCAATTCGGGCCGAGCACCAGCATATGCCGCGGATCGATAAGCGTCGTCATCAGTAACGGACGTCCCCCGCGGCGGATAAAACGTGGCTTCTGGCTGGCGATGAAGCGATCGTATTGCGCCAGATGTTTTTCTGCCGCAGCTTCCAGATTCAGCGTCTGCGCCAGTTCAACCAGCGAGCGTCGGGCCACCGCCAGCGGCTTTTTGCCGTCGCTAAAATCGAACCCGCGCCCCGGCGCGATCCGCGCCAGTTTCTCCGGCGAGGGTCCGTAACCTGCCGACCAGACCATAAACGACGGCTTCATCTCCGTCAGCAGTTCGAGATTGGGTTCAGTGCGAAGCCCCACATCAATCACCGAATCCGGCAACGGCGGTTCGCTAACCCACAGCTTATAATTTGGCACGTCCGCCACACCATAAGGCGTAATACCGAGCGCCAGCAGCAGCTCAACCGGCAGCCACTCCAGCGCCACAATCCGGCGGGGATCGATAGCGGCAGCCTGCGCCGTATTCATTTGCCACAGCAGCGGCGAGAGCGCCATCGCCGTTAATAAACGGCGGCGAGTAAGAGGATATAAATCACGCATTAATACACAAAACTCACAGGTGCCGCGCCCGCCGGATGCGGAAGGATACCCATCGGGATCCCGTAAATCTGTTCCAGCGTGTCACTGCGCATCAGTTCCGCAGGCGTTCCTTGCGCAATCATTTCACCGCCGCGTAGCGCTACTAAATAATCACAGTAGCGGGCCGCCATGTTGATATCGTGCAGCACCGCAACCACCGTCAGCCCGCGCTGCTGGCTTAAACGATGCACCAGCGCCAGCACGTCAACCTGATGGGCGATATCCAGCGCTGACGTCGGCTCATCCAGCAGCAGACAACGGCTGTCCTGCGCGACCAGCATGGCAATCCACGCGCGCTGGCGTTCACCGCCGGACAGGCTATCGACCAGACGATGCGCCAGCGGTTTTAAGCCGACCAGCGTAATCGCCTCGTCTACTTTTTCCCGGTCCGCGACGCCAAAGCGTCCCAGCGCGCCGTGCCACGGATAGCGGCCAATCGCCACCAGTTCGCGCACCGTCATTCCTTCCGCTTGCGGCAATTGTTGAGGCAGATAGGCAACTTTGCGGGCAAACGCCTTGCTGCTCCAGCTCGCCAGCGGCTGATTGTCGAGCAGAATATCCCCTTCGGAAGGCGGCTGATGGCGGCCCAGCATTTTTAACAGCGTGGATTTACCGGAACCATTATGGCCGATAAGTCCGGTGACGCGACCTGCGGGAAACGTTAACGAGAGGGGGTGTAAAAGCGTGCGGCCCGGCACACGAAAGGCGACGCTTCGCAGCGCAAAGGTGGTATCGGAATGAATGTGGTTTTCCTGCATCGCAGCCAACTTGTAAAACGGGCACGGCAAGCCGTGCCCAAAAAGAAATTAGAAACGGAAGGTTGCCGTTGCAACGACCTGACGTTCTGCGCCCCAGAAACAGCCGTAGGTCTGGAAGCAGCTGGCGACGTATTCGCGGTCGAGCAGATTATTAACGTTAACCGCAATGCTGGAGCCCGCCATACCAAAACGCGCCAGATCGTACTTGACGACCGCATCCATCACCGCTGCGCTGCCTACCTTGAAGCTATTGGCCGGATCGCCGTAACTGGAACCAATAAAACGACCGCCTGTTCCCAGCGTTAAACCTGACAACGGACCGTCGTTGAAGGTGTAATCGCCCCACAACGACGCCATGTGTTCAGGCACCTGCTCTGGCGTATTCCCTTTCAGGTTAGTGTCTTTCGTGTATTCAGCATCAGTATAAGTGTAAGACGCCGTCATATTGATGTTAGCCGTCAATGCTGCTTTGGCTTCCAGCTCTACACCTCGCGCACGAATTTCGCCTGCCGGCACCTGCGCTAATGGGTTGGTTGGATCGGCGGTCAGGTTATTGGTTTTGGTCAGCTGATAAACGGCACCCGTAACAACAACCGGCATGTCTTTCGGTACATATTTCACCCCTGCTTCATATTGCTCGCCTTTTGACGGCTTGTAAGAAACGCGTGGGGTGCTCCACAAATCGAAGGCGCTTGGCTCGAAAGATTGGCTATAGCTGAAGTAAGGTGAAATTCCATTATCGAATACGTAGTTTACGCCACCGCGCCAGGTGAACTGGTGGTCATTACGTTCAATATATCCTTCTGTCGGCGTAGTGGAATTCTGACGCACCGTTGTCGCTTGTTTAGACCAGTCATAACGGCCGCCGAGAGTAAATACCCACTTATTCCATTCCGCCTGATCCTGAACATAAAGGCCTGTTTGTTTACTTTCGTTCATCTGGTACGGCTCAGCGCCGCCGAAAGCAAAGTATTCAGGATGGTAATTGTTATAGAGATCGATTGACGGCGCGCTACCAAACGTCGCGTTAATATCATTACGCATACGCATGAAATCGACACCCGTCAGCAACGTATGATCAATATCGCCGGTCGCGAATTTACTTTCCAGTTGTGTATCTACGCTGAAATTCTGTAAACGCTCGTTGTCAACGATAGTACCGCGGTTAAGCGTATGGCCGTCCGCCGCAATCCCCGTGCCATAGACGCTTTTTTGCGCGGTTTTCATTTCGACAAAACGTAAATTCTGGCGCACGGTAAAAGTGTCGTTGAAGCCATGCTCGAAACTGTATCCCACCATTTTCTCGTTACGAGAATAGGTGTTGTTTGACGCCCCTTCATTGAAATCTGTTGGCAAGCGTTTACCATTCGGTAACGGTTCAACCGTTCCCTCTTTCGGCAGCCAGCCGTAGTAGCCGGTCTCTGGTTCGTTCTGGAAATAAGAAAGGAACGTAAAATTCGTTTTCTCATCAGGACGCCAGGTAAAAGAGGGCGCAATCGCATAGCGCTGCGACTCAGAACTCTTTTGCTGCTCATTTGTCGAACGCGCCAGCCCCGTCAGACGATATGAGAACTCACCGTTGTCATCCAGGGAATCACTAAAATCAAAACCGGTCTGGAACAAATTGTCCGTCCCCATTTTGAATTGAATTTCTTTCAGCGGCTCAGTAGTCGGCCGCTTGCTAACCATCGAAATAATACCGCCCGGGTTGCTCTTACCGTAGAGAACGGACGTTGGGCCACGCATCAACTCAACACGCTCAAGCATGTAGGGATCAATAACCGCATCGTTGTAGAAGTTACCCTGCAATTTCAGGCCATCCAGATAGTTATTCTGGCTCAGACCGACGGAAGAGAAGCCACGGATAATCACGAAGTCATAGGTATTGGAAGCGCCGCGACTGCTTACCGTTACGCCCGGCGTGTAACCCAACGCTTCTTTTACTGACTGGAATTGATGCATCTGCATCTCTTCGTTAGTGACCACCGAAACCGACTGTGGCGTTTTTTCGATAGGTGTATCAGTTTTGGTGGTAGTGGCGGAACGCTTCGCGGCGATGGTCGGAGCCGGTCCCCAGGCACTTTCCTGCGGCGCAGGCGCTGCGGTTACGGTAATGGTTTCTTCTTTCGGTTGAACCGCCGCCTGTGCATAGACAGACATGCCGCTAACCGCTGTGGCTACTACAACTGCGATTTTACGCAGTGAGGAGTTTGGCTGAGCAGTTTTAAGACGCGCCATTGGTATATCTCTGATGAAAGTGAATGATAACGTAAACGATAATTATTATTATAACCGCAGCATGATAGGCGAAATATCGTCGCAATGGCAAGCGATACGCGGCCCTACGAAAACTAAGGGGTTAAGAAATAACCAGATGAAAAGGAAGGGTTAATAAATTAGACTGAAATGTTATTTATAGGGGATTTGCCGGATGGCGACGTAAGCGCCTTATTCGGCCTACGTCGCACATAATGGGGTCGTAACGGTGTAGACCGGGTAAGCACAGCGCCACCCGGCACTATTACCGTGATTAATTGCCGCCGAACATCTCCTTAATCCAGCCGGCAACGCCGTCGCTCTTCTCTTCTTTCGGCGGCTGTTGCTGCGCAGGCTGCTGCGGCTGAGACGACTGATCGAACGGATTGCCTGACGGCTGCTGCTGTTGCTGCATCATCTCGCCCTGCTGGCACAGCGTATTTGGATCGTCCGTCCAGACCGGCAGAGTGCGCATACCGCCGCTACAGACAAAATTACCGTCGTAATCAACGCCCATATCCACCACATCTTCCGGCGGCGTCAGAACTAAAGGCGTCGGCGTCTGGTTCGCCAGATAGCGCTGGTAAATCGCCATCGCGCCGCTGGCGCCGTACAATTTCGTCGGCTGGTTGTTATCACGGCCTACCCAGGTGATAGTCACCTGGCTGCCGTCGATACCGGCAAACCAGGTATCGACATTGTTGTTTGTCGTCCCGGTTTTACCCGCCAGATGCAGACCCGGATATTTCGCGCCAAGCTGACGCCCCGTACCACGCTGGACGACCTGCTGCATTGTCCAGAGCGTCAGGTAAGCCGCCTGTGCCGGTACAGCGCGTTCAGCTTGTGGATAACTTTGATACAGCACCTTACCATCTTCCGCAATAACCGAACGCAGCGCTGATAACGGCGCGCGATTTCCGCCGCTGGCGATAGTCTGGAACGCCTGCGCCACTTCGATCGGCGTCAGGTTCAGCGCCCCTAGCAGCATCGCCGGAACCGGATTGAGCTGATCTTTCGGCACGCCGAGCTTCGTCCAGGTATCGGTTACCGCCGGTAAACCTAACGCCATCCCCAGATTGACCGTCGGTACGTTCATTGAGCGAGTTAACGCATCCACCAGCATCACTTTCCCGCTTTCGCTGTAGCGACGATCGTCGTTCTGCGGCGACCAGACCTGACCATTCGGCTGGCGCAGAGAAATCGGCGCATCGGCAATCCAGGTGTTCAGACGGTATAAGTTCGGCTGACTTAACGCGGTCAGATAGGTCGCCGGTTTCGCCAGCGACCCGATGGAACGGCGCGCCTGCATGGCACGGTTATAGCCGGCATACTGCGGCTCCGCCCCGCCAACCATCGCGCGTACCTCGCCGCTAAAGCGATCCACTACCACCATCGCAGTTTCAAGATCGCTCAATTTACGCTGCTTCTTCAACGCCGGAATGCCTTCGACAACGGCTTTTTCTGCGGCATCCTGCGCCACGGAGTCAAAGGTGGTGAAGATCTTCACGCCGGAGAGATCTTTAATTTTATCCCCCAGCTTCGCCTGCAGTTCCTGACGAACCATCTGCATAAACGCTGGCTGCGGTGAAATAACGCCGCCGCGCGGCTGTACGCCAAGCGGACGCGCGCTCAGCATGTCATAGAGTTCCTGATCGATGATTTTCTGCTGCTGTAACAGGCGTAACACCAGGTTACGACGCTCCAGCGCCAGTTTCGGATTGCGCCACGGGTTATAAATCGACGCCCCTTTTACCATCCCAACCAGTAACGCCTGCTGATCGAGGCTCAGCTCCTCTACCGGACGACCAAAGTAATACAGGCTCGCCAGCGGAAAACCGCGAATTTCATTGTCCCCGCTTTGACCGAGGTAGACCTCGTTCATGTACAGCTCAAGAATACGATCTTTACTGTAACGGGCATCCATGATCAGCGCCATGTAGGCTTCATTCGCTTTACGCCAGTATGATCTTTCGCTGGAGAGGAACAGGTTCTTCACCAGCTGCTGGGTTAGCGTACTTGCCCCCTGCACCGTACGTCCCGCCGTCAGGTTGGCCAGTACCGCACGCCCGATAGAGTAAAGACTAATGCCATCATGCTCATAGAAATGACGGTCTTCCGTCGCCAACAGCGTATCGACCAGCAGATCCGGGAAACCGCTGCGCGGGACGAATAAACGCTGCTCGCCATTTGGCGAAGAAAGCATGGTGATAAGCCGCGGATCGAGACGGAAGAAGCCAAACTGGCGGTTGTTATCCAGATTGACGATGGTTTCCAGACGCCCGTCACTGAACGTCAGCCGCGCGCGCACCTGCCCTTCTTTGCTGTCCGGGAAGTCAAACGGACGACGGATCATCTCAATGCTATTGGCCTGCACGGTAAATTCGCCGGGACGGGTCATCTTCGTCACCAGACGATACTGCGTCGCTTCCAGCAATTTCACCATCTCGTTTTTGCTGACAGGCATGTCTGGCTCAAGGTTCACCATCCGGCCATATACCGCCGCCGGAAGCTGCCAGACCTTGCCATCAATACGGCTGCGGATTTTTTGATCCAGATAGACGCCGTAAATGGCGAACAGCACCACAAAAACGATAAACAGTTTTAGCAATAGCCACAGCCAGCCGCGCTTGCCACGAGGCTTACGCCCTTTGCCCTTACCTTTACGCGGCATCGGTTCTTCATCCTCATAGTCATCATCATAATCGTCGTCATGCTGCCGACGACGGCTCACCTTTTGTTTCACAGGACGTGACGGTTTCCCCTTACGTCCAATCGGCTCGCGGTCATTCCCCGCCATGCTTTTTCTCCGCAACATACAGGCGCAAAGGCCCGATTCTCTATTCTTCCGCCAGACGACAGAAGAAGAAATCTCTCAATTTACCCTTTGCCGGATGGCGATTAACGCCTTATCCGGCCAGGAGGCAACGTATAACACGTCACGAATACTTCTTCGTGCGCCGCGTTGGGGCCGTATTCGCCGGATCGTCCGGCCAGACATGTTTGGGGTAACGGCCCTTCATCTCTTTTTGCACTTCGCGATACGCCCCCTGCCAGAAAGCGCTTAAATCGCGCGTAATCTGTAGCGGTCGCTGCGCTGGCGAAAGCAGTTCCAGCACCAGCGGCACGCGGCCCTGAGCGATGGTTGGGGTCTTCGCTTCGCCAAACATTTCCTGCATTCTGACCGCCAGTGCGGGCGGGTTATCTTCATGATAACGAATCGTTATTCGGCTTCCCGTCGGCACAGTGTAATGCCCAGGCAGTTCACTATCCAGACGTTGCAGCATGGCATAGTCAAGCAGTCCCCGTAACGCCTGAGTCACATTCAGAGATTTCAGACTCCGTAACGACTGTACGCCTGTCATGTGCGGCAGCAACCAGTTTTCCAGAGTCGCCAGCAGCGACGCCTCATCCACGGCAGGCCAGTCATATTCCGGCAGCCATTTCGCCGCACAGTGCAGACGCAGACGGAACTGCTCCGCTTCCGGCGTCCAGTTAAGGACGGACAGACCTTTATCGCGGATGCCGTTCAGCATCGCCTGATGAAGCTCCTCTTCAGACGGCTTCGCCAGTGGCTGAACGCTAACCGTCAACTGTCCAATACGCATTCTGCGCCATGCTTTCAACGTTCCCTGCGCCTCGTCCCATTCAACCGTGTCGGACTGGCGCAGTAAATCAGGGCACGCCTGAATCAGCGAGGCCATATCCAGCGGCTGCGCCAACAATATTCGGGCGTCCGGCGAGGCGCTACCTTGCAGCAACAGCGGCGCGATCAGCCATTCATGACGTCCCAACGCGTCATCCGCATCTAGCATCGCGCCCATACCATTGGCTAACTGATAGCGCCCTTCCTGACCACGACGCCGCGCGATGCGGTCGCTAAACGCTCTGGCCAATAGCGGCATAATAAGCGCGCTATCCGGCTCGCCATTACGCACCTGCAGCCGTTTTAAAAGCTGCTGGCTACGCTGCTGCCAGCCCGGCTGTCGCCGCGAAAATAGCACGCTTAAATCCGTACCGCCGCCGCGCGGCGGGTCCTCAAGGATGGCCGCGAGCATGGCGGCGGTGGCGGCGCTATCGCCCTCGCCAGCGTTGACTAACATCGCCGCCAGGCGCGGATCGTTACCTGTTGCCGCCATTTTCTGCCCCCGCGCGCTTAATCGCTCGCCCTCCAGCGCGCCTAACATCAATAATAAACGGCGGGCGGCCTGAAGATTCACTTCCGGCGGCCTGTCCAGCCAGAAAAGCGATGCCGGATCGTGACATCCCCACTGCAACACTTCCATCAACAAACCGGAGAGGTCGCTGTGTAAGATTTCCGGATCGCTTTGCGCCGCCGCCCGCTCCGCCTGTTCTTTGGCCAGCAGATGTAAACAGATCCCCGGCGCCAGTCGTCCGGCGCGCCCCGCGCGCTGCGTCATTGACGCCTGACTGATACGCTGCGTAACCAGCCGCGTCAGTCCCGTTCGCGCGTCGAATCGCGCCACGCGCTCCTGAGCGCTATCGACGACCAGACGAATCCCTTCAATCGTCAAACTGGTTTCGGCAATGTTAGTCGCCAACACCACTTTACGCATCCCGGCGGGGGCGGGAACAATCGCTTTGCGTTGCGCCTCCAAAGACAATGCGCCATACAGAGGACAAAGCAGGACATCGCTCCCTACCCGCGACGCCAGATGTTCATGAACGCGCTGTATTTCGCCTACGCCGGGTAAAAATAGCAGCAGCGAACCGTTTTCATTGCGCAACAGTTCCGCTGTCGCCATCGCGACGGCTTCATCAAAACGCAAATGCGCCGCGAGCGGCTGATAACGTCGCTCCACCGGGAACGCGCGCCCCTCCGAGACGATCGTCGGCGCATCAGGCAGTCGCTGACAAAGCCTGTCGTTATCCAGCGTCGCAGACATAATTAACAGCCTGAGATCGTCACGGAGCCCTTGCTGGATATCCAGCAACAGCGCTAACGCTAAATCCGCCTGTAAACTGCGCTCATGAAATTCATCCAGTATCACCAGCCCCACGCCGCGTAATTCGGGATCGCGCTGAATCATTCTGGTCAATACGCCTTCGGTCACCACTTCCAGCCGGGTACGCGGCCCCACGCAGCTTTGCGCGCGCATCCGGTAACCTACCGTTTCGCCAGGCTTTTCATTCAACGCTTCCGCCAGACGCTGCGCGACATTACGCGCCGCCAGACGACGCGGTTCAAGCAGGAGGATTTTTCCAGCAACCGGCCCCTGTTGCAGGAGTTGCAACGGCAGCCAGGTGGATTTCCCCGCCCCGGTAGGCGCGGACAACAAAACCTGCGGCGCGGTTTTTAGGGCTGTCAACAATTCAGGCAATACGGCGGCAACGGGCAATGACGTCACAAACGGCTCCACGGGGTTAACTTTCTTTGCGCCGCATTGTAGCATCGTGTTAATCCATAACCGAGTATCCCTATGTCTGAGCCAAAACGGCTGTTTTTTGCGATTGACTTACCCGACGACGCGCGCGCACAAATTATCGCCTGGCGCGCCGCCCATTTTGCGTCTGAAGACGGACGCCCCGTGGCAGCGGCGAACCTACATCTGACGCTGGCCTTTTTAGGCGACGTCAGTAACGATAAGCAGCGCGCGCTTGCGCAACTGGCCGGACGAATTCGCCAGCCGGGCTTTACGCTACATCTGGATGACGCCGGTCAGTGGCTGCGTTCGCGCGTAGTGTGGCTGGGGATGCGCCAGCCGCCGCGCGGGTTGTTGCAGTTGGCTAATATGTTGCGCGCGCAGGCCGCCCGCAGCGGTTGTTACCAAAGCCCGCAGCCTTTTCACCCGCATATTACGCTGCTGCGCGACGCCAGCCATACGGTGGCTATCCCGCCGCCGGGCTTTTGCTGGTCATTTCCGGTCACATCGTTTGCGCTTTACGCCTCTTCGTATGGGCAAGGCCGTACCCGCTATGCCGAGCTGCAGCGCTGGACGCTGGGCGAATAATAATGAAGGAATGTCGATGCTATTCTCACCCCCTTTACAACGCGCTACGCTGATTCAGCGCTATAAACGTTTTTTAGCCGATGTGATCACCCCTGACGGTACAACGCTTACGCTGCACTGTCCTAATACCGGCGCGATGACCGGCTGCGCCACGCCTGGCGATACCGTCTGGTATTCGACATCAGAAAATACTAAACGCAAATATCCGCATACCTGGGAATTGACTGAAACGCAATCCGGCGCATTCATTTGCGTGAATACGCTGCGGGCGAACCAGCTAACGAAAGAAGCAATTCAGGAGAATCGCCTGCCGGCGCTGGCGGGGTACAATATTCTGAAAAGTGAAGTCAAATATGGCGCCGAGCGCAGCCGTATAGATTTTATGTTACAGGCAGATTTCCGCCCGGACTGCTATATTGAAGTGAAATCGGTCACGTTAGCGGAAAAAGAAAACGGTTATTTTCCCGACGCCATCACCGAACGAGGGCAAAAACATCTTCGGGAGTTGATGGGCGTTGCGGCGGCAGGTCATCGCGCAGTGGTGGTGTTCGCGGTGCTGCACTCCGCCATTACACGTTTTTCACCCGCACGTCATATCGATATAAAATACGCGCAGCTATTGAGCGAGGCTCAGAATAAAGGCGTGGAAGTTTTAGCTTATAAAGCAGCACTTTCAGCCCAAAAAATGGAACTGAACGAACCAGTACCCATAACGTTGTAGTGGAATAACAGCCTGATTATTAAGTATTCTGGCCGCGTGCGTAAATACGCTTTTCCTCACAGGGTTGTCAAGTGTTACGTTTAGATAATTGCTATCCGGAAAAGCATCTGCTATTTATAGCGACCTGATTTTCCCCCGAACATGGGGATCGATAGTGCGTGTTAAGGAGAAGCAACATGCAAGAAGGGCAAAACCGTAAAACATCGTCCCTGAGTATTCTCGCCATCGCTGGGGTGGAGCCGTACCAGGAGAAACCGGGCGAAGAGTATATGAACGAAGCCCAGCTATCGCACTTCAAGCGTATTCTTGAAGCATGGCGTAATCAACTCCGGGATGAAGTCGATCGCACTGTGACGCACATGCAGGACGAAGCCGCCAACTTCCCCGATCCGGTCGATCGCGCCGCGCAGGAAGAGGAGTTTAGCCTGGAGTTACGTAATCGTGACCGTGAGCGCAAACTGATCAAAAAGATCGAGAAGACGCTGAAGAAAGTGGAAGATGAAGACTTCGGTTATTGCGAGTCCTGCGGGGTGGAGATTGGTATCCGCCGCCTGGAAGCGCGTCCAACAGCCGATCTGTGCATCGACTGCAAAACGCTGGCTGAAATTCGCGAAAAACAGATGGCGGGTTAATCCCGTACGTTTCTACCCTATTTATGACAGGCGGGAGTTTTCCCGCCTTATTCTTTATTGCCCGCAGCATGACTGACTCACTCTATATTGGCCGTTTCGCGCCGTCGCCATCCGGCGAACTGCATTTCGGCTCGTTAATCGCCGCCCTCGGCAGCTATCTACAGGCCCGTGCGCAACGCGGAATTTGGCGCGTTCGCATCGAGGATATCGATCCCCCACGTGAAGTTCCCGGTGCCGCAGCGACCATTCTGCGCCAGCTGGAACATTACGGCCTGCACTGGGATGGCGAGGTCTTATGGCAATCACAGCGTCATGAGGCTTATCGCGAGGCGCTGGCCTGGCTTCACGAGCAGGGACTGAGCTACTACTGCACTTGCCCCCGCTCGCGCATTCAGCGTCTGGGCGGTATTTACGACGGCCATTGTCGGACGTTATGCCACGGGCCGGAGAATGCCGCCGTCAGAATTAAACAGCAGCATCCGGTGATGCATTTCCATGATGCCTTGCGCGGCGACATCCAGGCTGACCCACAGCTGGCGAGCGAAGATTTTATTATCCACCGCCGCGACGGACTGTTTGCTTATAATCTGGCCGTGGTGGTCGACGATCATTTTCAGGGGGTGACGGAGATCGTCCGCGGCGCAGATTTAATCGAACCCACTGTCCGACAACTTTCGCTGTATAAACAGTTTGGCTGGCGTGCGCCAGGCTACGTGCACCTTCCGCTGGCGCTCAACGAACAAGGCGCTAAACTTTCCAAGCAAAATCATGCCCCTGCGCTTGCGACAGGCGATCCGCGCCCGGTACTGGTCCAGGCATTGCGCTTTTTAGGCCAACGCGACGTCGTAGCGTGGCAGGAGATGTCTGTTGAGGAGTTGCTGCGCTTTGCAGTGGCGCACTGGAGGCTTACAGCCGTACCCACATCGGCTAATGTAAATCCGGCATTCTCAAATGCGTCTCGCTGAGCTATGATTAGCCGCTATTTTTGCTCATCGTCTTTCGCATTGCTGCGGCGTTAATGATGCTTACAGCCCAGGTCGCGTTGCTCTCTTACGCCCGTCTGCCGTAATGCGAAAGACATAGAGTAAGTTGATCTTATTAATGTATGACACTACCGAGGTGCGCTATTTTTACCCGAGTCGCTAATTTTTGCCGTAAGGTGTTAAGCCGCGAGGAGAGCGAGGCAGAACAAGCCGTCGCCCGTCCACATATGACGATTATCCCGCGTGAACAGCACGCTATCTCCCGCAAAGATATCAGTGAAAATGCCCTCAAGGTACTGTACAGGCTGAACAAAGCGGGCTATGAAGCCTACCTGGTCGGCGGCGGCGTCCGCGATCTCCTGCTCGGCAAAAAGCCGAAGGATTTCGACGTGACCACCAACGCAACACCGGATCAGGTACGGAAATTATTCCGCAATTGCCGTCTGGTGGGGCGTCGTTTCCGCCTGGCTCACGTGATGTTTGGCCCGGAAATTATCGAAGTGGCAACGTTTCGTGGTCATCATGAAGGCAGTGAAAGCGACCGTACGACCTCCCAGCGTGGGCAAAACGGTATGCTGCTGCGCGATAATATCTTCGGCTCTATCGAAGAAGATGCCCAGCGCCGCGATTTCACCATCAATAGCCTTTACTACAGCGTAGCGGATTTTACCGTGCGCGATTACGTCGGCGGGATGCAGGATCTGAAAGAAGGCGTGATTCGCCTGATCGGCAATCCGGAAACGCGCTACCGCGAAGATCCGGTTCGAATGCTGCGCGCCGTGCGTTTCGCTGCGAAGCTCAATATGCGTATCAGCCCTGAAACGGCTGAGCCAATCCCGCGTCTGGCAACCTTGCTAAACGACATTCCTCCCGCGCGCCTGTTCGAAGAGTCGCTGAAGCTGTTGCAGGCGGGGAACGGTTATGAAACCTATCAACAACTGCGGGAATACCACCTCTTCCAGCCGTTGTTTCCTACCATTACGCGTTATTTCACCGAAAACGGCGACAGCGCAATGGAACGTATCATTGCGCAGGTGTTGAAGAATACGGATAACCGCATCCGTAACGAGATGCGCGTTAATCCGGCATTTTTGTTTGCCGCCATGTTCTGGTATCCGCTGCTGGAGATGGCGCAAAAAATCGCTCAGGAGAGCGGCCTTGCCTATTACGATGCTTTCGCGCTGGCCATGAATGACGTGCTGGATGAAGCCTGCCGTTCACTGGCGATCCCGAAACGCCTTACCACGCTTACCCGTGATATTTGGCAGCTTCAGTTACGGATGTCGCGACGCCAGGGCAAACGCGCCTGGAAGCTGATGGAACATCCCAAATTCCGCGCCGCGTTTGATTTGCTGGAGCTGCGCGCTCAGGTGGAAAATAATACTGAACTGCAACGTCTGGCGCAGTGGTGGGCCGAGTTTCAGGCTTCCGCGCCGCCGGAACAAAAAGGGATGCTCAACGAGCTGGACGACGATCCTGCTCCACGCCGCCGTCGTTCACGTCCGCGCAAACGCGCGCCGCGCCGCGAGGGCACCGTATGACGATCGCGTATATCGCGCTTGGCAGTAATCTGGCCTCTCCGCTGGAGCAGGTCAATGCCGCCCTGAAGGCTATCGCCGACATTCCCGATAGCCGTATCGTCGCGGTTTCTTCGTTTTACCGCACGCCGCCGCTTGGCCCACAGGATCAGCCCGATTACCTGAACGCTGCGGTGGCGCTGGATACCGCTCTCGCCCCCGAAGAATTGCTTAACCATACCCAGCGCATTGAGCTGCAACAGGGCCGGGTGCGCAAGGCCGAACGCTGGGGGCCGCGCACGCTGGATCTCGACATTATGCTGTTTGGCGATGAAGTCATTAACACCGACCGTCTGACCGTGCCGCACTACGACATGAAAAACCGCGGTTTTATGCTGTGGCCGTTATTCGAAATCGCTCCGGAGCTGATGTTTCCCGACGATAAAGGTCTGCTGATCGAGCTGATGTCCCAAATGTCTCCCTGTCCCGATCGTTGGTAAGAAATACCCCTATTATCAATTCAACAAATAGTTTCTATGCTGTTATTCCGTATAATTAGATAAATTAAATACTCTTGTTAGAAATAATCATGGAACCAGTCGTACATTATATAACATAACAATAAACCATATATTTCAGCTATCCGTTTAAAAAACAGCCACTTAATGCAATTAAACATACACACCATAAATAACACTATTAATAACACAATGAATAAAATGTCAGAATATCCTTAAATATAATCAGATGTAATTCATCGCAAAAAACAATAAATAACAAATATTATACAAAAGTTATCCTCAAACGCTAAAATCCAAGCCCTGCTATTTAATATAAATTAGTAGATATTTAATTTATTAACATTTCAATCCTGTAAGGATACAGCAATGAAAAAAGCGATTTTAGCTGCCGCAATGGTTATGGCTATGGGTTCTACTTCCGCAATGGCAGTTGAAGGCGGCCAGATCGAATTCCACGGTTTAGTGAGCGCAACAACCTGTTCTAAAGTAGTTTCCTCTTCACGCGGTAATCAAGCGACTGATGGTGACGTATATCTGACTACAGCAGCCCCAGGCGATATCACTGAAGGCGTTGCTGCTAACGCATACGGCGCGCTTCCGGCTCCGTTCTCTATCATCCTGGATTGCTCAGGGGCGGCTGATGTAACTGATGCCACTAAGGCTTCTCTGGTAATGGATTCGTCATTCTCTAACACTACCGGCACTCTTGACAATGACACCACACTGTCCGTGGCTGGTGAAACTGGGGCTGAAAACGTGAATATCGCCATCCATGATGCCGATACCAAAACTCAGGTTAAAATCGATGGCGCTGAAATTCATGAAGCGTCCTTCAAAAACAAAGTTGCAACCTATAACTTTATGGCGTCTTACGTTCGTGCCGATGCTTCTAAAGAAGTGACTACCGGTCATGTAACCACGAACGCAATGTATACCTTTACTTACCAGTAACAGGACATACGGTTATCACTAATAAGTACTCGTACCTTTCCTTGAGTTAGCGTGCTTATCAGTTATTGATCTCATATAACCTTCGGGGTCCAGGAATTATTTCAACGATTCCGGGGGTTCATTCAATTTAATTAAATTCAAAGTTGATTTCATTATCTTCTACAGGCAAGGAACGCTTATGTTGTATGTAAAAAAAAGCCTGACCGCCATCGTATTAGCCAGTGCTGTATTTAGTACCTTTAGCTATGCGGATATTATTATCTCGGGCACCCGAATCGTTTATGACGAAAATAAAAAAGACGTCAGTATAAGACTGGAAAATAAGGGTACCCGCCCATTATTAGTCCAAAACTGGATAGACCTGGGTAACGATAACGACGATCCCGGGAGTATTAAAGCGCCTTTCGTTTCTACCCCCCCGGTTTCACGCGTTGAGCCTAAACGTGGGCAATCGGTAAAAATTATGTATACCCAGGCCAGCGCGCTGCCGAAAGACCGGGAAAGCGTCTTCTGGTTTAACGTACTGGAAGTACCGCCAAAAGCGGATACCAGCAAAGAAGAGAATAAAAGCTTACTGCAACTGGCTTTTCGTACCCGTATCAAACTGTTCTATCGCCCAACAGGACTAAAGGGCCAGCCTGCTGAAGCGGCAAAACAACTGAAGTGGCAAATAGCGAGCGAACAAGGCCACGCGGTACTACGTGCTGATAACTCAACTCCGTATTTCGTCTCATTTAATGACGCTACCTACACTGCAGGCGGTAAACGTTATGACGTTGAAGCCACCATGGTTGCGCCTTTCAGTAAATCATCCTTCACCGTGAAAGGCTTGTCAGGCGCTAGCGCCGGAAAACTGGAGTATCACGCCATTAATGATTTTGGCGGTTTGATTGAAGGTTCCGTATCGCTGTAACGGATTAACCAAGAATCAGGATGAAGAAATCGGTGCAAAACTTTCCACATTCCAAGGCCATGCCGAAGAAAACGATGCTCGCAGTTTGCTGTGCGCTATTTTATAGCCAGAGCAGTATTTCCGCTGAAAGCGTTGAATACGACAGTTCCTTTTTAATGGGGAGTAGCGCCTCCACAATCGATATCAGCAAATACTCCGACGGCAACCCAACGCCTGTCGGAACGTATAGCGTAAAAGTTTTCGTCAACGAAAACCCCGTATCAAGCCTGTCCATACCCTTTATCGATATCGGCAAGGTCAGTGCAGAAGCCTGCCTGACACAAAAAAATCTGGCGCAGTTGCATATCAAACAGCCAGAAATCAATGCGACCAATCAAATTCTGAAAAAAGGGGAGGAAGAAGATCAAGATTGTCTGAACCTTCCCATCGCCATCGCGCATTCAGAGGTCAATTTTGATATGGGCGAACAGCGTCTGGATATTACCGTACCTCAGGCGTGGCTCATTGAAGGTTATGACGGCTATGTTGAGCCTTCGCTGTGGGAAGATGGTATTCCGGCAGCGCTTCTGTCCTACTCGGCGAACGGCTATCACAGCACCAATGGCAACGCCGATAATGACAGTATGTATGCGGCGTTTAACACCGGTATTAACCTCGGCGCATGGCGTTTTCGCGCCAACGGCAACTATAACTGGACGAAAGACTCAGGAAGCTCCTTTGACTACCAGAATCGCTACTTGCAGCGCGATCTGCCTTCAATGCGCTCTCAACTTGTTGTCGGTGAAACCTATACCACGGGCGAAACATTTGACTCCGTAAGCATTCGCGGGGCTCGTCTGTATAGCGACAACCGAATGCTACCTTCGCAGCTTGCCAACTATGCGCCGATTATTCGCGGCGTAGCAAACAGTAACGCCAAGGTCAGCATAACCCAGGGCGGCTACAAAATTTATGAGTCCACGGTACCGCCAGGCCCCTTTGAAATCAGCGACATCAGTCCTTCCGGCTACGGTAGCGACCTCATCGTCACCGTTGAGGAGGCCGACGGCAGTAAACGCACCTTTAGCCAGCCATTCTCCTCGGTTATGCAGATGCAGCGCCCGGGCGTCGGACGTTGGGATTTCAGCGCCGGTGAAGTGAATGACGATGAGCTTCATGACAAGCCCTATATGGCGCAAGGTTCATATTACTACGGCCTTAATAACTTTTTGACCCTCTATACAGGTGTTCAGGGAACAGATAATAACTATCTTGCCGGGTTGCTGGGTGTCGGCCTCAACACCCCTCTTGGCGCATTTGCACTTGATGTCACTCAGTCTCGTACAGAGATCCCTGAGGATAAAACCTATAAGGGCCAGAGCTACCGACTGACGTGGAACAAGCTGATTGAACCGACGGCAACCTCCTTTAACGTAGCGGCATATCGTTATTCAACGCAGGACTACCTGGGCCTGAATGATGCGCTACAGCTGATTGATGACGCGAAACATAAAGACGCGGACGATCGCAACACCATGCTTAACTATTCGCGCATGAAAAACCAGGTCACGGTCAGCATAAACCAACCGTTGAGGTTTAAGGAAGTCGACTACGGTTCCTTTTTCCTCTCAGGCTCCTGGACCGACTACTGGGCTACCAATGAAAGCCGTACCGACTATAGCCTCGGCTACGGAAGAGGTTTTTCGTGGGGCAGCCTCAGTATCAACCTCCAGAGATCCTGGGATGAAGATGGCGAAAAAGATGATTCGCTCTATATCAACTTCAACGTTCCGCTGGAGAATCTGCTGGGCGGCGGTCGCCGTAAGTCGGGTTTCAGCTCACTGACGGCGCAAATGCGCACTGATTTTGACGGCGGGCACCAGTTGAGCATGAACAGCAACGGCAGCAGTGAAGACCATACGCTGAACTACAGCGTTAACACCGGCTACACCATGCAGAAAAATGAAAAGAACATCACCGATGTCGGCGGCTACGCCAGCTATCAGTCCCCCTGGGGAGATGTTACTGCTTCAGCCTCTGCCAATAATGACAGCAGCCGACAATATTCGCTCGCCACAACCGGAGGCTTTGTCCTGCATGGCGGTGGAGTGACGTTCACTAACGATAACTTCGGTAATAGCGATGCCATCGTGCTGGTAAAAGCCCCCGGCGCGAAAGGCGCGCGCATCAATGGCGGCAACAGCACCATCGATCGCTGGGGCTACGGCGCGACGAACTCGCTTTCCGCCTACAGAGAAAACCAGGTCAATATTGATATCGACACGCTGGAAAACGATGTCGAACTAAAGAGCACCAGTACAACCCTGATACCGCGTGATGGCGCGGTAGTCTTAGCCAGTTTCGAAACTGACCAGGGACGCTCGGTCATTCTCAACATGTCCCGTAATGACGGAAAAGCCCTACCATTTGGCGCAGAAGTCTACGAGAACGATGTGCAGATCGGCAACATGGGCCAGGGCGGTCAGGCTTTTGTTCGCGGCATCAGCGATGCAGGCGAACTCTCAGTACGCTGGTTTGAAGAAAACCAGCCAGCAACTTGTTTAGCAACCTTTGCGTTGCCGGCAACGCAACAAACGGTAGGGTCCAGCCAGACCTTACTGTTAGACCACATAACCTGTCGTGTTAATAACCTTAAATCAAATGGAATAGACAATGAAAAGGAATAAATACCTTTTGGCAGCCTCTGTGCTCGCCGTGATATTTCCGCTTACCAGTCAGGCGGAAAATATCAACGTCGACTTTACCGCCACCGTGTTAGCCACGACCTGCAGCATGTCAATTGCGGCGTTAGATGGCTCGAACTTATCGGGTGATGCCACCAGCGGCTATACGCTGAACGTCGGCGATGTCGGGTTGGATAAAATTATAAAAAAATCAGCGGAATCGCAGAAAAACTTTAAGTTTGTCGCGAAGGATTGCAGTGCCGCTCTGACCAAAATCACCACCACGCTTGCCAGCTCCACAGATGCCAGCGGCAATTTTATCAAAAACCAATCAGCGGCAAGCGGCGCTGCCACCAATGTTGGCATGGGCTTTAAGCGCAAAAGCACTACCGATGAAACCTATTTCACGCCCGGCTCAGGCTCATTTAGCTGGACTTCCGACGAGCGCGCAGCAAACGAAGTGGAAATGACGGTCGCGCTGCGTGAACTGACCGACGGCGCGGGTACCACAGGTGCTTTCAGCTCAACCGCTACGTTTAACTTCACTTATCAATAACAAGGACGATGATAATGAAAAAGCAAATATTGCGCGTCGTGATTTTTAGCTCGCTGATTGCCACGGGAGCTGGCATATCAACGATGACATATGCCGATGGAACCAACAGTCTGGACCTGACCGTGAACGCCAATATCACTGCGGGTACGTGTTCTGCATCCGTGGTTGAAGGTGATACCATTACCGATACTATCGCTTTTGGCAACGTTTACATTTCTGAAGTATATGCAAAAAGTAAAATAAAACCCTTTAAGTTACGGTTCAGTGATTGTGTCGGTCTCAAAGATAAAAAAGCTAAGTTCAGACTAGCCCCAAATAATGTAGCATGCCCGGGGAGCAGCGGCACTGATGGGCAATTCGCAAATGCCTCGACTTCAACAACAAAGGCAGCAATGGTCGCCATGGAAGTATGGACGACAGAAACCCCTGGAGGCACTGGCGCGGTAAAACTTCACTGCTGGTCGAAACCAGAACAAACCGTGGATTTATCTGGTGCAAGTGTAACAACGCCTGTTGATTTTCCTTTAAGCGCTATGATGGTCGCTCAAAGCGGCGGTACGCTTCAAAATATGACAGCGGGAGATTTCTACTCGCCCACCACCTTCACCATCACTTACCAGTAATGGTGATACCAATGAGACGTTTGCGCGAACCCACGCTCGCCACGTTATTTTCAGGGCTGGCAACAGCCCTGTTTAGCGCGACGCTGTACGCCGATACCAATGTGAATTTCACCGCCAGCGTGCAGAAGGACACCTGCCAGATAAAGATAGATGGCAATGGAACGGTAAACTTCGCCACCATAGCGCCCGCCTATTTTGCCGATGGCATTACCGCGGAAACCGATTATGAGGGGGGGAAAGAGTTCACCATTAAGCTTATTTCTTGCCCGATCAGTGATGGTAAAATAACCAATGTTACCTTTAATTTCGCACCACTAAACGGGCAGTTCTCACCTGAGAATCAACAAGTTTTTCCTAATGACATCGCTACCGATGCTGGTGGCGTAGACAATGTCGGCGTGGTGATTTTCACCACCGATTCACCACGCACCAACGTGCTTAATACGGATGGTTCATCGCGGGCGACTTTTGCTGCCAGCACCTACAGCGACACCGTCTGGACCTTTTACTCCAGAATGCAAAAAATACGCAGTGCCGAAAAAGTGACGACCGGTGAACTTAGCAGCCGTGTACTGGTGAATGTCTCCTATGAATAATCAGGAGATTTTATTAAACGAAAGGATATCGTTAATATGCTTTTAAAAAACACAACATGGTTTGCCGCCTTTTTCCTGATGATGGCTATCATGTCCAACTGTTATGCCATAAATACTACCCTGGTCGTTGGCGACTACGCCTCCAGTGAACATGATGGCCCAAGCGGGGATTCGGTATTCACTGATAACAGCCACAATTTTGGGCAGACCATCGCGATTCATAAGGAAACGGCGCTGCGCCAGATTACCGTTTTTAACTGGTCCGGCATCCAGTACGTTATGGAGATGTTCTGTAACGGCAGCGGCAACCACACCTACCTTCAACTGACCCATAATTATATCTCTGCTGGCAAAAGCTATAATGGACATCCGCTGTATAAAACCTCAATCCCCGGTTTTTATTTCACCATTGAGATGACCTTCCTTCAGCCAGCAGAGAATATGACCTCAAGCACCTTCTGGTTTGATAAGACCTCAACGCCGATCACCAGCGAGTTCACGGAATTTCCGTCAGCCTGCTCCAGAACAAATGTTTATAGCAACCTTGGCAAATTAATGTATGGCCTGAAAATCTATGCCTATGTCGACTCTGACTTCGCGCCGACGGAAGCCCAGCTTCAAAGCTTTACGCTGTCTAAAAACGGCGACTCCGATTTCTACATTGATAACCCGGGCAGCGGATTATCAAACTATAAAATGAAGTTTAACCTCGCCGCCACAGGACTTAAGGCCGTCTGGCCAACCTGCTCGGCCAGCACCATTAGCGGCACCAATGTTTCGGGATCAACGGTTAAGCTGGGTAGCTTTTATCCAAAGCAGATTATGGAAGGGCTGTCGCCGACCAAGTTCCAGATCAATCTCTCCTCCTGCCAGTACATCAATAATATTGAAGTTAAATTGGCCAGTAATAATGTCGGGACGAAAAACACCTCGCTACTAACCAACAATTCAACCAGCAACACGAAAGCCAGCGGCATTGGCGTTTTAATTGAAGGTTTGAAAAGTAGTTCGAGCGCCCAGATGGTACTCAAACCTAACGACTCAAGCTCAATTTATAAAGACACCACCAATAACACCGGAGACGGCAGCCCGGTAGGAAGCGCGACAAAATCGTTGTATTTCCAGGCAACCTTAAAGCCCGATGGTGACAATCCAACAATCAATCCAGGTGATTTCAAAGCCACCGCTCAATTTTCAATCACCTATCCGTAAAATCCTATAACGAACCGCAACGCAATTTGCCCAGAAAGGGCTAACGCTTGCGGTTCTCTTCCCCTACAATGCGGCCATTCTATTCATCAATATTATGGCCGGAGAGGTTATGAGCAAACCCACTACTATCGCTGTGCTGCAGAAATGCAAACAAGAGAAAAAGCGCTTCGCCACCATTACCGCGTACGATTACAGCTTCGCCAAACTCTTCGCCGACGAAGGTATCAATGTGATGCTGGTTGGCGACTCACTGGGCATGACGATTCAGGGGCATGACTCCACTCTGCCTGTCACCGTGGAAGATATCGCCTACCACACCCGCGCGGTACGCCGCGGTGCGCCGAACTGCCTGCTGCTCTCCGACCTGCCGTTTATGGCTTACGCCACGCCGGAACAGGCGTTTGAAAACGCGGCTATCGTGATGCGTGCGGGGGCCAACATGGTCAAAATCGAAGGCGGCGCATGGTTGGTTGATACGGTGAAAATGCTCACCGAACGCGCCGTGCCGGTTTGCGGTCATCTGGGATTAACTCCCCAGTCGGTGAATATCTTCGGCGGCTATAAAATTCAGGGCCGCGGCGACGCCGGGCAGATACTGCTGGATGATGCGCTGGCTTTAGAAGCCGCGGGCGCTCAGTTGCTGGTACTCGAGTGCGTGCCGGTTGAACTGGCGAAGCGCGTCACGGAAGCGCTGTCGATTCCGGTGATCGGCATCGGCGCGGGCAACGTCACCGACGGTCAGATCCTGGTGATGCACGATGCGTTTGGCATCACCGGCGGTCATATTCCAAAATTCGCGAAAAATTTCCTTGCCGAGGCGGGCGACATGCGCGCCGCCGTACGGCAGTATATGGCAGAAGTGGAGTCCGGCGTTTATCCGGGCGAAGAACACAGCTTTCACTAATTTTTCTGACCGTGCCGGATGGCGACGCGACGCGTCTTATCAGGCCTACAGATCCTCAACGGATGTAGGCCTGATAAGCGCAGCGCCATCGGGCTGGATCATCAAGCAACTCAAGGAGTTTTGTTGTGCTAATCATTGAAACCCTGCCGCTGCTGCGCCAGCATATTCGTCGTCTGCGTCAGGAAGGTAAACGCGTCGCACTGGTTCCCACCATGGGCAACCTGCATGACGGCCATATGAAGCTGGTCGATGAGGCAAAAGCCCGGGCTGATGTGGTGATCGCCAGCATTTTCGTCAATCCGATGCAGTTTGACCGGCCGGACGATTTGGTGCGTTATCCGCGCACGCTGCAGGAAGATTGTGAAAAGCTGAACAAACGCAAAGTCGATTATGTCTTTGCGCCAGCCGTTGAGGAAATCTACCCGCATGGGCTGGAAGGCCAGACGTACGTTGATGTTCCCGGCCTCTCTACCATGCTGGAAGGCGCCAGCCGTCCAGGTCATTTCCGCGGCGTCTCGACTATCGTCAGCAAGCTGTTCAACCTGATCCAGCCGGATATCGCCTGCTTTGGCGAGAAGGATTTCCAGCAACTGGCGCTGATCCGCAAAATGGTGGCGGATATGAGTTATGACATTGAGATCGTCGGCGTGCCGATTATTCGCGCCAAAGACGGGCTGGCGCTCAGCTCACGTAACGCTTATCTGACCGCAGAGCAGCGCAAAATTGCGCCGGGTCTATACAACGTGATGAATAGCATCGCTGAAAAACTGATTGCGGGTAATCGTGAGCTGCAAGAGATTATTGCCATTGCCGAACAGGAACTGAATGAAAAAGGCTTCCGTGCCGACGACATTCAAATCCGTGATGCCGACACGCTGCTGGAGCTGACGGAAACCAGCAAACGCGCAGTGATTCTGGCTGCCGCCTGGCTGGGACAGGCGCGTCTGATCGATAATCAAAGCGTTACATTAGCCCAGTAGACAGGGGTTAAAAATCGGGCAATACTGCCTGAGAATTTCCAAAGCAGGCTACAAGCGCCTGCTTAGCCAAGATAAACGACAGGGTATAGAAGTTATGATTCGCACCATGCTGCAAGGCAAGCTCCACCGCGTAAAAGTCACGCAGGCGGACCTGCACTACGAAGGCTCCTGCGCCATTGACCAGGATTTCCTTGATGCCTCCGGTATTCTGGAAAACGAAGCGATTGATATCTGGAACGTGACCAATGGGAAACGTTTCTCAACCTATGCGATTGCGGCTGAACGCGGCTCCAGAATCATCTCGGTGAACGGTGCGGCGGCGCACTGCGCTGAAGTTGGCGACATTGTGATTATCGCCAGCTTCGTCACCATGTCTGATGAAGAAGCCCGGACATGGCGTCCGAAAGTGGCCTACTTTGAAGGCGACAACGAAATGAAGCGCACCGCGAAAGCCATTCCGGTCCAGGTTGCCTGATAGTCCTTACCCCTGCGGCTGATTGACTATCAGCCGCGACATCGTTTCCAGCGAATCCGTGCGTAAAATATACAATCTTTTGAGCAGCATCGGATTATCTCCCGGCTTCACCTTCCCTCTCACCGTGGTGACCGCCAGATGGAACCCGGCGTCTTTTGCTGCTTTGATCGCGGTCGCGTTATAGCCGCCAAAGGGATAAGAAAGATAAAATACGTGCGGAGTAAACTGTGTGAGCGCCCGCCGCGAGCGTTCAAAATCAAACAGAATATTATGGTAGCTGCGGCTATATAAAATCGGGCGGCGATGCCCATCTACCCGGTGTAAAAAATGGGTATGCGACTGAAAATCAAAAACATCGCTTATCTTGCGCAATTCGGACACGCTCATAAATTGCAGCGACCTGGGATTCCATTTTTGCGGATGGCGCTTAATACGCGATGAGATAATAAATGCCGTCGCTTTCATATCGTACTGCTTTAATACCGGATACGCATAGCGACTCACCGATTTAAGGCCATCATCAAAGGTGATAGCCACCGCGCGCGCCGGAAAATTAGCGCGGTTATAGATGTAATCCTCCAGTTGGTACATCGTCAACGTGGCATAGCCGCGATCGCGAAGCCAGGTCATTTGGTTGCTGAATGCCCGAACCGAAGTCGTGGTGGAGGTATGGCGAAAACGGGTATTCTCTTCATCACGTAAAATGTGATGATAGGTCAAAATCGGAATGCCGTTGTCTTCCTGCGCATCCATGGCGTTGACATAAGCCAGCCTGTCGCCAATACGGATCTGATACCAGGTTTGATGTAGCCGGCCTTTCAGCTTGCTAATAATGGGGTAACGCAAATTATCCACCAATACGCCAAACGGGGCGCTACTGATGTCCGGCGCGTTATACACCGGCGTGTCCTTCCAGGTCACCAGATTCTGATTGCTGAGCGGCTTGTTAAGATCGCCCAGCCCATCTTCCACTTTTTGTTTTCCCTGCACGGGTTCCAGATGGCCTTTATCGATAAACCCCACACCGAAGCCAAATTTAAAGGCATAATAATCAACCGCAACAGGCGTTACGGAAAGAATTTGTCCGGCGCGGATATTCCCTACGGTCACCATTTTGTCGCCAATCTGCGACCAGATGGCGGCATCTTTCGTCGTTTGCATATAACGAGCGGGCAAGGCAGCCAACACATTACCGGCGAAAAAGAACAGCAAGATAAGAACAACGCGCATAACCATATATCATAACCGAGGCGAAAAAACGCCGTTATTGTAGCAAAAGCGTCGTCAATGGTATTGATCAAAACTCATACAAATCATGCAGCAATACAAAAGGCGGATTTTTCTGCTGCTGATGCCAGAGACTGGTGACATCCGGCGCGCCAAGCGCGACAATCTGGTCGCGAAATGCTGAACTGCTCATCGACTCTCGCAAAGGAATCATTTCCTCTATCAATGAATAGCTAATGCCTGAAATAACTTCACATTGAGGATGTTTATGGCTCATCAGCGACGCTACACGATAAGGCGCCGCGCCGGAAATGTCGGTTAAAAATATCACGCCTTCACCGGAATCGGTGGCATGGAGGGCATCACACATCATGCGGCTCAGCATGTTTGAGCTCAGACCGCGCCAAAAATTGACCGCCCGGCATTGCGCCAGCGGACCATTTTTTCTCTCCAGGCGATCAAGCATATCCTGTGCACGATCGTCATGGCAGGTAATCACCCAACCTAACATAGCCTACCTCCTTAGCAGGCAAGTAGTTTATCAGGGTTACCAATCAGGAATGATGACAGCCGTCAAAAGTCTCCTCTTCCCTCCAGGAGAAGAGGAGAATCGTATCAGCTACGCAAACCGCGTCCGCGCTGGATCAGCGACCAACACAGCAGATAGAAAGCAGCGATAAAGATCACCAGTACGCCAAACGTTGTCACCAGCGGCACATCATGGATACCCAGAAAACCATAACGGAAACCGCTGATCATGTAGACGATCGGGTTCAGGTGCGACAACCCTTGCCAGAACGGCGGCAGCAGCGTCAGCGAGTAAAATACCCCGCCGAGGTAGGTCAGCGGCGTCAGCACAAAGGTCGGGATCAGACTGATATCGTCAAAGGTTTTCGCAAACACGGCGTTCAGCAGTCCGGCCAGCGAGAACAGAATCGCGGTCAGAATCAGCGTTAGCGCGACAAATACCCAGGAATGCACCTGGAAAGGCACGAAAAAGAGCGAAATCGCCGTCACCAGAATCCCCACGCACAGCCCGCGCGCCACGCCGCCGCCGACAAATCCGGCGATGATCACGTGCGTTGGCACCGGCGCGACCAGCAGTTCCTCAATATTGCGCTGAAACTTGGCGCTAAAGAACGAGGAGGCCACATTGGCGTAGGAGTTAGTAATGACCGCCATCATAATCAGGCCCGGCACAATAAATTGCATATAGCTAAAGCCATGCATTTCGCCGATGCGCGAACCGATCAGGTTACCGAAAATAATAAAATAGAGCGTCATGGTGATGACAGGCGGCACCAGCGTTTGCACCCAGATCCGCATAAAGCGGTGGATCTCTTTCGCCCAGATGCTTTTAAGGGCAACCCAGTAAAGCTGCATCATGCGCGATCTCCTTGTTTTTCATGCACCAGCGACACAAACAGTTCTTCCAGACGGTTGGCTTTATTACGCATACTTAATACCTGAACCCCCTGCTCGCTCAGTTGGCTAAAGACACTGTTAACCCCCTGCTCGCGTAACACTTCCACCTCCAGAGTCGAGGTATCCACCAGACGATATTGATAACCTGCAAGCTTAGGTAGCGGGCTTTTTGGCGCTAAATCCAGAATAAATGTCTCCGATTTCAGCTTTGAAAGCAGATTTTTCATGGAAGTATTTTCCACCAGCTCGCCGTGCTGAATAATACCGATATTGCGGCACAGCATTTCTGCCTCTTCCAGATAGTGGGTGGTAAGAATAATCGTGGTGCCTTTGGCGTTTAAGTCTTTCAGGAACCCCCACATCGAGCGACGCAATTCGATATCGACGCCCGCCGTCGGCTCGTCGAGAATCAATAGTTTAGGCTCATGCATCAATGCGCGGGCGATCATCAGGCGGCGCTTCATCCCACCGGAGAGCATCCGCGCGCGTTCATGACGTTTTTCCCACAGATCGAGCTGTTTTAAATACTTTTCGCTACGTAAAACCGCCTCTTTATGCTCCACGCCGTAATAACCGGCCTGATTCACTACGATCTGTTGCACCGTTTCAAACGGGTTAAAGTTAAACTCCTGTGGCACCAGTCCAAGCTGTCGCTTGGCGTTAACCACGTCTTTTTCCAGGTCGTAACCAAAAATGTTAACGCGCCCGGACGTTTTATTAACCAATGAGCTGATAATACCGATGGTGGTCGATTTCCCTGCTCCATTTGGCCCCAGAAGCGCGTAAAAATCCCCCGCTTCGACCTGCAAATCTATGCCGCGCAGCGCCTGAACGCCGCCGGGATAGGTTTTTTTAAGTTGTTGAAGTTCCAGCGCAATGGTCATAAATTCTCACTTACTTTACGTTCTTACACTTTATATATGGTTTAAATAATTACGGAGTTGCCCTATATTAGCCCAACGCACTTATTTGGTTACAGGTCGTTAACTTCCATGAAAGACATAGATACACTCATCAGCAACAATGCACTATGGTCAAAAATGCTGGTGGAAGAGGACCCCGGATTTTTTGAGAAACTGGCGCAAGCGCAAAAACCGCGCTTTCTATGGATTGGATGTTCCGACAGCCGCGTTCCCGCAGAGCGTTTAACCGGGCTTGAACCGGGCGAATTGTTTGTTCACCGTAATGTGGCTAACCTGGTTATTCACACCGATCTGAACTGTCTCTCCGTGGTTCAGTATGCGGTAGATGTTCTGGAAGTTGAGCATATTATCATTTGCGGCCACTCCGGTTGCGGCGGTATCAAGGCTGCGGTAGAAAACCCTGAGCTGGGCTTGATTAATAACTGGCTGCTGCATATCCGCGACATCTGGCTTAAACATAGCTCGCTGTTGGGAAAAATGCCCGAAGAGCAACGTCTGGACGCGCTCTATGAATTGAACGTCATGGAGCAGGTCTATAACCTGGGGCATTCCACCATTATGCAGTCAGCGTGGAAACGCGGGCAGAATGTGACCATTCACGGCTGGGCGTACAGTATCAATGATGGCCTGCTGCGCGATCTTGACGTCACCGCCACCAACAGAGAAACGCTGGAGAACGGCTATCATAAGGGTATTTCCGCCCTAAGTCTGAAATACATTCCCCACCAATAAGCCATTAGCTATAGGCCGGATAAGTCGCTTTAGCGACGCCATCCGGCATTTCTGCGCTTACTCGTCCAGCAGCACCACTTTACCAACATACGGTAGATGGCGATAACGCTGAGCGTAGTCGATACCGTAACCGACTACAAATTCGTCCGGAATCGAAAAGCCAACGAACTCAACCGGCACGTCCACTTCGCGGCGAGAAGGTTTATCCAGCAGCGTACAAATCGCCAGCGATTTCGGCTCGCGCAGGCCCAGGATTTCACGGACCTTCGACAGCGTATTACCGGAATCAATAATGTCTTCGACAATCAGCACGTCTTTACCACGAATATCCTCATCCAGATCTTTGAGGATTTTCACGTCGCGGGTGGTGGACATGCCGCTACCATAGCTGGAGGCGGTCATAAAATCGACTTCATGAGGAACCTGAACTTCACGGCACAGGTCCGCCATAAACATAAATGAGCCACGCAACAGACCTACCAGCACCATTTCACTGCCGCTGTCTTTATAACGTTCGGTAATCTGACGACCCAGCTCGGCAATACGTGCTTTGATCTCCGCTTCGGGGATCATGACTTCAACAGTATGTTTCATATTTATAACCATATGATTTAAAAACAAATCACTCAATGCCGGTGACTAATAACGCCGCATTGACGCGCAAGGCACGCAGTATAACAGCAAACGTATTCATTCGCGGCATTTGATAAGAAAGCTCATTTTGTGATGACGATCACACATGTTAATTCCTATACTTAATTGCTACTAAAAAATTAACAATTTGGGATGGTGTCTTTTTATGGCAGAAAATAACGCACGATCGCCACGATTACTCGTGACGCTGACGGCCCTCTTTGCAGCACTTTGTGGGCTGTATCTTCTTATCGGAGGTGTCTGGCTGGTTGCTATTGGCGGTTCCTGGTACTACCCCATCGCGGGCCTCGTGATGCTGGTTGTGGCCGGATTGCTATGGCGCAGTAAACGTGCCGCACTGTGGCTGTATGCCGCCCTGCTGCTGGCGACAATGATTTGGGGCGTGTGGGAAGTCGGGTTCGACTTCTGGGCGCTCACGCCGCGTAGCGATATTCTGGTGTTTTTCGGCATCTGGCTAATATTGCCGTTTGTCTGGCATCGGCTGGTGGTTCCTTCCAGCGGCGCAGTGGCGGCGCTGGTCGTGGCGCTGCTGATTAGCGGCGGCATTCTGACCTGGGCCGGCTTCAACGACCCGCAGGAGATCAACGGTACGCTTCGCGCCGACGCCACACCCGCCGCAACAAGCTCGTCGATCGCCGACGAAGACTGGCCGGCCTATGGGCGCAATCAGGAAGGCCAACGCTATTCACCGCTGAAACAGATCACTGCGGATAACGTTCACCAACTGAAAGAAGCGTGGGTCTTCCGCACCGGCGATCTGAAACAACCCAACGATCCGGGTGAAATCACCAACGAAGTGACCCCGATTAAAGTCGGCGATACGCTTTATCTGTGTACAGCTCACCAGCGTCTGTTCGCGCTGGACGCCGCCAGCGGTAAAGAGAAGTGGCATTTTGATCCTCAGTTGAAGACCGATTCGTCTTTCCAGCATGTGACCTGCCGCGGCGTCTCTTATCATGAGGCCAAAGCGGATACCGCCTCGCCGGAGGTCATCGCCGACTGTCCGCGCCGTATTATCCTCCCGGTCAACGACGGTCGCCTTTTCGCGGTGAATGCCGAAACCGGCAAGCTGTGTGAAACCTTCGCCAACAAAGGCGTCCTGAATCTGCAAACCAATATGCCGGATACCACGCCGGGACTGTATGAACCGACGTCGCCGCCGATTATCACCGATAAAACAATTGTCATTGCCGGTTCGGTCACGGATAACTTCTCTACCCGCGAAACGTCCGGCGTTATCCGTGGTTTTGATGTTAATAGCGGTAAACTACTGTGGGCCTTCGATCCTGGGGCGAAAGATCCGAACGCGATTCCAGCCGATGAGCACGCTTTTACCTTTAACTCGCCGAACTCCTGGGCGCCTGCCGCCTATGATGCGAAACTGGATCTGGTCTATCTGCCGATGGGCGTGACCACGCCGGATATCTGGGGCGGTAACCGCACGCCGGAGCAGGAACGTTATGCCAGCTCCATCCTGGCGCTGAATGCCACCACCGGGAAACTGGCCTGGAGTTATCAGACCGTCCATCACGATCTGTGGGATATGGACCTGCCGGCACAGCCGACGCTGGCGGATATTACCGTTGACGGTACTACCGTTCCGGTTATCTATGCGCCAGCGAAAACCGGTAATATCTTTGTGCTGGACAGACGTAATGGCGAGCTGGTCGTGCCCGCCCCGGAAAAACCGGTCCCGCAGGGCGCGGCAAAAGGCGATTACGTCGCCAAAACTCAGCCGTTCTCTGATTTAACCTTCCGCCCGAAAAAAGATCTCTCCGGCGCGGATATGTGGGGCGCGACCATGTTCGACCAACTGGTGTGCCGCGTCATGTTCCACCAGTTGCGCTATGAAGGTATCTTCACCCCGCCGTCCGAGCAGGGAACATTGGTATTCCCTGGCAACCTGGGGATGTTTGAATGGGGCGGTATTTCCGTCGATCCAGACCGTCAGGTCGCTATCGCTAACCCGATGGCGCTGCCGTTTGTCTCGAAGCTGATCCCACGCGGCCCGGGTAATCCGATGGAGCCGCCGAAAGACGCGAAAGGTACTGGTACAGAAGCGGGTATTCAGCCACAGTACGGCGTACCATTCGGCGTCACGCTGAATCCGTTCCTTTCGCCGTTTGGCCTGCCGTGTAAACAACCGGCCTGGGGCTATATTTCCGCGTTGGATCTGAAGACCAATGAAATCGTGTGGAAGAAACGTATAGGGACGCCGCGCGACAGTATGCCGTTCCCGATGCCGGTTCCGGTGCCGTTCAACATGGGGATGCCAATGCTGGGCGGGCCAATCTCAACCGCCGGTAACGTGTTGTTTATCGCCGCGACCGCCGACAACTACCTGCGCGCTTATAACATGAGCAACGGGGAAAAACTGTGGCAGGGACGTTTACCCGCCGGAGGCCAGGCAACGCCGATGACCTATGAGGTAAACGGTAAGCAGTACGTGGTCGTTTCTGCCGGAGGCCACGGTTCGTTTGGTACGAAGATGGGCGACTATATCGTGGCCTATGCTTTGCCTGACGACGCGAAATAACCATTAATGCCCGGCGTATGCCGGGCATTGTGCCGGGTGGCGGTTTCGCCTTACCCGGCCTGCGTCGCAGACATCGGTCAGACCGTAAATCCTAACATCATTCCCGTATCTTCATGTTCTAACAGATGACAGTGCGCCATATAGGCATGTTCCTTCGGCGCGTCGTGATCGAACTTGACCAGCACTTCGCTGATCCCCCCCTCAACGCGTACCGTATCCTTCCAGCCCGTTCTGTGCGCCGCTGGCGCTTTGCCGTTCTCTGACAAAATACGGAACTGGGTGCCGTGAATATGGAAAGGATGCAGCATCATGTCACCCACGCCGGAAATCACCCAACGTTCATGTCGGCCTTTTTGCGCCGCGAACATCGGTTTGTTCATATCGAAGACCTGGCCGTTGATAAAGTTAGCGTTATGGAAGTCGAATTTTCCGCCGTGATTCATATTGCCCATCGCGCCATGATTCATCCCGCTGTGATCCATGTTGCCATGATCCATTTCGCCATGCCCCATATTGCCGTCCTGCATATGCGCGTTCATGCTGTCATGATCCATGCCGCTCATCGCCTGAGCGCCATATTTCTTCATCAGCATTTGCATCCCCATCATATCAAGACGCGGGTCCATCGACAGTTTCAGGTTGCGCACCGTCAGCCCTTCCAGCAACGGCAACGCCGGCATCTTCGTCAACGTATCCGGCAGCGTACCGGAGGCGGTAATCCGCAGCGGCTGGATACGCATTACCGGATGCGGTTTATCAAACGGAGCGATCGCCATTCCCATCTGGCTGACCGGCAGGGTCACCAGATCAAAGGCTTTCCCGTCACTGATATCCACCAGCACTTCAAAACGCTCGCCCATTAATAACGGCAGTTCGGTGACTTTCACCGGCTCCGCCAGCAGGCCGCCGTCGCTGGCGATCACATAAAGCGGGCGATTATCGCTGGCGGCGATATTCAGAGAACGCGCATTACAGCCATTTAGCAAGCGCAGACGTAGCCAGCCTTTCGGCGCGGAATGCTGCGGATAGATAGCGCCATTGGTCAGCAGCGTATCGCCAAACCAGCCGACGGCGGCGGTCATAATATCCAGTTGATAATCAATCTGGCCATCGGCGGAGAAACGTTTGTCCTGAATGATCACCGGTACATCGTCGATGCCCCACTGTTTCGGCAGGCGCAATTTGCGAATCTCGTCATCTTCAATCAGCACCAGTCCGGCAAGGCCCATCGCCACCTGGCGCCCGGTTTTGCCGTGTTTGTGCGGATGAATCCAGCAGGTCGCGGCGCGTTGCTGCGGCGTAAACGTCACCGTGCGGGTTCCGCCTGCGGGAATAATCCCCTGCGGACCGCCGTCGACGATGCCTGGAATCTCCAGACCATGCCAGTGAAGCGTCGTGTCTTCGGCCAGTTGGTTATGGATATCAACGGTCACGCTTTTTCCTTTGTGAAGCTGTACCGCTGGCCCCAGCAAATTACCGTTGTAGCCCCAGGTTGTTGCGTTCTTACCGGCGAATGTCGACTGTCCGGCTTTAACAATTAACTGCATACGGTTGCTCGCATCTGCCGTTAACAGGTCAGGAATAGGCAACGCGGGACGTTCGGCGGCAAAAGCGGCGCGGCTCCACAGCGGCAGCGCTGATGCAACCCCCAGCGCCACTGAATATTTTAAGAAATCACGGCGTAACATAATCATTTCCTTATAATGAACAGGCGGGTGTCTAAGCTTAGACCCTGCCCTAACGGGAAGGTCAAGCCAGCAACACGTCTTTACCATTCCTGACAGCAATACAATAAGAATGAAAACGCCGCGACCAATCCTGATAATAAAAGTCGTCGCTACGTTCTCAGTATGCTAACGTTGACTTTCCCTGATGCCGTGGTAGAAGCAATGAAGACGTTTTTCAGACCCGTGTTGTTTGGCAGCCTGATGGCCTTATGCGCAAATAGCTATGCGCTTACTGAATCCGAAGCTGAAGATATGGCCGATTTAACGGCGGTTTTCGTTTTTCTGAAAAATGACTGTGGTTACCAAAATTTACCCAACAGTCAGATTCGCCGTGCGCTGGTCTTTTTTGCCCAGCAAAATCAGTGGGACCTGAGTAACTACGACACCTTCGATATGAAATCGTTGGGCGAAGACAGCTACCGCGATCTTAGCGGCATCGGTATTCCGGTCGCTAAAAAATGCAAAGCTCTGGCCCGCGATTCTCTGAGCCTGTTAGCCTACGTTAAATAATCCTCCGCGATCCTATTGCTGAAATAATGACCGTGCATCCACGGTCATTGTTAGCTATGATGTTGCGCCCTTTTTTTACGGGTGTTAACAATGGAGGTATCAGCCAATGGCCGAAAATACGATGTGGCATGAAACGCTACACGACCAGTTTGGTCAGTACTTTGCCGTAGACAACGTTCTGTATCATGAAAAAACCGATCACCAGGATTTAATCATCTTTGAAAACGCCGCTTTTGGCCGCGTGATGGCGCTGGACGGCGTGGTACAGACCACCGAACGCGACGAGTTTATTTATCATGAAATGATGACCCACGTCCCGCTGCTGGCGCACGGTCATGCGAAACACGTTCTGATTATCGGCGGCGGCGACGGCGCAATGCTACGTGAAGTTACCCGGCATAAAAACGTCGAAACCATCACCATGGTAGAGATAGACGCTGGCGTAGTCTCGTTTTGCCGCCAGTATTTACCCAACCACAATGCCGGCAGCTACGACGATCCGCGCTTTACGCTGGTGATCGACGACGGCGTGAATTTCGTCAATCAGACCCATCAGACCTTTGATGTGATCATTTCCGACTGTACCGATCCGATAGGCCCCGGCGAAAGCCTGTTTACCTCCGCCTTTTATGAAGGCTGTAAGCGTTGCCTGAATCCGGGCGGCATTTTTGTCTCCCAGAACGGCGTGTGCTTCCTGCAACAGGATGAAGCGCTCGACAGCCACCGCAAGCTGAGTCATTACTTCAGCGATGTCGGCTTCTACCAGGCGGCGATTCCGACCTATTACGGCGGCATTATGACCTTCGCCTGGGCGACGGACAACGACGCTCTTCGCCACCTGTCGAGCGAAATTATTCAGGCGCGTTTTCATGCCGCTGGCCTCAAATGCCGCTATTACAACCCGGCTATTCATGCCGCTGCATTTGCGCTACCGCAATATCTACATGACGCACTGTCCGCACAGTGACGTTAAGGAGGTGATAAAAATTGAAAAAGCTGAAACTGCATGGCTTTAACAATCTGACGAAAAGCCTGAGTTTTTGTATTTACGATATCTGCTACGCCAAAACCGCAGAAGAGCGCGATGGCTATATCGCCTATATCGATGAACTCTATAACGCCAACCGACTGACCGAGATCCTGTCGGAGACATGCTCCATTATCGGCGCGAACATCCTGAACATCGCCCGTCAGGATTATGAACCCCAGGGCGCCAGCGTCACGATTCTGGTGAGCGAAGAGCCAGTCGACCCGAAACTTATCGATCAAACCGAACATCCCGGCCCGCTGCCGGAAACCGTGGTGGCGCACCTCGATAAGAGCCATATCTGTGTGCATACCTATCCGGAAAGCCATCCGGAAGGCGGGCTTTGCACCTTTCGCGCCGACATCGAAGTGTCAACCTGCGGGGTGATTTCACCGCTAAAAGCGCTCAATTACCTGATCCACCAGCTAGAGTCTGATATCGTCACCATCGATTACCGCGTGCGCGGCTTTACGCGCGATGTCAACGGTATGAAACACTTTATCGATCATGAGATTAATTCCATTCAGAATTTTATGTCGGAAGATATGAAGTCGCTGTATGACATGGTGGATGTAAACGTGTATCAGGAAAATATTTTCCATACCAAGATGCTGCTTAAAGAGTTCGATCTTAAGCACTACATGTTTCACACCAAACCGGAAGATCTCACTGAAACCGAACGCCAGGAGATCACCGCCGCGCTGTGGAAAGAGATGCGCGAGATTTACTACGGCCGCAATATTTCTGCGGTCTGATTCACCACTGGCAGCGCCTGACGGCGCTGTCACTCCGGCTGCACCAGCATTAGCGCAAAAGCGCGCCCTTTCAGTTCAACCTGCGCTGACGGCGGCAGATTGACGTCAGTAATCACATCATTAAAGCGCTCAAGCGGCACCACATTAAAGAGCGAATGCGCGCCATACTTACTGCTGTCCGCCAGCAACACTTTGCGCTGCGCATTAGCAATAATCTCCTGTTTAAGCCCGGCCTTATCTTCCGTTGGGGTCGTCACGCCCGTTTTTACCCCCCATGAATTACAGCTCATAAACGCGATGTTCGGGTAAACGCTGCGCAACAGCTTACGCCCATGCTCACCGATACAGGACTGACTGCTGTCATCGATACGACCGCCGACAATCGTCACTTCAATTTGCCGGAACTCAGCTAAAAACAGCGCAATATGCAGATCGACGGTGATGACCCGCAGCGGAAGATGGGTTAAGCATTTCGCCAGCTCCATCATTGTCGTACCGGCATCCAGCACGACGGCATCGCCAGCATTCACCAGCGATGCGGCAACGCGTGCGATCGCCCGTTTTTCAGCGGGCGATCGCAGTTGTTTTTCATTGGTGGTGGGCTGAGCGGGTTCAAAACGCCGCAGCGCCACGCCGCCATGACTACGGCTGATCACGCCCTGCTCATCCAGCTTGATCAAATCGCGACGGATAGTGGCTGGCGATGCGTCAACCGCCTCAACCAGCTGTTCTACCGTAACCAGCGTATGGTTTTTCAGATACGCCACAATGAGATCCAGACGGTGTTGTCCTTTCATAACAGGGAATTATGCCAGTTGCATTGCCAGTTTGATCGATACGGCCATGCTCTCAGATTTTGCTTTTCCCGTCCAGGCGATATCAAATGCGGTGCCATGATCGGCAGAAGTCCGGATAAACGGCAGCCCTGCGGTGATATTCACGCCATCATAAAAGCCAAGCAATTTCAACGGAATATGCCCCTGATCATGATACATCGCCACCACCATATCATACTGTCCCTCATAAGCCTGGAGAAATACAGTATCCGGCGGGCACGGCCCATAAACGTCCATACCTTTTGCGCGGGCATCGGTAATGGCTGGCGTCAGGATACGCGTCTCTTCATCGCCAAACAGGCCATTCTCGCCCGCATGAGGGTTCACGCCTGCCACGGCGATACGCGGTTTAACGTAACCCACACGCTTGAGGAAAGTATCAGCAATACCAATCACCGTTTCGACACGCGTTGTACTTAACGTATCAAGGAATTTACGCAGCGCGATATGCGTTGAAACGTGAATCACTTTTAGTTTATCGGTGTAAAGTACCATCGCGTAATCGCGGCTATGGGTCAGGGTCGCGAGCAGCTCGGTATGGCCCGGATAGTTGTGCCCCGCCAGGTGCAGCGCCTCTTTATTCAGCGGCGCGGTAGCGATAGCCTGTACGTCGCCTCGTAACGCTAACTCGGTGGCGCGCTTCACGCAGCGATACGCTAAATCCCCCGCCTGCGCCTGAACTTTCCCAGCCTCCAGCGCCTCCGGCTGCGCCAGCGGCTCATCAATCACATGAATGATGCCGGGCGCAAAACGCGCTTCGGCGACCCGTTCAATGGCCCGTAACTCGACGTTCGGCGTGATGCCCTTCGCCTGTAAACGTTTCAACGTTGCGAGGCATCCAATAACCACCAGCGGCGCGCCGTTGAGACCGTCTTCGCTTAGCGCTTTAACAATAATTTCCGGCCCAATGCCCGCTGGATCGCCCATGGTAATGGCAACGGTTTTAGTCTCCACAATACATCTCCTCAATATAATAAAGCGCGTCACACAACGTACTGTCTGAACCGAATCCGCCCGCTTTGGTAATGACCGGCAGATCGTCAATTTCGCTGTTTACAAACGTTCCACAGGGAATACAGGGCGCCACCTCGCTCTGAATGCGATAACCTTCAGCGCCAAGCGCGCCGGCGACGGCGGTAGCGATATCGCCGCCGGTCAGAAACAACCCGCCAATCCGCGCCTGCTCGATAATGTTTAACGTGACGACGCCAAGCCGCTGGCTCAGTCGCTCGCCCAATTGCTGACGGCTCATCGCGGATTTTTCGCATAGCGCGTCGATTAGCTGTCGATCTTCTGCGCGACGGCTGGTGCGTAAAATCGTATGTCGATGCTGACTTAACAGCGCGCAGGCCTGCTCTACGACAGATGCGATTTCCTGCTCCGCGCTATCCGACACCATGCGCGCGGCATCGATATCCACGACCTCCGCACGTCCCCGGCACAGCGCATTATCCACCTGACGTCGCGTGGCTTCGCTCATCGAACCGGCTACCACCAGTACCGGTAGCCGCTGCCGGTCTTGCATAAAAAGTTCAACCGGCAACGCATTCGCCAGACCAGCTGCGCCGACGAGCAGCGGCATCGACGGTTGTTCGCACGCCGCTTGCGCAATCAACGTCAGGTCCCGCTCTTCTACCGCATCCACGACGATAATCCCTTCGCCCTCAGCCGCATAAGCCGTAAGTAAGGCGCTTAACCCACCGCGTCGGACATCCTGCAAAAAGACTTCATACACAGGGATCTCACTTTGCAACGCCACTATCTCGGCAATACGGGAAGAGACAATGGGCGTTTTCGGATCGCTGGCAAATTCGGTTTCCAGTAGCGGGACGCCATTAACCAGACATTTTCCTTCAAGCGTCGTGCGTCCGGCCGCAGGGATCGCGGCGGCGATAACGGCCAGTTTTCGCTGACTGGCGCGCATGGCCGCCGTCACTTCGGCGCCGATATTGCCGCGAAATGTGGAGTCGATTTTTTTGTACACCAGCGGCGCTGGCGATGTCTCACACCACGGGGAAAGCGCGGCATAAACGGCAGATGCCGCCTGATCTGCGGGCATCGCCCGGCTTTCGGTGTTAATGACTAACACATCGGCGCGGCGGGACGGTTTTTGCGACGCGCTCAACATAACTTCCGTTCTCGCCCCCTTCTTCGCCAACTGGACGCCGGTATCATTCGATCCGGTAAAATCATCGGCGATAACTATCATTTTCATGCGTTTTTCTCCAAAGAAGCCTGACGCGCCTGTTTTTTCGCAACCCAGGAGGTCAACACTGGCGTCAGGATTGCCGTGGTGATCACCGAGGCGGCAATCAGCGGAGCGGCAGCAGCGGCCACCTCGGCGAGCGAAGGGTCGGCCTGCGCAATAGCCAGCGGCGTCGCAACGGCATTACCCGCGGTGCTGGAGGCCGCCGCCCCGGCAATGCCAGTTCCGCCAACCAGACGATCTGCGCGAATATTAAAGAAACCGCCAACGAACGTTGTCAGCACGCCGAGCAGAATTCCGGCAAGTCCGCCTTGCAGTAACATTTCCAGGTTGATGCCCGCCCCCAGCGCAAAAGCAAAGAAAGGAATGAGCAGCGGGCCGCCTTTGGTCAAAAAATCGCGCATATGAGGATCAAGATTGCCGAGGATCATGCCGACAACCAGCGGAACCAGCACCGCCACCAGCGCCATAATGGGAATGTTCGCCATCCCTGCCGCGCCCAGCGCAATCATCGTAAAGAAAGGGCCATCATTAAGAGACAAAATAGAGATAGCGCCGACGTCGCGCTCATTGCCGAATTCGCCTACCAGCGCAGCATAAAGTCCGCCATTTGAATTGCTCATCGCCGCGATAATCGCCACGCCGCTCAGGCCAAAAATACCCTCCGCGCCGAAAAGATGCTCCACGCCCAGGCCAATCCCGATGGCGACAAGCAACTTAGTGAGCGTAATCGTCCCGCCCTGCAATAACGCCTGGGGCGCGGCTTTCACACTGATACCGGCTCCCATACACAGCAGAAAAGCGCCAATCAGCGGCGCCGCGCCGTTTTTAAATAAGGCGGTGGTAAAACCGCCGATCTCAAGCGCCTGTGGAGCGAAGGTGTTAATGACTGCGCCAATAACGAGCGGTACGACCATCATGCCGCCGGGTACGCGCTCTATTGCTTTTTTGATGTTCATGGTCTTACCGCCTGTTGCTTGTTGTGATTGAATAAAATCATAACGATTATATTCAATCAAATTAAGATCAAAAACGCGTCAGATCACAGTTTTAAAATGATTAATAAAAATCAAAAAATCATTCTGCTATAAAAAAGCCGGGATACTCCCGGCTGGAATGTGTGGTGATTTCGTTTCCGCTACCGCCCCCAACTGTCCGTCGACTGGCGTTGTGGGACAATAACGAAGAGAGGGTCAGGCTTTACTGACGAATTCCCGATACGCGGCGACGACCCGCAGAAAATCCTCCATGCCGCACAGGGATAAACTCTCTTCATCGTAATAACTCATCCCCTCTTCCATCTCATCGCCGGAAAAATCCAGCTGATTGGCGCGAATCATCACTTCTTCGCCGTCCATCCAGATCGTGTACTCATGCCCTGCTCGTTGCCAGGAGCGTTCGCTGCCTTTGACCGTACGCGCGGCTTGTTCTACTTCATCCAGTAGCGAGAGATTGTCTTTAACCTCTTCATTAAACCAGTGACCGACCACCTCGTGGCCCATCGACATTCGTACTTTTACCCCTCCGGTAACGTCGCGCAGAAATTCGTAATCCATGATCTGTTCCTCTACAAAGGCAATGCGTCACCGCTGCATTGTACCTATGGGTAATTATCGCAGCTATGTAGAGGAAAAAAAGTGGATACGTCTAATTGTCGTAAATTTATCAATAAGAAGATCGGGTTATCTGCATTCTGGTTCCACAAGTAGCATCGTCCCATGCTATCATTATGAATGTAGTAAATTTACACTGCTAGCATGTATAATGATAATTATTATACACTTTATAGTATAGGAATATAATGGGAACCTTAAAGCTTATTCAATATCCATCTCAACTTCTTTCATTAACTATCTCAGATATAATTAACAAACAAAATTTATCCCAGCTCATCCAAAAATCTAAAAAAGATGACAGTGAAAATTGGGAAGGCAAGGATTGGATAATTAAAAACACACCTCAACAAGGAATAAATTGGATAGGAGAACATCCCAATATCAAAGCAGTAATAATAAAAACAAAGGATGGTTCTTACGCTGATGATGGCTGGAAAAATAATGAAAAAACCATATACTCTTACTCATTTAAAGCAGCAAAAGGCATCATTAACTTTAATGATTCTGCGAACCGGGTTCTAATTAACCAACCGATAAGCAACTATCCAATTTTGTTATTTACTGATTCATCTAACAAATGGGAATTTCAGGGATGCTTTAAAATCATAGACATACTAGAAAAAGCAGTCATCTTAGAAAAAATGATAAGTTTCCCAAGTCTAAATGATAAGAATAGTGACAATGATGACGTCATTTTGTATAAAAACGAGCACACTGAAGGAAAAATTAAATACATAACTCATATGTTATCTGAGCGGAATAGAAAAATAATAGATGAAATAAAAGATAACTCGCAATGGGTTTGTGATATTTGTGAGATTAAATTCTTAGATAAATATGGTAAAAACTATATTGAGGCCCACCACAAAATACCAATACATACTTTTACCGGTGAGCACAGAATATTGAAAACTGACTTTGCATTACTTTGCCCAAATTGTCACAAAGCTGTTCATATATACTTAAGAGAGGAAAACCTACAATATGAAGAAGCTAAAATAAAAATACGCAACATCTTAAAAAGATAGAAAATACAGAAACATATAATATGAATAAAAAGGGGGCAATTAGCCCCCTTAAAATGTAAATTAAACCGCAGTCTGGAAAATCACGCCATCTGCTTTCTCAGTGTACTGAGAAAGCTGGTCGAAGTTCAGGTAACGGTAAGTATCCACCGCCGTCTTATCCACCTGCGCCACAAAGGTCTGGTACTCTTCCGGCGTCGGCAGTTTGCCGATCAGCGCTGCCACCGCCGCCAGCTCCGCAGAGGCCAGGAAGACGTTCGCACCGGTACCTAAACGGTTCGGGAAGTTACGGGTAGAGGTAGAGACGACCGTCGCACCGTCGGCTACACGCGCCTGGTTACCCATACACAGGGAACAGCCCGGGATCTCGATACGCGCCCCGCTCTTACCAAACACGCTGTAGTAGCCTTCTTCGGTGAGCTGCGCGGCGTCCATACGGGTTGGCGGCGCCACCCACAGGCGGGTTGGCAACTGGCCTTTGTGGCTATCCAGCAGCTTACCAGCCGCGCGGAAGTGGCCGATGTTGGTCATGCAGGAACCGATGAACACTTCGTCGATCTTCTCGCCCTGCACGTCAGACAGCAGGCGCGCGTCGTCCGGATCGTTCGGCGCACAGAGGATTGGCTCTTTGATATCCGCCAGATCGATGTCGATCACCGCCGCGTACTCTGCGTCAGCATCGGCTTCCAGCAGTTGCGGATCCGCCAGCCATTTTTCCATGCCCTGGATACGGCGTTCCAGCGTACGACGGTCGCCGTAGCCTTCCGCAATCATCCACTTCAGCAGGACGATGTTGGAGGTCAGGTATTCAATGATAGGCTCTTTGTTCAACTTGATGGTACAACCCGCAGCGGAACGCTCGGCGGAAGCATCGGTCAGCTCAAACGCCTGCTCGACTTTCAGATCCGGCAGACCTTCGATTTCCAGGATGCGGCCAGAGAAGATGTTTTTCTTGCCTTTCTTCTCAACGGTCAGCAGGCCCTGTTTGATGGCGTACAGCGGGATGGCGTGTACCAGATCGCGCAGGGTGATGCCCGGCTGCATTTTGCCTTTGAAGCGCACCAGCACGGATTCCGGCATATCCAGCGGCATCACGCCGGTCGCGGCGGCAAACGCCACCAGGCCTGAGCCCGCCGGGAAGGAGATACCGATCGGGAAACGGGTATGGGAGTCACCGCCGGTACCGACGGTATCCGGCAGCAGCATACGGTTCAGCCAGGAGTGAATCACGCCGTCGCCCGGACGCAGAGAGACACCGCCGCGGTTCATAATGAAGTCTGGCAGCGTGTGGTGCGTGGTGACGTCAACCGGCTTCGGATAGGCTGCGGTGTGACAGAACGACTGCATGACCAGATCGGCGGAGAATCCCAGACAGGCCAGGTCTTTCAGCTCGTCGCGGGTCATCGGGCCGGTAGTATCCTGAGAACCGACGGAGGTCATTTTCGGTTCGCAGTACGCGCCCGGACGGATACCTTTCACACCACAGGCGCGACCGACCATTTTCTGCGCCAGAGAGAAGCCACGGCTGCTTTCTGCCACGTCTTTTGCCTGACGGAATACATCAGAGTGCGGCAGACCCAGCGCTTCACGCGCTTTGGTGGTCAGGCCACGGCCGATAATCAGCGGAATACGACCACCGGCACGCACTTCGTCGATCAGCACGTCGGTTTTCAGTTCGAAGGTTGCCAGCAGTTCGCCAGTTTCATGATTGCGCACTTCGCCTTTGTACGGGTAGACGTCAATCACATCGCCCATGTTCAGGTTAGAAACGTCAACTTCAATCGGCAGCGCGCCCGCATCTTCCATGGTGTTAAAGAAGATAGGCGCAATTTTGCCGCCAAGGCACAAACCGCCGCCGCGCTTATTCGGCACGTTCGGGATGTCATCGCCCATGAACCATAGCACGGAGTTGGTCGCGGATTTACGGGAAGAACCGGTGCCCACCACGTCACCCACGTAAGCCAGCGGGTAGCCTTTTTTCTGCAATGCTTCGATTTGTTTGATCGGGCCGACAACGCCTGGCTGATCCGGCTCAATGCCTTCACGGGCGTTTTTTAACATCGCCTGCGCATGTAACGGAATATCCGGTCTCGACCACGCATCCGGCGCCGGAGAGAGATCGTCGGTATTCGTTTCGCCGGTCACTTTGAAAACGGTGACGGTGATTTTTTCCGCCAGCGGCGGACGGCTCAGGAACCATTCGGCGTCGGCCCAGGATTGCATCACCTGTTTGGCATATTCATTGCCCGCTTTGGCTTTCTCTTCTACGTCGTAGAAGTTATCGAACATCAGCAGAGTGTGGGACAGCGCTTTGGCAGCAATCGGCGCCAGTTTCGCATCGTCCAGCGCATCAATCAGCGGATGAATGTTGTAACCACCCTGCATGGTGCCCAGCAGTTCAATGGCTTTTTCTGGGGAGACCAGCGGGGAGGTGGTGTCGCCTTTCGCGACAGCAGCGAGAAAACCGGCTTTAACATAAGCGGCTTCATCTACGCCAGGAGGAACGCGGTTGATCAACAGGTCTAACAGGAATTCTTCTTCGCCCACAGGCGGGGTCTTCAGCAGCTCGACAAGCGCAGCCATTTGGGTTGCGTCTAAAGGTTTCGGCACAATCCCCTGGGCAGCACGCTCAGCTACGTGCTTACGGTATTCTTCTAGCACGACGATATCTCCTCGCTCTCATTGTCATAATGCGGCGCTTTTGTTGATGGGCGATTCTCTTCACGCTCCTGTGAGACAGTAGTTAGTAGGGTAAATGCCCGGTACCGCATAGGGCACAATAACAGGATTTTCTTTAAGTGTTAATCTGTTTACAAAAAAGCAACATAAAAAAGTGGCTGAATCGTTAAGGATGGTCTAATGCTCTACTGAGACGGGAGCTGCAGCCATAAATGCTTACCTCATTTCGTGCTTAGATCGTCACGTAACGTTACCGATCCCAACATTAGCTAAAAATTAAACTATCGTCCCTTTATACTCACGCGAAACTGCACCCCGTCGGCGGCAGGCATAATGACCATAGCGATTCTCGGGAATCGGGAGAGATAAAATGACGTTGCCCTTTAAACCCCATCTCATTGCCCTTGTGTGCAGTGCCGGGTTATTTGCCGCTTCGGGCGTACTGTATGTTAAAAGCCGCGCTCCCGAAGCGCCCGCGCAGGCGGCGACTCCCGCCCCTGAGCAAACGCAGACCGCTGTGCCCGCGCCTGTCGCGAAAACAACCTTTACCACTGCGCAAATTGATCAATGGGTCGCGCCTGTCGCGCTTTATCCCGATGCCCTGCTTTCTCAGGTGCTCATGGCCTCCACCTACCCAGCGAACGTGGTTCAGGCCGTCCAGTGGTCGCGAGATAACCCCACGCTGCAGGGCGATGCCGCTATTCAGGCGGTGGCCAGCCAACCGTGGGACCCCAGCGTCAAATCGCTGGTCGCCTTTCCCCAGTTGATGGCGCTTATGGGCGAGAATCCGCAATGGGTGCAAAACCTGGGCGATGCGTTCTTAGCCCAGCCACAGGATGTGATGGATGCGGTGCAAAGGTTGCGTCTGCTCGCTCAACAAACCGGTTCGCTAAAATCAACGCCGCAGCAAACCGTCACCAGCGTGCCGAAGTCCAGCGCTTCTACCGCCGTCACGACAACAACCACCACCACATCCGCCAGTACGCCAGCAACACCGTCGACCGTCATCAAAATTGAACCCGCGAATCCGCAGGTGGTGTACGTGCCGAACTATAACCCCGCGACGGTGTATGGCGCCTGGCCCAATACCGCTTATCCGCCGGTGTATTTACCGCCCCCTCCGGGGCAGCAGTTTGCCGATAGTTTTGTTAAAGGTTTTGGTTATAGTCTGGGCGTCGCCACCACCTATGCGTTGTTCAGCAGCATAGACTGGGATGACGACGATCATCACCACCATGACGACGACCATCATGATGATGATTACCATCATGGTGGTAACGGTTATCAACATAATGGCGATAATATCAACATCAATGTCAATAATTTCAACCGGATATCCGGGCAAAACCTGCCGGGCCAAACGATGGGCTGGCAGCATAATCCCGCCTGGCGTAATGGCGTCCCCTATCCGAATAATACCGTTGCGCAACGGTTCCATCCCACCAATGTTAGCGGCGGGTTAAGCGCAACGCAGCAAGCGCCAGTGTCTCGCGACAGTCAGCGCCAGGCGGCCATGACGCAATTCCAACAGCGCAGCCATACATCACCCGCTAACCTGTCAGGCGAGACATCCCGCGATAGACAGCGCAAAGCGGCATCGCAGCAGTTAAATCAAATTGCCCAGCGTAATAATTACCGTGGCTATGACGGAACACAAAACAGCAGTCGTCGCGAGGCGGCGCAGCAGACACTGAATAAATCCACCACGCAGCAGCATCGTTCCGAGCTGAAGGCTAAAGCCCAGCAGCACCCTGTTTCACAACAGCAGAGAGACACCGCCCGCCAGCGTATTGAATCCTCTACGCCGCAGCAGCGTCAGGCATTTCGCCAGAATATGCACGCCAATGTGTTTAGCGGGAACGACAGTCGATCGCCGTCATGGCAATCGCAACAGCTACGCGGCCTGGAAAGCCGTCGCGGCAGTCACTTAAACACCGAGCAACGCGCCGCCGCGCGGGAACATTTTTCTGAACATCATGAATTTCATCGCCGTTAACCGGAGCAGATAATGAAAAAGGTTATGTTAAGCGCTCTGTTACTGTCGTTACCCTTGCTGGGCTACGCGCAGGAACGGTTCCCCTCCCCGGAAGCGGCCGCCAGCGCCTTCGCCGCGGCGGTAGCCGGAAAAAACGAAACGCAGCTTACCGCGCTACTGGGCGATGACTGGCGGCAATTTCTGCCGCCGGAAGGTGCCGATCCCGAGGCCGTGGCCCGCTTCAATCGTGACTGGCGCGAAGGCCATCGCATTGTACAAAAAGACAATACGGCGTACCTGAATGTCGGACGAGAAGACTGGCAGCTCCCGGTGCCCATGGTGAAAGAGACTGGCGGCTGGCGCTTTGATATGGCGGCAGCCAGGAATGAGATCCTCACCCGTACTATTGGGCGAAATGAACTTTCTACCTTACAGGCCATGCATGCTTACGTTGATGCGCAGCAGGATTATTACTTACAAAACCATCGCTGGGCGCACAGGATAATCAGTAGCGAAGGCCAAAAAGATGGCCTGTACTGGCCAACCAAAGCAGGCGACGTCCCCAGTCCGTTAGGCCCAAACTTTAGCCCCGCAGCGCCAGACGAGGGCTATCACGGCTACCATTTCCGTACTATCAGCGATAACGACGGTCACGGCGCGGCGCTTCTGGCCTGGCCGATGCATTACGGCGAAACCGGGGTGATGAGTTTTATGGTCAACCAGGACGATCGTATTTATCAGGCGGATTTAGGCAAGGAGACGGAGAGTAAAGTTCAGGCTATCACGCGTTTTGCGCCAGACGCGCAATGGCAGGTCGCCGAATAACCCGTAAGCGCCTGGCGTTATCGCCAGGCCGTGATCATTAGCCCTGATGCGGCATTAATTCCGGGTGGCCTTGTACCGGCGGCTTGTTGCTGGTCAGCGCGGCTTCATCAGCCTGAATGCTGCCGGAATTAGCCGCCCATACGCCTTCATGCGTGTGGGTGATCTGCTGATGCTGCGCATTCAAATCCTCGCCCATTGCCGCAATATGCGTGCTTTCCGTACCGCCGCTGTTAGTCGCCCAGGGGATGACGGGATCGCTGGCAAATGCCATGCCGGAAATCAACGTCGCAGTTAGCGCTGCTGTTGTCAGAAAAAGTTTCATATATCAAACCTCATAATTAGCTCGCTATTATTTTATAGCGTTACCAATTTCAGGATGATGACAAAGTAAGGAGAGGTATTTCTTATGAAACAATTAGTTGGTCGAAAATGACAGACAAAGGCACTACCGACGGCATAAGCTTTGAAAAACGTACTGCTGCGGAAAAGATAAATTTTGCGGTTTCGTTATCCTTCGCCATCATTTGACACATCTGATTTGCCATGCATAAAAAAAGCGGCTGTAAAGCCGCTTTTTTGTATCGGGTGGCGCATTGCCACCTACAGAAGATTATTTCTTCTTCGCTTTCGGGTTCGGCAGGTCGGTAATACTACCTTCGAACACTTCAGCAGCCAGACCGACGGACTCGTGCAACGTCGGGTGCGCATGAATGGTCAGCGCGATGTCTTCCGCGTCACAGCCCATTTCGATCGCCAGACCGATTTCACCCAGCAGCTCGCCGCCGTTGGTACCGACAATCGCCCCGCCGATCACGCGGTGAGATTCTTTGTCGAAAATCAGTTTGGTCATACCGTCTGCGCAGTCAGAAGCGATAGCACGGCCAGAAGCTGCCCACGGGAAGGTGGCGGTTTCATAGCTGATGCCTTTTTCTTTCGCTTCTTTCTCGGTCAGGCCAACCCATGCCACTTCTGGCTCGGTGTACGCGATAGACGGGATAACTTTCGGATCGAAGTAGTGTTTCTTCCCGGCGATAACTTCAGCGGCAACGTGACCTTCGTGAACGCCTTTGTGCGCCAGCATCGGCTGACCGACGATATCGCCGATAGCGAAGATGTGCGGCACGTTGGTGCGCAGCTGTTTGTCCACGCGGATAAAGCCACGGTCGTCAACTTCCACGCCTGCTTTGCCCGCGTCGAGGTTTTTACCGTTCGGCACACGACCGATCGCCACCAGAACCGCATCATAACGCTGCGCTTCAGCCGGGGCTTTTTTGCCTTCCATCGAAACGTAGATACCGTCTTCTTTCGCTTCAACGGCAGTCACTTTGGTTTCCAGCATCAGGTTGAATTTCTTGCTGATGCGCTTGGTGAAGACTTTAACGATATCTTTATCAGCCGCCGGGATAACCTGGTCGAACATTTCAACCACGTCGATCTCTGAACCCAGCGCGTGGTATACGGTACCCATTTCCAGACCGATGATACCGCCGCCCATGACCAGCATACGCTTCGGTACTTCTTTCAGTTCCAGAGCGTCGGTAGAATCCCATACGCGCGGGTCTTCATGCGGAATAAACGGTAATTGGATCGGACGAGAACCCGCCGCGATGATCGCGTTGTCGAAGTTGATCACGGTTTTGCCATTTTCGCCTTCCACTTCCAGGGTGTTCGCCCCGGTGAATTTACCCAGACCGTTGACCACTTTCACTTTACGGCCTTTGGCCATACCCGCCAGACCGCCGGTCAGCTGCGTGATCACTTTCTCTTTCCAGGTACGAATCTTGTCGATATCGGTTTTCGGCTCGCCGAAGACGATACCGTGTTCAGCCAGCGCTTTGGCTTCTTCGATAACTTTTGCTACGTGCAGCAGCGCTTTAGAAGGGATACAGCCGACGTTCAGACAAACACCGCCAAGGGTGTTGTAGCGTTCTACAATTACGGTTTCCAGACCTAAATCAGCGCAACGGAAAGCGGCAGAATAGCCTGCCGGGCCCGCCCCAAGTACCACGACCTGAGTTTTGATTTCAGTACTCATCATGACCTCTTTATTTGTATCCGGCGGTCCGGGGTACTTGATCGCCCATCATCCACCGGGTCGTTCTATCCGCCCGTATCTTACAAAATTGTTAACAATTTTGAAACAACAAACGGATCACGAATTATCGCTTTCGCTAATAACCTCACAAAACACATGAGATTATCAAAAAAAAGCCGGCCGTCGGGCCGGCTTTTTCGCTTACATCACCAGACGGCGAATGTCAGACAACATATTGTTGATAATGGTAATGAAACGCGCACCATCAGCACCATCGATCACACGGTGGTCGAAGGAAAGAGAGATAGGCATCATCAGACGCGGCACAAACTCTTTCCCATTCCACACCGGCTCCATCGCCGACTTAGAAACGCCGAGGATAGCCACTTCCGGCGCGTTAACAATCGGCGCAAAATGGGTAGTTCCCAGGCCGCCGATGCTGGAGATAGTGAAGCAACCACCCTGCATTTCACCAGCGGTCAGCTTACCATCACGCGCTTTTTTGGAGATGGTGGTCAGTTCACGAGACAGCTCGGTCACGCTCTTCTTATTCACGTCTTTAAAGACCGGAACCACCAGGCCATTCGGGGTATCAACCGCCACGCCGATGTTGATGTATTTTTTCAGGGTCAGACGCTGACCGTCTTCGGACAGAGAGCTGTTGAAGCGCGGCATCTGTTCCAGAGCCGCGGCAACCGCTTTCATGATGAAGACCACTGGCGTGTATTTCACATCCAGTTTGCGCTTCTCAGCTTCGGCGTTCTGCTGTTTACGGAACGCTTCCAGATCGGTGATATCGGTTTTGTCGAAGTGCGTAACGTGCGGGATCATCACCCAGTTACGGCTCAGGTTCGCGCCAGAGATTTTCTGGATACGGCCCAGTTCCACTTCTTCAACTTCACCAAACTTGCTGAAGTCCACTTTCGGCCACGGCAGCATACCCGGGATACCACCGCCCGCAGCAGCCGGCGCAGCTTCCGCGCGTTTGATAGCGTCTTTCACGTAAGCCTGAACGTCTTCGCGCAGAATACGGCCTTTACGACCGGTGCCTTTCACTTTCGCCAGGTTGACGCCAAACTCGCGCGCCAGGCGGCGAATCAGCGGAGTAGCGTGAACGTACGCGTCGTTTTCAGCGAACTCAGATTTGCCTTCCGCTTTGGCAGCCGGGGCAGCAGGCTTCTCAGCTTTCGCCGCCGGAGCCGGCGCCGCCGCTTCCTGTTTAGCCGGAGCGGCCGCAGGCGCTGCGCCTTCTACTTCGAAGACCATAATCAGAGAACCGGTTTTCACTTTATCGCCGGTGCTGATCTTGATTTCTTTCACGGTACCCGCGAACGGAGCCGGAACTTCCATAGAGGCTTTGTCGCCTTCTACGGTGATCAGTGATTGTTCAGCGGTAACTTTATCGCCGACTTTGACCATCACTTCGGTGACTTCAACTTCGTCGCCGCCGATGTCCGGTACGTTAACGTCTTTCACGCCCGTCGCTGCTGCTGGAGCAGCCGCAGCCGGAGCGGCTTCCGCTTTCGCTGGTGCTGCTGCGGCAGGCGCTGCGCCCGCCACTTCGAAGACCATAATCAGTGAGCCGGTAGACACTTTATCACCGGTGTTCACTTTGATCTCTTTCACGGTGCCCGCGAACGGCGCCGGCACTTCCATAGAGGCCTTGTCGCCTTCGACGGTGATCAGCGACTGTTCAGCTTCTACGGTGTCGCCCACTTTCACCATCACTTCAGTCACTTCAACTTCGTCACTGCCGATATCCGGTACGTGAACGTCTTTCGCCGCTGCCGCAGCAGGTGCTGCTGCCGGAGCCGCTTCTTTCTTCTCTTCTGCCTTAGCAGGCGCAGCGTCAGCTGCACCGTCGGCGGAATCGAAAATCATGATAAGTGCACCGGTCTCAGTTTTGTCGCCGACAGAGACTTTGATCTCTTTCACGACGCCAGCCTGCGGAGACGGGACTTCCATAGAGGCTTTGTCGCCTTCTACGGTGATCAGCGACTGTTCAGCTTCCACTTTGTCGCCCACTTTGACCAGAATCTCGGTGATTTCAACTTCATCTGTCCCGATGTCCGGTACTTTGATTTCGATAGCCATTATTCTTTTACCTCTTACGCCAGACGCGGGTTAACTTTATCTGCATCGATGTTGAATTTGGTAATCGCATCCGCTACCACTTTCTTGTCGATTTCGCCACGTTTAGCCAGTTCGCCCAGCGCTGCAACAACCACATAAGAAGCATCAACTTCGAAGTGGTGACGCAGGTTCTCACGGCTGTCGGAACGACCGAAGCCATCCGTACCCAGTACGCGATAGTCGTCAGCCGGTACGTAAGTACGAACCTGCTCGGCGAACAGTTTCATATAGTCAGTAGATGCCACTGCCGGAGCGTCGTTCATCACCTGAGCGATGTACGGTACGCGCGGGGTTTCCAGCGGGTGCAGCATGTTCCAGCGCTCACAATCCTGACCATCACGCGCCAGTTCGGTGAAGGAGGTTACGCTGTACACGTCAGAACCTACGCCGTAGTCTTTCGCCAGGATCTCTGCCGCTTCACGCACGTGACGCAGGATAGAACCGGAGCCCAGCAGCTGAACTTTACCTTTGCTACCTTCAAGGGTTTCGAGTTTGTAGATACCTTTACGGATACCTTCCTCGGCACCTGCTGGCATGGCCGGCATGTGGTAGTTTTCGTTCAGGGTGGTGATGTAGTAGTAAACGTTCTCTTGTTTCTCACCGTACATACGCTCCAGACCATCATGCATGATGACAGCCACTTCATAGGCGTAAGCCGGGTCGTAAGAGATACAGTTCGGGATAGTCAGCGACTGAATGTGGCTGTGACCATCTTCGTGCTGCAGACCTTCGCCGTTCAGCGTTGTACGACCGGAAGTCCCGCCGATCAGGAAGCCGCGAGCCTGCTGGTCGCCAGCCTGCCAGCACAGGTCGCCGATACGCTGGAACCCGAACATAGAGTAGTAAATATAGAACGGGATCATCGGCAGATCGTTGGTGCTATAAGAGGTCGCCGCAGCCAGCCAGGATGCGCCTGCGCCCAGCTCGTTGATCCCTTCCTGCAGAATCTGGCCTTTCTCGTCTTCTTTGTAGTAAGCAACCTGCTCACGGTCCTGCGGGGTGTACTGCTGGCCGTTCGGGCTGTAGATACCAATCTGACGGAACAGACCTTCCATACCGAAAGTACGCGCTTCGTCGGCGATGATCGGTACCAGGCGATCTTTGATCGACTTGTTCTTCAGCATCACGTTCAGGGCACGCACGAAAGCGATCGTAGTGGAAATCTCTTTGCTTTGCTCTTCCAGCAGCGCGCCGAAATCTGAAAGTTGAGGCAGCTCTAACTTCTCGGTGAAGTTCGGCTGACGGCTTGGCAGGTAGCCATGCAGCGCCTGACGGCGTTCATGCAGGTACTTGTGTTCTTCAGAACCTTCCGGGAAGGTAATGTACGGCAGTTTTTCGAGATCAGCATCGGCAACCGGCACGTTGAAACGATCGCGGACGTAACGCACGCCGTCCATGTTCATTTTCTTAACCTGGTGAGCGATGTTTTTACCTTCCGCGGTGTCGCCCATGCCGTAACCTTTAATGGTATGGGCCAGGATTACCGTCGCTTTGCCTTTGGTTTCCTGCGCTTTTTTCAGTGCAGCATAGACTTTCTTCGGATCGTGACCACCGCGGTTCAGCGCCCAAATCTGCTCATCGGTCCAGTCGGCCACCAGCGCGGCGGTTTCCGGGTATTTACCGAAGAAGTGCTCACGTACGTAAGCGCCGTCTTTGGATTTGAAGGTCTGGTAGTCGCCGTCAACGGTTTCGTTCATCAGCTGGATAAGCTTACCGCTGGTGTCTTTACGCAGCAGTTCATCCCAACGACCGCCCCACATGACTTTGATAACGTTCCAGCCAGCACCTGCAAAGATGCCTTCCAGTTCGTTAACAATCTTGCCGTTACCGGTGACCGGGCCGTCAAGACGCTGCAGGTTACAGTTGATAACAAAGACCAGGTTGTCCAGTTTTTCACGGGTGGCGATGGTGATCGCGCCTTTGGATTCCGGCTCATCCATCTCGCCGTCGCCGAGGAAGGCGTAAACGGTTTGTTTAGAGGTATCTTTCAGGCCGCGGTGTTCCAGATATTTCAGGAATTTCGCCTGGTAGATAGCACCGATTGGGCCCAGACCCATAGAGACGGTCGGGAACTGCCAGAATTCCGGCATCAGTTTCGGGTGCGGATAGGAAGAGAGGCCATTGCCGTGAACTTCCTGACGGAAGTTATCCATCTGTTCCTGGGTCAGACGACCTTCCAGGAACGCGCGAGCGTAGATGCCCGGAGAGATGTGGCCCTGGAAGTACACCAGGTCGCCGCCATCCTGTTCGTTGCGCGCACGGAAGAAATGGTTAAAACAGACATCATAGATCGTGGCGGAAGACTGGAAGGACGCCATGTGGCCGCCCAACTCAAGGTCTTTTTTAGACGCGCGCAGCACGGTCATGATGGCGTTCCAGCGGATCGCAGAACGAATGCGACGTTCCAGCTCCAGATTACCCGGGTATTCCGGTTCGTCTTCAACGGCAATAGTGTTGATGTAATTACTGGCCCCTGCGCCTGCCGCGACTTTCACGCCGCCTTTACGAGCTTCAGAAAGCAGTTGGTCAATCAGATACTGAGCGCGCTCAACACCTTCTTCACGGATGACCGATTCGATCGCCTGTAGCCAGTCGCGAGTTTCGATCGGATCCACGTCATTTTGGAAACGTTCTGACATGGGGGTATTCCTTATCTATCTAATACGTTGAGTTATCTGGAACCTGTCCCATTAAACTTTCGTCAGAAAGCTTAATAAGACAGGTTCTGCGTTTATTGCCTGGCCCATAAGGTGTAATTGTTGCAGCCAGTTTGGTCACGGACAGCGCGGAACAACCGGAACGTACACGTAGTACGTGAGGATTGTGAGCACTGCCCAGGACCAAAATGGCAAATAAAATAGCCTTATGGGCCTGGCATTTAGTTGCCGCGCACATTTTTGCGCTTTATTCACAACATCTTCTGGTTAACGTTCTGCCAGAAAAAACTAATTCTTGCGCTGTTCCAGGCGGCGTAAAGCGCGTTCACGACGGCTCTCCTCACGGCTTCTGTCCAGCATAATCTCTTCGATAAACGCCAGATGGCGGTGTGACGCTTCACGCGCTTCTTCTGGTTTTCCGGCCATAATGGCTTCAAATATACGGGTGCGATGCGTACTCACCAGCGGCAGCATCTCCCGACGCGCATACAGCAATTCGAAGTTCTGCCGCACGTTTTGCGCCAGCATCGGCTCCATACACCTTAGCAGATGAAGCAATACCACGTTGTGCGCCGCTTCGGTGACGGCGATTTGATACTGGAGCACGGCTTCGGACTCGGCATCCAGATCGCCGGACTCTTGCGCCAGCTCAATAGCATGGTGCAGCTCGCGAATACGGTCTTTATCTTCATCGGTGCTGCGCAGCGCCGCGTAATAAGCCGCAATGCCTTCCAGAGCATGGCGCGTTTCGAGCAGGTCAAACTGGGATTCAGGGTGATCGGAGAGCAGTTCCACCAGCGGGTCGCTAAAGCTCTGCCACAGGCTGCTCTGCACGAAGGTTCCGCCGCCCTGGCGACGAAGCAACAATCCCTTCGCTTCGAGACGTTGAATCGCCTCGCGCAAGGAGGGACGGGAGACGTCGAACTGTTTTGCCAGTTCACGTTCCGGTGGGAGTTTTTCTCCGGGACGCAATGTTCCCTCAAGGATTAAAAACTCCAGCTGCTGCTCGATCACATCGGAGAGTTTTGGTTGGCGGATTTTGCTGTAGGCCATGATTTCCTGTCTTAAGCCATTTGCCCGGAGTCAATTGGTCTTACCAATTTCATGTCTGTGACGCTAAAGTAACAAAGTATTCACCTTCTGTCCATACAGGTTTTGATTGAAATCAGTAAAGGAGGCACATTTTAACAATTTTACAGAAATCATGTTTCAAAACTGTAACTGTGCACAAATGTTAAATTTACCCACCTGGAGGTAGATTTAACGTATTTGAAACGATAAAAAATCTCATCTGAACCGATTCAACAGTAGATTAAATGCATTTTTATGCATAAATAATGAATAAAAACAAATTAACATCTGTAAGGGAAAATAAAAGGAGGTATTTACAAGTGCTTTCTTTTTACGCAACTCGTCATCACCCCTGCACAAAGCAGGTGCATTCGCGGCCACATACCATTATTCTGATCAAGACGAAAGAGTTGAAGTGACATTTTAAAAAACGAGCTTGTAAATAAATCAATACAAAAATCGGAATTGCAAACTTACACACGCACTACTGCATCGTTCAAAATAAGCGCGTTATGAATAAACCGCGCCCGATACACGAGGTTTTATAATGGACAGTCAGCAGCACGGCGAGCAGCTCAAGCGCGGCCTGAAAAACCGCCATATTCAGCTTATCGCATTGGGCGGCGCGATAGGGACAGGCTTGTTCCTGGGAAGCGCCTCCGTTATTCAGTCGGCGGGGCCAGGAATTATCCTGGGCTATGCGATTGCAGGCTTTATTGCCTTTCTGATTATGCGCCAGCTGGGGGAGATGGTGGTTGAAGAACCGGTCGCCGGCTCTTTTAGCCACTTCGCCTATAAATACTGGGGCGGCTTTGCCGGATTCGCTTCCGGCTGGAACTACTGGGTGCTGTACGTATTAGTTGCCATGGCGGAACTGACCGCAGTGGGTAAATATATCCAGTTCTGGTATCCGGAGATCCCCACCTGGGCTTCTGCGGCAGCCTTCTTTGTGATTATCAACGCCATCAACCTGACCAACGTTAAAGTGTTCGGTGAGATGGAGTTTTGGTTCGCCATTATTAAAGTGATCGCCGTCATCGCTATGATTCTGTTCGGCGCGTGGTTACTCTTCAGCGATACCGCTGGTCCGCAGGCCACCGTGCGCAACCTGTGGGAACAGGGCGGCTTTCTGCCGCATGGCTGGACCGGGCTGGTGATGATGATGGCCATTATTATGTTTTCGTTCGGCGGACTGGAGCTGGTAGGGATCACCGCCGCTGAAGCCGATAACCCGGAACAGAGCATCCCCAAAGCCACTAATCAGGTTATCTATCGCATCCTGATTTTTTATATCGGCTCGCTGGCGGTTCTGCTTTCGCTGCTGCCATGGACTCGCGTCACCGCCGATACCAGCCCATTTGTCCTTATCTTCCATGAGCTGGGCGATACGTTTGTCGCCAATGCGCTGAATATCGTGGTTCTCACCGCCGCGCTATCGGTTTATAACAGCTGCGTTTACTGCAACAGCCGTATGCTGTTCGGTCTGGCCCAGCAGGGAAATGCGCCGAAAGCGCTGCTGAACGTCGACAAACGCGGCGTGCCGGTGAGCTCCATTTTGGTTTCCGCCGTCGTGACGGCGTTGTGCGTGCTGCTCAACTACCTGGCCCCAGAGTCCGCATTCGGACTGCTGATGGCGCTGGTGGTCTCCGCGCTGGTCATTAACTGGGCGATGATTAGCCTTGCCCATATGATGTTCCGTCGCGCGAAACAGCAGCAGGGCGTGAAAACCCGCTTCCCGGCCCTGTTTTATCCGTTCGGCAATGTTCTCTGCCTGCTGTTTATGGCGGCGGTATTGATCATTATGCTGATGACGCCAGGTATGGCGATCTCCGTGTGGCTGATTCCGGTATGGCTGCTCATCCTGGGCGTCGGCTACCTGTGTAAAGAAAAAACGGCAAAAACGGTGAAAGCCCACTGATCGTGGCGTTACTTTTCCGCCCTCCCCGTCCGGGGAGGGTGTTATCTGCCTCACAGTTTCCCACGTATAACCATTTTATCCATATCAGCGGCGTGATCCTGCTACGCAAAAAAAAGCTCGCAGGCGAATAATTACCGCCATCATCTGATGGGGAGAAGTCTCAATGGATAAGGGCAGACTTTCGGTAAGAGAGAAAATCGGGTATGGCATGGGTGACGCCGGATGTAACATTATTTTTGGCGCTATCATGCTGTTTGTTAATTACTTTTATACGGATATTTTTGGTCTTGCCCCGGCGTTAGTCGGTGTTTTACTCCTTTCAGTACGCGTTATCGATGCCGTTACCGATCCGGTGATGGGCGCGCTTGCCGATCGTACCCAAAGTAAATATGGTCGTTTCCGCCCCTGGCTACTGTGGATTGCATTTCCCTACGCGCTGTTCAGCGTGCTGATGTTCACGACGCCGGACTGGGGCTATAACAGCAAAGTTGTCTATGCTTTCGTCACCTATTTTCTGCTTTCCGTGACCTACACCGCCATCAATATTCCCTATTGCTCACTGGGCGGCGTGATCACCAACGATCCAAAAGAGCGCGTGGCCTGTCAGGCTTATCGCTTCGTGTTAGTCGGCATCGCGACGCTGTTGCTATCGTTAACGCTATTGCCGATGGTGGACTGGTTTGGCGGCGGCGACAAAGCCAAAGGCTATCAGTTGGCGATGACCGTGCTGGCGATTATCGGCATGGGTATGTTTCTGTTCTGCTTTGCCAGCGTCCGCGAACGCGTTCGCCCTGCCGTTCCGACGCACGATGATATGAAGAATGATTTCAAAGACGTGTGGAAAAACGATCAATGGGTACGCATTCTGCTATTGACCTTATGTAACGTCTGCCCGGGGTTTATCCGTATGGCGGCGACCATGTATTACGTCACCTGGGTGATGGGACAAAGCACCCATTTCGCTACGCTTTTTATTAGCCTTGGCGTGGTCGGTATGATGATCGGCAGTATGCTGGCAAAAGTCTTAACCGATCGCTGGTGTAAATTGAAGGTATTTTTCTGGACCAATATCGCGCTGGCGATTTTCTCCTGCGCGTTCTATTTCTTTGATCCGAAAGCTACCGTGATGATAGTGGCGCTCTACTTCCTGCTCAATATTCTGCATCAGATCCCTTCCCCGTTGCACTGGTCGCTGATGGCGGACGTCGATGATTACGGCGAATGGAAAACCGGCAAACGCATTACCGGTATTAGCTTCTCCGGTAACCTGTTCTTCCTCAAACTGGGCCTGGCGATTGCCGGGGCGATGGTCGGCTTTTTGCTCTCCTGGTACGGTTATGACGCCAGCGCCAAAGCGCAAAGCGCCTCGGCGATGAACGGTATTATGCTGTTGTTTACCGTTATCCCCGGCGTTGGCTATCTGATTACCGCAGGCGTGGTACGTCTGCTGAAAGTTGACCGTGAACTGATGAAAAAAATCCAGGACGATTTGGAAAAACGTCGCACTAATTACCGCGAATTGAGTGAGTTGCAGGAGCTCAAAGCCGCTGAAAGCGTAAGGAAAGCCTGATGGCAAACTGGCCAAACCCGTTTATTGAACAACGTGCCGATCCGTTTATTTTACGCGACGGCAGCGATTACTACTTTATTGCCTCCGTACCGGAATATGACAGGCTGGAAATCCGCCGGGCTGATTCGCTGGAAGGGTTGCGCGCCGCCGACCCCGTTGTCGTCTGGCGCAAACCGGAAAGTGGCCCGATGAGCCAGCTCATCTGGGCACCGGAAATGCACCGCATCAACGGCAAGTGGTACATCTATTTTGCCGCTACCCATACTCAAGCGCTTGATAAGCTGGGAATGTTCCAGCACCGCATGTTTGCCCTGGAGTGCGCCGATGCCGACCCACTCACCGGCAAGTGGACGGAGAAAGGTCAAATTAAAACACCGTTTGATACCTTCGCCCTCGATGCCACCACTTTTTATCATCAGGGAAAGCAGTGGTATCTGTGGGCGCAAAAAGCGCCGGATATTGCCGGTAACTCAAATATTTATCTGGCTGAACTGGAAAATCCGTGGACGATTAAAGGCGAGCCGGTAAGACTCAGTAAGCCAGAGTACGACTGGGAGTGTCGGGGTTTTTGGGTTAACGAAGGTCCGGCCGTACTGGCGCACGGCGACAAGCTGTTTATCAGCTATTCAGCCAGCGCCACCGATGAAAACTACTGTATGGGGTTACTGTGGATTAACGTAAACGACGATCCGCGCGATCCGGCCAACTGGCATAAATCACCGCGCCCGGTCTTTACCACCAGCTATGAAAATCGCCAGTATGGGCCGGGACACAACAGCTTTACGCAAACGCCGGAAGGTGAAGATGTACTGGTGTACCACGCGAGAAATTACACCGAAATTGAAGGCGATCCGTTGTACGATCCCAACCGCCATACGCGTCTGAAACGGGTGCGCTGGGACGAAAACGGGATGCCTGATTTTGGCGTGCCGCCAGCCGATACGATCTAAGCCGTTGCACTGCCCGGTGGCGCTAACGCTTACCGGGCCTACAGATTTTTCCATTGTAGGCAGCATAAGCGTTAGCGCTATCGGCACAACATTACACTAATGCCCCATAAATGGTGAGCAACGCAATAATCACCACCACCACAAACGAGGCCTTCTTCGCCATCGACACCGCCGCTTTGGGGGTTTCTACTTTGTCAGTATGCGGTTCGCGCGCCAGTGAGAACTGCGCCAGACGTGTGAGCACCTGATATTGCGAAGTATGCAGATCCGCCAGCGAGGCAAACCAGGCCGGCAACGCTTTCTCGCCATGCCCCAGTAATGCATACACTACGCCCGCCAGACGTACCGGAATCCAGTCCAGCACATGAAGAATAGCGTCAATGCCGGATTGCAAACGTTGGTGCGGCGTCTGATAGCGCGCCAGCCAGGTCTGCCAGGCCCGTAAAAACGCATAGCCCACCAGCGTTACCGGCCCCCATGGACCGCCAACGATAAACCAAAATAGCGGTGCGAGGTAAAAACGGAAATTTATCCATAACAACGCATTTTGCAGCTCACGCAAAAACTCACGCTCATTACAATCCGGCGGCACGCCGTGAATCAGCGTAAGCTCGCTGGCCATCGCCTCGCAAGGATGCGGATCGTTACGGGACGCCGCTTTCAGCCAGGCGTGATAATGTACTCGCACTTTGCCCGCGCCGATACACAGCACGCCCAGGAGAATCCACACCACCAGCGTCGGCACGTTAAATAGCAGCCCTTTTAACGCCTGGAGCAGTAGAAAAGTCACCACCATCGCGATCGCCGTCATTCCCATCGTGCGCAACATCGAAAAATGCGTAATCCGACGGAATAGCGCCTCCAGCCGATGATCGAGCTGCCAGTGCTCGCCCAGCTTAAACAGGCGCTCGACAATCAGCACCAGTAATGTCGTAAACAGCGTCATGTCATCTCCTTGTGCGACGAGAGGGCTACCAAAGCGCGAAAGCGCGGCCAGTCAAAGGCAGGGCCAGGGTCCGTTTTGCGGTCAGGCGCAATGTTGCAGTGTCCGGTCATATTGTCGGCGATCGCCGGATAGCAAGCGATAAGCGTGCGCGTCACGGCGGCTAGCTGCTGATACTGCGCATCGGTATAAGCCAGCGTATCCGTCCCCTCCAGCTCAATACCAATGGAGAAATCATTACAACGTTCCCGCCCCTGATAGTTTGATACGCCCGCATGCCACGCACGCTTATCAAAAGGCACATACTGGACGATTTCACCGTCGCGACGAATCAGACAATGGGCCGAAACACGAAGATGAGCGATTTCTGCAAAAAAAGGATGGGCGTCTGGATCTATCGTTCCGGTGAATAATGCATCGATCCACGGACCGCCAAACTCGCCGGGGGGCAGGCTAATATTATGCACCACCAGCAAGGACGGTTTTTCGTCATCCGGACGGCAATCGTAATGCGGAGAAGGGACGCGTCGCGCCTCTACCAACCAACCCTTATCTGGCAACATGCGTAGTCTCCTTTTGAGTGGTGCTTATAGCTGCTTCAGAGTAGCATGTTTCTACCTTATGATTCGTTAGCAATTTGGAGTTTTATCATGCCGCCTCGCCGTTATAACCCAGACGACCGACGTGACGCGCTACTGGAACGCATTAATCTCGATATCCCTGCCGCCGTTGCTCAGGCGCTGCGTGAAGATTTAGGTGGAGAAGTCGATGCTGGCAACGATATCACCGCGCAACTTTTGCCGGCAGATACGCAAGCCCATGCCACGGTGATCACTCGTGAAGACGGCGTTTTCTGCGGCAAGCGCTGGGTTGAAGAGGTCTTCATCCAACTGGCGGGCGATGATGTGCGCCTCACCTGGCATGTCGATGACGGCGACGCCATTCACGCCAACCAAACAGTGTTTGAACTGAACGGCCCGGCTCGCGTATTGCTGACCGGCGAGCGCACGGCGCTAAACTTTGTCCAGACCCTTTCCGGCGTCGCCAGTGAAGTACGCCGCTACGTTGGACTGCTGGCTGGCACCCAAACCCAGTTGCTCGACACGCGTAAAACGCTGCCGGGTCTGCGCACCGCGCTCAAATATGCAGTTTTATGCGGCGGCGGCGCCAATCATCGTCTGGGCCTCACTGACGCGTTCCTGATTAAAGAAAACCATATCATCGCCTCCGGTTCTGTTCGTCAGGCGGTGGAAAAAGCGTTCTGGCTACATCCGGACGTGCCGGTAGAAGTCGAGGTCGAAAATCTGGATGAACTGGACGATGCGCTGAAAGCAGGCGCGGATATTATCATGCTGGATAATTTCAACACCGACCAGATGCGCGAGGCGGTGAAACGCGTCAACGGCCAGGCGCGGCTGGAAGTATCCGGCAACGTCACCGCGGAAACCTTACGCGAATTTGCTGAAACCGGGGTGGATTTCATCTCCGTTGGCGCGCTGACCAAGCACGTACGCGCGCTCGATCTCTCCATGCGTTTTCGCTGATCCTCTCCGCCCGATGGCGCTGCGCCGTCGGGTCTATAAATCACCTGTCCGTAGATCCGCGTCGTGATTCGGTAAAATATTCGTAGCGCCTCGCAATAACGTTGCCGTGTCATGTAACGCAGCGAAAATCTTCAGAATCCGCCTTCCCGTTTTACCTTTTGCCGCTCGCCCGCTCTTTCCTCGTTTGCCACAGTAGCGCCAGCTAACTCAAGGAGCGAACAATGGAAAAACAACGCGGTTTCACGCTTATCGAACTGATGGTCGTTATTGGCATCATCGCCATTTTAAGCGCCATTGGCATTCCGGCTTACCAGAACTATCTGCGTAAAGCGGCGCTGACGGATATGTTGCAAACGTTTGTCCCCTACCGTACCGCCGTCGAACTCTGCGCTCTGGAACATGGTGGGACGAGCACATGCGATGCGGGCGTCAACGGTATCCCCTCGCCCGTCATCACCCGTTATGTTTCGGGCATGAGCGTGGAAAAAGGCGTCATCACGCTTACCGGCCAGGAGAGTCTGAGCGGGCTTAACGTCATCATGACGCCCGCCTGGGACAATGCTAACGGCATTACTGGTTGGACGCGTAACTGCAATATTCAAAGCGACAGCGCGTTACAACAGGCTTGTGAAGATGTCTTCCGTTTTGACGCCAACTAAGGAGACAAGATGAAAGACGCTCAGCTCAACACCTTGTGTCAACGTCATCAGGCTGTACTGATCAATAGCGCCAGCAACAGTATCACTGTTGCGGTGGTCGACGCGCCCTCTCATGCGTTACTGGACGCTCTGCATTTCGCCACGCAAAAACAGATTGATATTGTGTGCTGGACTCGCCAGCAAATGGAAAATCATCGGCATAAGCCGGATCAGGCTCCCTCGACAAACGCCGCGAAAGGCGGAGAAACCGCGGCCCAGCTTCTCAATCAGACATTACGCTCGGCGATGGCGAAACGCGCCTCTGATATCCATCTCGAACCCGGCGCCAGCCGCTACCGGATAAGGCTCCGCATCGATGGCGTTCTTCATATTCTGCAGGACATCGCCAAAGAGACGGGGCTTGCGCTGACGGCCAGATTGAAAGTCCTGGGAAATTTGGACATCGCTGAACATCGACTGCCGCAGGACGGGCAATTTACCGTTGACCTGACGGGCGACAGCGTCTCTTTTCGTATCGCCACGCTTCCCTGTAAAGAAGGCGAAAAAGTCGTCTTACGGTTATTGCATCAGGTTGAACAAACGCTGGATCTGGACACGCTGGGCATGTACGGGGCACAACTTACCGCTTTTAGACAAGCCCTACAGCAACCTCAGGGGCTGGTACTGGTGACTGGCCCCACCGGTAGCGGAAAAACGGTCACGCTATACAGCGCGCTACAAACCCGGAATACGCCGGGTATCAACCTCTGTAGCGTTGAGGATCCGATAGAAATTCCACTGGATGGGATTAACCAGACGCAGATCCATCCCCGCGCCGGGCTCACCTTTCAAAATGTGCTGCGTGCGCTTTTACGCCAGGACCCTGACATCATCATGGTAGGTGAAATTCGTGACGGCGACACTGCAGAAATCGCCATTAAGGCGGCACAAACGGGCCATCTGGTACTTTCAACGCTCCATACGAACTCCACCAGTGAAACCCTGATACGTTTGCAGCAAATGGGCGTAGCACGCTGGATGATCTCATCGGCGCTTACGCTGGTGGTAGCGCAACGCCTGGTAAGGAAGCTTTGCCCGCACTGCAAACAGCGCCTGAGCGATCCCGTAGTGCTATCGCCCAATCTTTGGCCCAGCGCGCTACCGCGCTGGCAGGCAAACGGCTGTCAGCATTGCTACCACGGCTTTTATGGCCGAACCGCGTTATTCGAAGTGTTAACCGTTACCCCGGCATTACGTCAGTTAATTGCGAGCGGCGCATCGGCGCAAGCACTGGAAGCCCACCTCCAACAGACCGGTACAGGGACGCTTTTTGAAAATGGCTGTCGCGCCGTTGAGCAAGGCATGACGTCCTTTGAAGAGATACTGCGCGTTCTGGGAATGCCCCATGAGCGTTAAACAGCTCTGGCGCTGGCAAGGCGTTAACGATAAAGGTCAACTGGAACAAGACGTTGTATGGGTGGACAATCGTCTGGCGCTGATCATCACCCTGCAACATCAGCGCATTATGCCGCTTCGCATCAAGCGCATGGGCGTTAACGCCGCACTGTGGAAAGAAGAGCAAAGCGCTGAAATTATTCATCAGTTGGCCACGCTCATTCATGCCGGACTGACGCTTTCTGAAGGGCTGGAACTCCTTGCGAAACAGCATCCCCACCGACAATGGCAAGCGCTGTTGCGCACGCTGGCTCACGAGCTTGAACAGGGCGTCCCTTTTTCCAGCGCATTAGTCTCCTGGCCGCAGGTATTTCCGCCGCTCTACCAGACGATGATCCGCACCGGAGAACTGACCGGCAAACTGGCCGACTGCTGCTTTGAACTGGCCCGTCAGCAAAAAGCGCAACGGCAGATTACGGTTAGCGTGAAAAAGGCTCTGCGCTATCCCGCCATTATTCTGACAATGGCCGCCCTGGTCGTTTTCGCCATGCTGCACTTTGTCCTGCCGGAATTTGCCGCCATTTACCGTAGCTTCAATACCCCGCTCCCTCTTCTGACGCGCGGTATTATCGCGATAGCGCAATGGGGGTCGGCATGGGGTTGGCTCATCTTGTTCCTGACGATGCTCATTGCTATCGCTCACCGCAGGGTAAAACAAAAGCCGTCCTGGCAAGCGCAGCGGCAGCGTCTTCTGCTACGGCTTCCCGTTATGGGTCGCCTGATAAGAGGCCAGAAACTAGCGCAAATATTCACCGTACTGGCATTGACCCAAAGCGCAGGCATTCCTTTTCTTCAGGGACTGGAAAGCGCTATCGATAGTCTCGGCTGCCCTTACTGGTCACAGCGTTTAACGCAGGTACATCAGGAGATCGCCGCGGGCAATCCGGTCTGGTTGGCGCTAAAAAATACCCAGGAATTTAGTCCGCTATGCCTGCAACTGGTCAGAACGGGCGAAGCGTCCGGTTCACTCGATATCATGCTGCATAACCTTGCCCGTCACCACAGTGAAACTACGCTGGCGCTGGCCGATAATCTGGCGTCGCTGTTGGAACCGGCGTTATTGATCATCACCGGCTTAATTATCGGTACGCTGGTGGTGGCGATGTATTTGCCGATTTTTCATCTGGGAGACGCGATGAGCGGGATGGGATAAGGCTGGCGCACATTTACGCCAGCCAGAATATTAGAGGCTATTGAAAATGCGGTTTTCTTGTTCCTGCACCCGAATAAAGGTGGTGCGTTTGGTCAACTCTTTCAGGCGAGACGCGCCGACATAAGTGCAGGCTGAGCGTAGGCCGCCCAGGATATCGCGGGCGGTATTGCCCACCGGCCCACGCAGCGGCAATTTAACCGTTTTACCTTCTGCCGCGCGGTATTTCGCAACGCCGCCGACATGACGGTTCATCGCAGACTCCGAACTCATGCCGTAGAACAGCATAAATTTCTCGCCGTTCTCTTCTACCACGCTGCCGCCGCTCTCTTCGTGCCCCGCCAGCATGCCGCCCAACATAACGAAATCCGCGCCGCCGCCGAAGGCTTTTGCTACGTCGCCTGGCATAGTGCAGCCGCCATCGCTGACGATCATGCCGCCCAGGCCATGCGCCGCGTCAGCGCATTCGATAACCGCCGACAGTTGCGGATAACCAACGCCGGTTTTTACACGCGTCGTGCATACGGAGCCGGGACCAATTCCCACTTTCACGATATCGGCGCCGGAGAGGATAAGCTCTTCGCACATCTCGCCCGTTACCACATTGCCTGCGCAGATTGTTTTTGTCGGCCATGCTTCACGTGCTTTCGCGACGAACTGCACAAAATGTTCTGAATAGCCATTGGCCACATCAATACAGACAAAGTTCAGCGCAGGATTCAGCGCCAGAATCTGCACGGTTTTTTCGAAATCAGCATCAGAGGTCCCGGTGGAAACCATCACATGCTTCAGAACATCAGCCGAAGCCGTGTTGATAAAAGCTGCCCACTCTTCAACGGTATAATGTTTATGTACAGCAGTCAGAATATCAAACCCGGCCAATGCTTGCGCCATTTCAAACGTCCCGACGGTATCCATATTGGCCGCAATAATCGGTACGCCAGACCAGGTCTGACCTGAGTGTTTAAAGGTGAATTGACGTTCCAGTTCGACATCGGAACGGCTTTTGAGGGTAGAACGCTTAGGACGGATAAGAACGTCTTTGAAACCTAACTTCAGATCTTCTTCAATACGCATGTGCGGATTCCTGGGGTTAATGGCGAAAAATCGAAACTCACAACTCCAGTGACGCTATCATACGCACTAATCATGGCCGTACAAGACTGCGAAATTCTCTTTTTTTACGTTACAATCCCATAAATTTACCTGGCGAATAGTAGGTTAATGCTCAGAGCGTATCGTCTTTGTATGCTTAAAATTTAACCTTTTGATTGTCAAACTAAAATTCCGGAAGCTGGAGATATGAGGTATACCGTAGCCTTAACCGGCGGTATTGGCAGCGGTAAAAGTACCGTCGCTGATGCCTTCGCTGACCTCGGAATAACCGTCATCGACGCGGATATTATCGCGCGCCAGATGGTTGAGCCAGGGCAGCCCGCCCTGAACGCAATAGCGGAACATTTTGGTTGTGAACTTATCGCCGCCGACGGCACGTTACGTCGCCGGGCGCTGCGTGAGCGTATTTTTTCGCATCCGGAAGAAAAAGCCTGGCTTAACGCTCTGCTTCATCCCTTAATTCAGCAGGAAACCCAACGACAGTTTCAACAGGCTACGTCGCCCTATGTGTTATGGGTTGTGCCTCTGCTGGTTGAAAACAGGCTGTATCAAAAAGCCAACCGCGTACTGGTGGTTGACGTGACGCCCGAAACGCAGCTCATACGCACAATGCAGCGTGATGATGTTACGCGCGAGCATGTTGAACACATTCTCGCTGCGCAGGCGACGCGTGAAGCGCGCCTTGCCGTGGCGGACGATGTTATTGATAATAACGGCGCACCGGATGCTATCGCATCAGATGTGGCCCGCCTGCACGCCAGTTATCTTAAGCTCGCGTCGCAGTTTGTCTCACAGGAAAAACCGTAATGCACACCCAGGTCCTATTTGAACACCCTCTCAATGAGAAGATGCGTACGTGGCTGCGCATAGAGTTTTTGATCCAACAGCTCTCCATCAACCTGCCAATTGCAGACCATGCTGGCGCACTGCATTTTTTCCGTAACATCAGCGATCTACTGGATGTGTTCGAACGGGGTGAAGTCCGTACCGAACTGCTGAAAGAACTGGAGCGCCAGCAGCGTAAATTACAGGCCTGGGTTGAGGTTCCCGGCGTCGATCAAGACCGTATTGAAGCCCTGCGCCAGCAGTTAAAATCGGCGGGCAGCGTGCTGATCTCCGCCCCGAGGATTGGCCAGCAGCTACGCGAAGATCGCTTGATTGCCCTTGTGCGTCAACGCTTAAGTATTCCTGGCGGCTGTTGCAGTTTCGATTTACCCACTCTGCATATCTGGTTGCACCTACAACAGGCGCAGCGCGACGCCCAGATTGAAAGCTGGCTTGCCAGCCTGAATCCCCTCACCCAGGCGCTGACTTTGGTGCTTGATCTGATCCGAAATTCAGCGCCTTTCCGTAAGCAAACCAGCCTGAACGGTTTTTATCAGGATAACGGGGACGACGCCGATTTGCTGCGTCTTATGCTGACGCTCGATTCACAACTTTATCCGCAAATTTCCGGCCATAAGAGCCGTTTTGCCATTCGCTTTATGCCGCTGGATAGTGAAAATGGTCTGGTGCCGGAGCGTCTTGATTTTGAACTGGCCTGTTGCTAAGGAGTAAAAATGTCTGACGTGACCGTCGTAAACTGTCCGACCTGCGGTAAACCGGTCGTCTGGGGGGAAATTAGCCCCTTCCGCCCATTTTGTTCTAAACGCTGTCAGTTAATTGATTTGGGCGAATGGGCCGCCGAAGAGAAACGAATCGCCAGCAGCGGCGATCAGTCTGATAGCGACGACTGGAGCGAAGAGCGCTAACGGTGATGGCTCTGTTGAGACGGCAATATCGCCTTATGACAAAAATAATCAATAAATACGCGTAGTTTTGGCGCCATATGCGCGCGGCCGGGATAATACAAATAAAACCGGTCCGCCGCAGGCAGCCACTCCTCAAGTACGGAACACAACCGCCCATCCTGTAAGTCTTCATGGACATCCTGTTCAAAAACATAGGTTAGCCCTGCCCCATCACGCGCGGCGGAGAGACGCAACGCTTTATCATTCACCATTAACGCGGCTTCCGGCGTAATTTCCAGCCGTTGCGCTCCATGAACAAACTCCCACCGATATAGCCCGCTCTCACGCGTAAAACGATGGCAAAGGCAGCGGTGATTGATGAGTTCCTGAGGGTGCAGCGGCGTGCCAAAACGCGCAAGGTATGCAGGGGATGCTACGATCGCCGGGCGTAAAACATCACCGAGCGGAACGACATTCATATCAAGTTGTACCGCATCGCCAAAGCGAATACCGGCATCAAAGCGTTCGTTAATTAAATCCACAAAACCGTCATTCACATCGATATCCAGCCGAATATCGGGATAATCGCGCATGAAACCGGCGAGATTAGGTTGTAACAGAAGCGTAGCCGCCGTGCGCGGTACGGTCAGGCGTAATGTCCCTCCGGGTATATCGCGGCTCTGGCGGGCATGTTCCATCGCCTCATCAATATGGTTCAATGCGGGCCTGATACTGGCAAGAAAGGCATGTCCTGCTTCTGTCAAACCGACACGCCGGGTGGTTCGGTTCAACAATTTCACGCCAAGTTCATCCTCCAGTTGACGCATATTCTGACTTAACGCCGACGTGGAAATATGTAACTGCGCCGCTGCCCGCGTGAAGCTATGGTTTTCAGCAATCATGCAAAAAGCATGCAATATGGACATCACATCATGACGCATTATTAAGCCAGCCTTCATAAACCATGCTTATTCCCCCTATTTTTCATCTTATACGCCAGGTATAGACTGCCTGCCATGCTCAAAATAACCTCATGGAGGTAGTATGCAATATCGTACATTAGGCGCAAACGGACCGCGAGTGTCAGCCATCGGACTGGGATGTATGGGCATGAGCGCATTTTACGGCGCTCATGACGACAGCACCTCAATTAAGACGCTACATTATGCGTTAGATCAGGGGGTAACACTGCTCGATACCGCAGATATGTATGGCCCTTATACCAATGAAAGGTTAGTCGGAAGAGCCATCGCCGATCGTCGCGATCGGGTATTTTTAGCGACGAAATTTGGTATCGTTCTCGACCCTGCTAACCCTATGGCGCGTGGCGTCAATGGCAGACCGGAGTACGTTCGCCGTAGTTGTGAGCAAAGCCTGCAACGCCTGGGGGTTGATCATATCGATCTGTACTATCAACATCGCGTTGATCCATCAGTTCCCATAGAAGAGACTGTCGGTGCAATGGCGGACCTGGTGCGCGAGGGAAAAGTGCGTTATCTCGGGCTATCCGAAGCATCAACGCAAACGCTGGAACGCGCCCATAACGTTCACCCTATTACCGCGCTGCAAAGTGAGTATTCGCTTTGGTCCCGCGAAGCGGAAATTTCAGCACTTTCCACCTGTGAACGGTTGGGTATAGGATTCGTCGCTTACAGCCCGCTGGGACGCGGATTTCTGACCGGTACGATTAAAACGCCAGAAGATTTTGCTGCGAATGACTTCCGTCGCACAAATCCCAGGTTCATGGGTGAGAACTTCTCGCGCAATTTACGTCTGGCTGAAGCAATAAAACAAATGGCACGCGAAAAAGAGTGTACCCCCGCACAATTAGCGCTGGCCTGGCTGCTGGCCCGCAACAGGCACATCGTTCCCATTCCCGGCACCCGCCACTGCGCCAGGGTGGATGAAAACCTCGGCGCGTTATCACTGACCCTAAGCCCGCAGGAGCTGGCGGCAATTGAGGCGGTTTTTCCTCACGACGCCGCGGCCGGCCCCCGCTACTGGCCGGAAATTATGTCGACATTAAATCGCTAATAAGATCGATGGGGATCGTGTTGCGATCCCCCACTAAGGCGCAAATTGGCGTAATTTACGAATAATCGGTTCATTGGCCGGCGGAAAATCGTCCGTATTCAACGCGTTTTGCGCGATCCACCGTCCCGGCTGTCCTTCTTTCCCCCACGGTTCGCCCTCCCAGCGTTCAACCAGCCAAAACCACAGCGTAATGTGTCTATCCGGGAATTGATATTCCAGAGTGTCGAATAATGTCACCTGTGTTGGCGTAATCCCCACCTCTTCCTGTAGCTCCCGGATCAACGCCTGCTCTGGTGTTTCGTCGGCTTCAATTTTTCCGCCGGGAAATTCCAGCTTGTTCGCCATATGCGCATCAGCGGCGCGTCGGGTAATAAAAATTTCGTCGTTCGGGTTGCGGATAATCCCAACCGCGATTTGCAGTTTTTTCATCTTGTTGCATCCATAAAAAAGGCGCAGTCGCCTGCGCCTTTTTATCTGTGTTCAATGCCAGGCCGAATAAGCGTAGCGCCCTTCGGCAATAATGCCAGCACCGACCTGATGGCAACACATTATGTCTTATCAGGCCGGTAAGGTTATCGCATTAGCTCAGGCGACCGTGACACTGTTTGTATTTCTTACCGGAACCACAAGGGCAAGGATCGTTACGTCCAATCTTACGTTCGCCGGTTTGGGCGGCCAGATCGGCAGCCACGGCGGCATCGTCATCCTGATGGCTTAGCTGCTGCATCTGCGCCAGGCGCTCCGCCTCTTCGCGACGCTGCATTTCCATCGCTTCGACCTCTTCCGGCATACGTACCTGGACTTTGCTCAGGGTACTGATCACTTCATATTTCAGCGATTCCAGCATCGCGGCGAACATAGCGAAGGATTCGCGCTTGTATTCCTGCTTCGGATCTTTTTGCGCATAGCCGCGCAGATGAATACCCTGACGCAGGTAATCCATCGCCGCCAGGTGCTCTTTCCACAGGGAATCGAGCGTTTGCAGCATCACGCCTTTTTCGAAATGACGCATCATTTCAGCGCCAACCACCTCTTCTTTACGCTGATACACCTCGATGGACTGCGCCAGGATGCGCTCACGCAGCGTCTCCTCATGCAGCTCCGGCTCTTTATCCAGCCATTCGGCAATCGGCATCTCCAGGTCGAAGTCGTTTTTCAGGCGTTCCTGCAAACCCGGGATATCCCACATCTCTTCCAGCGACTGCGGCGGAATGTAGGCGTCGATAGTCGCCTTAAAGACATCTTCGCGAATGCTGTTAATGGTGTCGCTCACGTCAGACACATCCAGCAGTTCGTTACGCTGGGTATAAATTGCACGGCGCTGATCGTTCGCCACATCATCATATTCCAGCAGTTGCTTACGAATATCGAAGTTACGGCTTTCTACTTTACGCTGCGCGTTAGCGATAGCTTTCGTCACCCACGGGTGCTCAATCGCTTCGCCCGGCTTCATCCCCAGTTTACGCATCATACCGGAGACACGATCGGAGGCGAAAATACGCATCAGCGCATCTTCCATCGACAGGTAGAAACGGGAAGAACCCGGATCGCCCTGGCGACCGGAACGGCCACGCAGCTGGTTGTCGATACGGCGGGATTCATGGCGCTCGGTGCCAATGATATGCAGACCGCCGGCAGCCAGAACCGCGTCATGGCGTACCTGCCAGTCTGCTTTAATCTGCGCAATCTGTTCTTCCGTCGGCGCTTCCAGCGCGGCGACTTCCGCCTGCCAGCTACCGCCCAGCATAATATCGGTACCACGACCCGCCATGTTAGTAGCGATAGTGACCGCCGCTGGATAACCAGCCTGCGCAACGATGCCTGCTTCGTTGGCGTGGAATTTTGCGTTCAGGACGTTATGTTTGATGCCCGCTTTGGTCAGCTCTCTGGAGACCACTTCAGATTTCTCGATAGAAATCGTCCCGACCAGCACTGGCTGACCGTTCGCGGTACGTTCTTTAATATCTTCGATAATGGCCTGGATTTTTTCCGCTTCGGTCATGTAGACCAGATCCGGCAAATCTTTACGGATCATCGGACGGTTGGTCGGAACAACGACGGTGTCCAGCTTATAGATAGAGCTAAATTCGAAGGCTTCAGTATCCGCCGTACCGGTCATACCGGCCAGTTTTTCATACAGACGGAAGTAGTTCTGGAAGGTGATAGAGGCCAGCGTCTGGTTTTCATTCTGAATTTCAACGCCTTCTTTCGCTTCTACCGCCTGGTGCAGACCGTCAGACCAGCGACGCCCCTGCATGGTACGACCGGTATGTTCATCAACAATGATGACTTCGCCGTCTTTCACAATGTAATCCACGTCACGGGTAAACAGCGCGTGCGCGCGCAGCGCGGCAGTGACGTGATGCATCAGCATAATATTGCCAGGCGAGTAGAGCGACTCGCCCTCATCCATAATGCCTTCTTGCACCAAGAGCTCTTCAATCAGCACCAGACCGCGTTCGGTCAGGTTAACCTGGCGCGCTTTCTCATCAACGGAGAAGTGGCCTTCGCCCTGGAAAGTGTCAGAATCTTCTTTCTCCTGACGAATCAGGTGCGGAATGATTTTGTTCACTTTTTTGTACATTTCCGAGCTATCTTCCGCCGGGCCGGAAATGATCAGCGGCGTACGCGCTTCATCGATCAGGATGGAGTCGACCTCATCCACCAGCGCATAATGCAGTTTACGCTGCACGCGCTCTTCCGGGCTGAACGCCATGTTGTCGCGCAGGTAGTCAAAACCGTATTCGTTGTTAGTGCCGTAAGTGATGTCGGCAGCGTAAGCTTCACGTTTGGCTGGCGCAGGCATACCTGGCAGGTTGATACCAACGGACATACCGAGGAATTCGAATAGCGGACGGTTGTTTTCGGCGTCACGCTGCGCCAGATAGTCGTTCACGGTTACCACATGAACGCCTTTGCCGGACAACGCGTTCAGGTAGGCTGGCAGCGTTGCGGTCAGCGTTTTACCTTCACCAGTACGCATTTCGGCGATACAGCGATCGTTGAGCACCATACCACCCAATAGCTGAACGTCGAAGTGACGCATCCCAAAGACGCGTTTACTGGCTTCACGCACCACCGCGAACGCTTCCGGAATCAGGCTCTCTACGCTTTCGCCTTTTTCAATACGGGAGCGAAATTCGTTGGTTTTCGCTTTCAGTTCGTCATCGGAGAGTTTTTCCATCTCCGGTTCCATCGCATTAATAAGGCTGACGGCCTTACGCATACGACGCAGCGTACGATCGTTACGGCTACCGAATACTTTGGTTAATAATTTGATTAGCATAATAAAGTCTCAAATGCCCCGCGCCGCGGAGCTACAAATAAAGTAAAAGGGTCTTTTTTCGTTAGCTGAGACGTTGCGGACCGGCGCGGATACCCTGCGCCTGACTTATCCAGGCCGGGATGCTAAATGCGGTTTGTGGCGCAAAATACGCCAGGGAGAGGCGACGAACAATCGCCGGCGGCGTGCCCTCCTGCGTGAGCATCGCGCTGAGCGTATTCAGTAAGGCGATATGATGCGCCTGTAATGGCGACGGCGCGTCGGCAACGGGCAGCGTTTGCGGCGCCATTGCAAAAGAAAGGTGGCGAATCACCGTGCGAATAGCGTGCTGATGCCAGTAATCTACGGTGAAATTGGGACGACGGTTAGAGGCTTCTAACAGCGCAAGATGGCTAAAGTTAACTTTAGACGCGGTGCTGGCGGTCGTCCTTGCAGGCGTATTGGTTTCAGCGGCGTTACTGAGCGCGGGCAAACCAAAACTCGCCGCGACCATCCCTAATAAGAGATGCGGCCAGAAGTATCGTCTGCCTAACTGTCGCCAGCGCGTCAGTATTCCACTCACGTCATTGCCACCTGATATGCCCCTCATGGGCTTACGGAATCAAAACAATTTGCGCACAAATCTTATCATTAAAGCGTACGCGCTACAGCAGTAATGACGAGAAGCTAAGGTGAAAATCGGCTAAGAAAACAGCGAACGCGCCGTGTTTCCATTTAACCCTGTCAAAATGGCTGTATTAAGGAAAGCGCAGATAAAGGATAGTAAAAAAAACGACTGGCTCGCCTGGCCGGAGAGAGTGCCAGGTTAACCAGTCGAATTTTATACGACAGCGTATGTCGTTATGCCAGTACCGTCGAAGGCGCTTTGAAAGCCAACGGCAGTTCTGCGTCGTCCTGGAAGGTCACAAATTCCCAGGCTTCCTGTTTTGCCAGGACTGCCTGTAACAATTTGTTATTCAATGCGTGACCGGATTTATACGCGGTAAACGCACCAATAATATTGTGACCACACATGAACAAGTCACCGATCGCGTCGAGCATTTTGTGACGAACGAATTCATCTTCAAAACGCAGGCCGTCTTCGTTCAATACGCGATAATCGTCAACAACGATGGCACAATCGAAGCTGCCGCCCAGGCACAGGCCGCGGGACTGCAGATATTCGATATCACGCATAAAACCGAAGGTACGCGCACGGCTGATCTGGCGCATGAACGCATCCGCAGAGAAGTTCATCGCGTAGCGCTGGCTGCTGGAATCGATCGCCGGATGGTTAAAGTCGATGGTGAAATCCAACGTAAAACCATTGTACGGTCTGAATTCAGCCCATTTATCGCCATCTTCAACCCGAACAGTCTCTTTGATGCGTACGAATTTTTTGGCGCAGTTCAGTTCATCAATACCGGCATCAAGCAGCAGGTAGACAAACGGAGCGGCACTGCCATCCATGATCGGGATTTCCGGGGCATTAACCTCAATAACGATGTTATCGATACCTAAGCCCGCCAGAGCAGCGTTCAGGTGCTCAACGGTTGAAATCCGTACATCATGCTCATTCACCAGACACGTACAGAGCATGGTATCACGCACAGATTTGGCATCGGCCGGGAAATCTACCGGTGGATTCAAGTCGGTGCGACGATAGATGACCCCGGTATTGGCCGGCGCAGGGCGTAATGTCAGGGTGACTTTTTTGCCGGTGTGTAAACCGACGCCAGTCGCCTGAACGATACGTTTAAGTGTCCTTTGTTTGATCATCGTATAATCTCGCCAAATTACCTATCCAACCGAAGTGTACTATACATTCGGCGGGCCAGTTTAGCACAAAGAGCCCAGAATCCCAAATTCCAGCTAATTCTTAATCAGCTTGCTTACGCAGGAATGCGGGGATATCCAGATAATCCGGCTCTTTCGCCGCCTGTGGTGTATTGTCATTAACCACTTTCGCGACCGTTTTTTGCTCCTGCGTCAGCGGCGCCATACCGTGCTGCTGATAACGATCCAACACCGGCTGCTGCACCTGTTTATTGGTGACCAGAGTGATTTCAGGACGCTTGTCCATACCAATTCCAGTGGCAACAACGGTCACGCGCAGTTCGTCGTTCATATCCGGGTCCAGAGAGGTACCGATAACCACGGTGGCGTTATCCGACGCAAAGGCACGGATGGTGTTACCGACGGTTTCGAACTCATCCAGACGCAGGTCGAAGCCCGCAGTAATGTTGACCAACACGCCGCGCGCGCCGGACAGGTCGATATCTTCCAGCAGCGGAGAAGAAATAGCCATTTCAGCCGCTTCTTCCGCACGGTCTTCACCGCTCGCCACGCCGGAGCCCATCATTGCGTAGCCCATTTCAGACATCACGGTACGCACGTCAGCAAAGTCGACGTTCATCAGGCCCGGGCGGGTGATCAGCTCTGCGATGCCCTGAACCGCGCCTTTCAGCACGTCGTTAGCCGCGCCGAACGCGTCGAGCAGGGAGATACCACGGCCCAGCACTTTCAGCAGCTTGTCGTTCGGGATGGTGATCAACGAGTCCACATGCTTGGACAGCTCGGTGATACCCTGCTCCGCAAATGCCATGCGCTTTTTGCCTTCAAAATTGAAAGGCTTAGTCACCACGGCAACGGTCAGAATACCTAAATCTTTTGCCACTTCAGCAACCACTGGCGCCGCGCCGGTTCCGGTACCGCCGCCCATGCCTGCCGCGATAAATACCATGTCTGCGCCTTCAAGCGCCGCACGCAGCGCTTCACGGTCTTCGTCCGCCGCGTTACGACCGACTTCCGGGTTAGCGCCAGCGCCCAGACCTTTGGTAATGCCGCTACCAATTTGAATGGTCTGGCCAACCGCCGTTTTACGCAACGCCTGAGCGTCGGTATTCACCGCGAAGAATTCAACACCTTCGATGCGCTCGCGCACCATGTGTTCAACAGCGTTACCGCCGCCACCACCGACGCCGATGACTTTAATCACCGCGTCGTTGGTTAGTTCCATAGGTTCAAACATAATCTCTCTCCGTCATGTGCCTGTCGCCTGAGGCCGTAATATCTGGCGGCCTCATAAAAATTAAAACTCTTTTCGCAGCCAGCTATTAAGTCGCTTGATCCACGAGCCAACTGATGCCGTAACACGTTTTTCCACTTCTGCTTCACCGTTTAAGTGGGACTCTTTCCCGTAGTGAAGCAATCCCACCGCCGTTGAGTAATACGGCTCCTGGGCATAATCCGTCAGACCGGTGATATTCAGCGGCGCGCCGATACGCACCTGCGTATGAAACACGCGCTGAGCGCAAGCAGCAAGCCCTTCGATTTGCGCCGCGCCGCCGGTTAACACAATCCCCGCCGCCAGGTGATGTTTTACCCCTTGTTGGCGAAGCTGTTCCTGTAATTGCAATATCTCTTCGTTGACCAGATTGAGCAGCTCGGTGTAACGCGGCTCAATCACTTCCGCCAGCGTCTGACGTTGCAGGCTGCGCGGCGGACGCCCGCCTACGCTCGGTACTTCAACGCTTTCGTCTTTACCGACAATGGAACCCAGCGCGCAACCGTGGCGAACTTTAATGGCTTCAGCATCGCTCGGCGGCGTACCAAAGGCATAAGCGATATCGCTGGTCACCACGTTCCCCGCGTAAGGGATCACTTTGGTATGACGCAGCGCGCCGCCAGTATAAACGGCGATATCCATTGTACCACCGCCGATATCCACGACACAGACGCCCAGTTCACGTTCATCTTCCGTTAACACGGAATAACTGGCCGCCAGTCCGGCAAATATCAGTTGGTCAACTTTCAGACCACAACGTTCAACAGCTTTGACAATGTTTTTTGCCATATCGTTGTGGCAGGTAATCAAATGTACTTTCGCCTGCATACGCACGCCGGAAAGACCGACCGGATTTTTAATGCCTTCCTGGTAGTCAATGGCGTACTCCTGAGGAATCACATGCAGCACGCGATGTTCATCGCGCACGCGCACTGACTTCGCAGTATGCACGACGTTTTCCACATCTTCCTGCGTCACTTCCTCTTCGGAAATGGGCACCATACCAATTTCATTCTGACAGCTAATATGTTTGCCGGAAAGCGCCAGATATACCGAGGAGATCTGGCAATCAGCCATCAATTCCGCCTGGTCAATGGCGCGCTGAACGCATTTCACCACTGACTCAAGGTCATTCACCCCGCCTTTATCCATACCCCGCGATGGGCAACTGCCCACGCCAATGATATTGACCATACCGTCGGGCAGAACTTCCCCTACTAAAGCGGCAACCTTCGCGGTGCCAATCTCCAGTCCTACTACCAGTTTTCTGTCCGTCGCCTTGATCATTGTTGTTCTGCCTGTGCCTGATTCTGTTGCTGATTAGATTCCTCAGGGGGGAGCGGCGCCCAGCCAACTGCCGCACCTGAGTCATAACGCAAATCAACGTAGCTAATCCGTTTGCCATCGGTTTGCGCCTGCTGCTGTAAAACCGGATAGAGTTCTACAAAGCGAGCCAACCTTTTCATCGTATCGCCCCTGCCGAGATTGAGCTTAATACCGTTATTAAGCGTCAATTGCCAGGAGCGACGTGCGGTCATCGCCGCTTCCTTCAGAGTGAATTTATCCTTAGCCAGCACCTGCCCCATCTCGCGGTATCCCTGCAACACTTCACTCGCGCTGCCTTCCGGGCCATACAACATGGGTAAAACCTGTTTGCCGATGCGGTCTGACGGCACGCTGAAGGTATTCCCTTCAGCATCGACCATATGTTGATCATTCCAACGCGCAATCGGCACATATTCAACCAGATGAATCTTCAATTCATCAGGCCACTGTTTTCTGACGCTGGCCTGTTTAATCCACGGCAAACGCTCAATCTGGCTCTGGATAATGTTCACATCCTGCGTCATGAAGGTTCCCGGCGCGCCCAGAGCCAGTATCGCCTGACGGATATCATCGTTACGCGTGTAGTGACGCTCGCCGGTTAATACCAGCTTTGATAACGGTAAACGCTGCGCATCTTCCATCCACCCTAACACGACCCACCCGCTAACAAACACGGTGCACAGTACCGTCAGCAGGAATAAAATTCCTGCAAGACGCGTTCCATTATTGCGGCGTGAAGAAGGCGTCTCTTCATCACTGTTTCGCGTGTTCAGCGCAGCCTGCGACATATCAGTCCGCCAACTCCAGAATTCGTACCACTAACTGCGAGAAGCTCATTCCCGCCTGACGCGCCGCCATCGGCACCAGACTATGGCTGGTCATCCCCGGAGAAGTATTGGCTTCCAGCAGATAAAACTGACCATCGCTGTCCAGCATGACGTCAATACGCCCCCATCCCGTGCAGCCTAAAGCTTTCCATGCCTGCAGGACGAGAGACTGTAGCGCGGCTTCCTGGGACGCTTCTAAACCGGCAGGGCAGAAATACTGAGTCTCATCAGAGAGATACTTCGCCTCATAATCATAGAAGGTTCCTGCCGGTTGGATACGAATTGACGGTAAAATTTCTTCGCCAACTATCGCCACCGTAAATTCCGGACCGCACAGCCATTTCTCAATCAGTATTTCGTCATCATGCTGAAAAGCCAATGATAACGCACCCTGTAAAGCATTTTCTTCTACTACTTTCGTCATACCGACGCTGGAGCCTTCACGGCTGGGTTTGACGATCAGCGGTAAACCCAGCGCCGAAATTCGCGCTTTTTGTTCTTCGCTAAGGCCTTTTTCAAACTCAGCGCGCGTCAGCGCGACCCACGGGGCAACCGGTAAGCCTGCGCCCTGCCACAGCAATTTACTGCGCAGTTTATCCATTGAAAGCGCCGAGGCCATCACGCCGCTGCCGGTATAAGGCAGGCCGAGCAGTTCAAGCATTCCCTGTAAGGTGCCATCTTCACCGCCACGGCCATGCAACGCAATAAAGACCTTCTGAAAGCCCATTGCTTTAAGCTGCGCGACATCGACCTCTTGCGGATCGACGGGATGCGCATCAATGCCGCCTTCACGTAACCCGGCCAACACTGCCGCGCCGGAATTTAACGAAACGTCCCGCTCCGCAGAGGTTCCGCCCAACAGGACCGCGATTTTATCAGCCATGTTGCTCTTCCTCCTGGATTTGCGGCTTCAGCTTGATTTCAGATAAGTAACGCGCAATTTTGCCAACATTTCCTGCGCCTTGCACTAATATCAAGTCGTTACCCGTCAGCACCGGCGCTAACATTGTCGCAACCTGAGCCGGATCGGAAACCAGAATCGGGTCAATTTTTCCCCGATTACGAATCGTACGACATAAAGAACGGCTATCCGCGCCCGGAATCGGCGCTTCGCCCGCCGGGTAAACGTCCAGCATCAGCAGCGCATCAACCTGGGTCAGCACATTGGCGAAATCGTCATACAGATCGCGCGTGCGCGTGTAACGATGCGGCTGAAACAGCATCACCAGGTTTTTATCCGGCCACCCTGCTCGCGCAGCTTTAATGGTGGCGTCCACTTCGGTCGGATGATGACCATAGTCATCCACCAGCATCGCCGTCCCGGCTTTACCATTCACCGGCTCAAGCGGGAACTCGCCGAGGAAGTCAAAACGACGCCCGGTCCCCTGGAAGCTTTCCAGCGCGCGCAGGATAGCGTCATCGGCGATGCCTTCTTCGGTCGCTACCGCCACTGCCGCAGCGGCATTCAGGGCATTGTGGCGACCCGGCGCATTCAACGTGACATGCAGATCCGGCATTCCCTGGCGCAACAGCGTAAAGTGCCCCTGCGGCCCTATCTGCTGATAATCTTCTACGCGGACGTCAGCATCCTCGCTAAAGCCATACGTCGTGGTCTGACGCCCCACCCGCGGCAGCAACTCGCGGATGACCGGATCGTCGACGCACATTACCGCGCGACCGTAGAACGGCAGGTTATGCAGGAAATTAATAAACGTCTGCTTTAAATTTTCAAAGTCGCCATGATAGGTATCCATATGGTCGGCTTCGATGTTGGTGACGATCGCGACCATCGGCTGCAAATGCAGGAAGGACGCGTCGCTCTCATCTGCCTCGGCAATCAGGTAACGACTATGGCCCAGACGCGCATGAACGCCTGCGGCTTTCACCAGTCCGCCATTCACGAAAGTCGGGTCCAGCCCCGCTTCGGCATAAATACTGGACACCATCGCGGTCGTTGTGGTTTTTCCGTGCGTCCCGGCAATGGCGATGCCGTGGCGAAAACGCATCAGTTCCGCCAGCATTTCCGCACGGCGAATAACCGGAATACGCGCTTCATGCGCCGCGACAATTTCCGGGTTATCCGCGGAAATTGCGCTGGAAACAACGACCACGCTGGCATCACGCACATTTTCCGGACGATGATTAAAGAAAATCGTCGCCCCCAGGCTCGTCAACTGCTGGGTCACCGGATTCGGCGCTAAATCGGAACCACTGATCTGATACCCTTCATTGGCCAGAACTTCGGCAATACCGCCCATACCAGCACCACCGATGCCGACAAAGTGAATGTGCCGAACGCGACGCATTTCGGGCACGATGGAACGCAGTTTTGCCAGTTGTTGTGTATTCATTCTTTACGCCATTAACTCCAATACCCGCCATACTTCAAATTGCAGATGCGTTGGCTTGCCTGCAACCCAAATTATTGAGGGTAGAAAAACCCTGCGATGCAAAAGGCACCGCCACAAATTATGTCCGGGCAACCCGGCTGACTTCACTGGCGACGCGCTCGGTAGCATCCGGAATGGATACCGCGCGGGCACGCTCCGCCATGGTTAACAACGCCTCGCGCGACCACCCCGCCAGGGTGTCGGCGACAGCCTCTACAGTAAACTGCGGCTGCTCAAAAATCTTAGCTGCGCCGGCGTTTTCTAACGGCAGCGCATTCCAGTACTGCTGCCTGTCTTTATGCTGAAACGGCACGAATATCGCCGGTAACCCGGCGGCGGCGATCTCGCTCACCGTTAAAGCGCCGGAACGACATACCACTACATCCGCCCACGCATAGGCGGCGGCCATGTCATCGATAAATTCCGTCACCTTATGCTGCGGTTGTCCCGCCCCGGCATACGCCTGCTCTACCGTGAGCTGCGCGCCTTTTCCGCTTTGATGCCAGATTGTAACCGTATCGCCCAGTCTGGCGGCAACCTGCGGCATCGTCTGGTTCAGGACTCGCGCCCCCTGAGAACCGCCGACCACCAACACGCGAATCGGGCCGTCACGACCGGCCAGACGCACCTGCGGCAACGGCAACGCCAGTACGTCGGTACGCACCGGGTTACCCACCACTTCCGCGTTCGGAAACGCACCGGGAAACGCCTGCATCACCGTGGTCGCGATTTTGGCCAGCCACTGATTGGTTAGTCCGGCGATACCGTTTTGCTCATGCAGGACGACCGGAATACCCAATGACCAGGCGGCAAGACCGCCGGGGCCGGAAACATAACCGCCCATTCCCAGCACGACATCCGGCTTAAACCGCTTCATGATCGCCCGCGCCTGCCGCCAGGCGTTAAAAATCCGCAGCGGCGCCGCCAGAAGCGCTTTTACGCCTTTACCGCGCAGACCGGAGATCCGAATAAAGTCAATGTCGATGCCATGCTTCGGCACTAAATCCGCTTCCATACGATCGGCGGTACCCAGCCAGCGAACCTGCCAGCCCTGGGCCATTAAATGATGCGCAACGGCCAGTCCCGGGAACACGTGCCCGCCGGTACCGCCCGCCATCACCATTAACCGCTTCGGTTGACCATTCATCGAGAACCTCGTGTAAACGCCTGCGCTTTTTCCAGACGCGTTTCATAATCAATACGTAATAAAAACATAATGGCCGTCGACATAATCAACAGACTCGACCCGCCATAACTGATCAGCGGCAGCGTAAGACCTTTGGTCGGCAGCATCCCCGCGGCCGCGCCAACGTTTACCAGCGCCTGGAAACTAAACCAGATACCGATAGAACACGCTAAAAATCCGGAAAAACGGTGGTCAATCTCCAATGCCTTACGGCCAATCGACATCGCGCGAAAAGCGACGAAGAATACCATTAAAAGCGCCAATACCACACCGATATAACCCAGTTCTTCCCCAATAATGGCGAAGATGAAATCGGTGTGCGCCTCCGGCAAATACTCCAGTTTCTGCACCGAATTCCCCAGCCCTTGCCCCCATATCTCACCGCGACCAAAAGCCATCAGCGACTGCGTCAGCTGATAACCGCTGCCGAACGGATCTTCCCAGGGGTTCCAGAACGAGGTAACGCGGCGAATACGATACGGTTCGGCGAGGATTAACAGAATCACCGCCGAGATGCCCATCCCGATAATGGCGATGAACTGCCATAATTTCGCCCCGGCAAGAAACAGCATCGCCAGCGTGGTGACAAACAGTACGACCACCGTCCCGAGGTCAGGCTGCGCCAGCAGTAACACCGCCAGCACCAGAATCACGCCCATTGGTTTTAAAAAGCCGCGCAGGTTATTTCGCACTTCATCAACCTTACGCACCAGATAGTTCGCGAGGTAGCAGAACAGCGACAGCTTGGTAAACTCCGCAGGCTGAATACGCAGCGGCCCCAGCGCAATCCAGCGCGACGCCCCGTTAACCGAGCTCCCGACGACCAGCACGATAAGCAGCATAATGATCGACGCAATCAGCATCGTCGTGCTGTATTTTTGCCAGAAGGTCATGGGCAAACGCAGCGTGACCATCGCCAGACAAAATGCCAGGAAGATATAGAGCGCATCACGTTTGGCAAACAAAAACGGATCGTTCGCCAGGCGCTGCCCGACTGGCATGGAGGCCGACGTCACCATGACAAAACCAATCGCCGCCAGCCCGAAGGTCAGCCATAGCAGCGTGCGGTCATACATGATCAGACTGTCGGCGTCTTTATCGCGCGAAGCCATCACCCAGCCTTTAAGCGCCGCAAACAGCCAGGCCAGGAGGCCAAAGCCTGGTACGCGCGGCATTCTCAGACGGGGGAGAGATAAACGCATCAACCTAACTCCTTCGCCAGACGGGTAAAGACATCGCCCCGTTGCTCAAAATTTTTAAACTGATCGAGGCTGGCGCAGGCGGGCGACAGCAGCACCATATCACCCGGCTGAACGCGCGGCGCCAGCAAACGCATCGCCTCTTCCATCGTCTCAGTCTGTTGGGCGATTTCCGGACGCAGCGCGGCAAGCTGCGCGCCATCGCGCCCAAAGCAATACAGGCGGATACGATCGCCGGTCAGATAGCGTGTCAGCGGAGAAAAGTCTGCCGACTTACCGTCGCCGCCCAGCAGCAGATGTAGCGTACCGTCCACATGCAAACCGTTTAGCGCCGCTTCGGTACTGCCGACGTTGGTCGCTTTCGAGTCGTTGATCCAACGTACGCCGTTATGCTCCAACGCCAGCTGGAAGCGATGCGCCAGACCGGTAAATGTCGTCAACGCCTTCAAACTGCTGGCGCGCGGCAGACCTACGGCATCCGCCAGCGCCAGCGCCGCTAACGCATTGGTATAGTTATGCTGACCGGAAAGCTTCATCTCTTTCACGTTCAGCACCTTCTCGCCTTTGACTCGCAGCCAGGTTTCGCCCTGCTGACGATTAAGGTGATAATCGCCCATATTGACGCCAAAGCTGACGCATCGTTCATCGGCCCCGCGTACCGGCATCGTCAACGCGTCATCGGCATTCACTACGCACACTTTCGCCTTCTCGTAGACGCGCAGTTTCGCCGCCCGGTACTGTTGCAAACCAAACGGATACCGGTCCATATGATCTTCAGTGACGTTGAGCACCGTTGCCGCCGCCGCTTGCAAACTTGAGGTAGTTTCCAGTTGGAAACTGGATAATTCCAGCACGTACAATTCGCGATCGGCATCCAGCAGCATCAGCGCCGGAAGACCGATATTGCCGCCAACGCCGACATTGACGCCCGCCGCTTTCGCCATCTCGCCCACTAAGGTGGTCACGGTGCTTTTGCCGTTCGAGCCGGTGATGGCCACAATCGGCGCCTGCGCTTCGCGGCAAAACAGTTCGATATCGCCGACAATTTCCACTCCAGCGCTGGCGGCAGCGCTAAGAGAGGGATGTGCCAGAGCAATACCAGGGCTGGCGACGATTAAATCCGCCGCTAAGAGCCACTCGTCGTTCAGGCCGCCAACGTGACGCTCAACCTCTTGCGGCAGCTTATCCAGACCCGGCGGCGTCACGCGAGTATCCATCACCCGCGGCGTCACGCCGCGAGCGAGAAAAAAGTCCACGCAAGAGAGTCCGGTTAAGCCCAGACCAATAATGACGACGTTTTTGTCCTGGTAATCAGCCATGATTAACGTACCTTCAGCGTTGCCAGGCCAATCAGCACCAGCATCAGCGAAATAATCCAGAAGCGCACAATCACGCGCGGTTCCGGCCAGCCTTTCAGTTCATAGTGGTGATGGATAGGCGCCATACGGAAAATACGCTGTCCGCGTAGTTTAAAGGAACCCACCTGCAGGATGACCGACAGAGTTTCCACCACAAAGACGCCGCCCATGATCACCAGCAGAAATTCCTGACGCAGCAGCACGGCGATAATGCCCAACGCGCCGCCCAACGCCAGCGATCCGACATCGCCCATAAAAACCTGCGCCGGATAGGTGTTAAACCACAAGAATCCTAATCCCGCGCCGACAATCGCCGTACAGACAATCACCAGCTCGCCCGCATGGCGTAAATACGGAATATGCAGGTAATTGGCGAAGTTCATGTTCCCGGTCGCCCAGGCCACCAGCGCAAAGCCGGCGGCAACGAAGACAGTCGGCATAATCGCCAGACCATCAAGCCCGTCGGTCAGGTTCACGGCGTTACCCGTACCGACGATGACAAAGTAGGACAGCAGAATGTAAAACAGCCCCAATTGCGGCATAACATCTTTAAAGAACGGCACCACCAGTTGGGTCGCGGGCGTGTCTTTCCCGACGAGATAAAGCGCAAAGGCCACGCCGAGCGCGATAACCGACATCCAGAAATATTTCCAGCGCGCAATCAGCCCTTTGGTATCTTTCCGCACCACTTTGCGGTAGTCATCGACAAAACCGATAATGCCGTAGCCAATCAATACCACCAGCACGCACCAGACGTACGGATTAGACGGGTAAGCCCATAACAGAACGGAAATCACAATCGCCGTCAGGATCATGATGCCGCCCATCGTCGGCGTACCGCGTTTACTGAAGTGCGATTCCGGGCCATCGTTACGTACCACCTGGCCAAAAGAGAGTTTTTGCAGACGAGCGATCATACGCGGGCCCATCCATAAAGAGATGAACAGCGCGGTCAACAGGCTGACGATGGCGCGAAACGTCAGATAAGAAAAGACGTTAAAGCCGGAATAATATTTGACCAAATGCTCGGCCAGCCAAACTAACATGAACCTTTCTCCTGTAACGCATGAACCACATCTTCCATCGCGGCGCTGCGTGATCCTTTCACTAAAATAGTCATCATTGGTTGCTCCTGAAGCAGAGCGTGTAAACGCGCAATGAGCGCGGCTTTATCGGCAAAATGTTCGCCGACGCCGCTGGCGTGGCTGATAGCCTGACTGAGTTTTCCGGTGCTTAACACGCGATCAATACCCGCCGCTTTTGCGGCCTCGCCAACCTGGATGTGGCACGCTTCGCTTTCTGCGCCCAGCTCGGCCATATCGCCTACCACCAGCACACGGTAGCCGGGCATTTCAGAAAGGACCTGCACTGCGGCGGTCATCGAACCGACGTTGGCGTTATAAGCGTCATCCAGTACCAGTTGGTTTTCACTTAGCTGAATCGGGAACAGACGCCCGGGTACGGCTTTTAACGCCGCCAGCCCTGCTTTAATCGCCGTCAGCGTAGCCCCCACCGCCATTGATAAAGCAGCGGCCGCCAGCGCGTTGGCAATATTGTGCCGCCCCGGCAACGGCAGCAGCACATCAATGCTGCCCATCGGCGTTTGCAGGGTAAATTCAGTACCGTGTGACGTCACGTGAATATTCGCAGCGGTAAAGTCGCTGTTTGCCGCATTCGGCGAAAAGCGCCACACCTGACGATCGCCAATAATGCTTTGCCAGTTCAGCCAGTCATTATTATCGGCATTCATAATCGCGATACCGTTCTCAGGCAAACCGGTATAGATTTCGCCTTTCGCTTTCGCCACGCCGGCCAGCGAGCCGAAACCTTCCAGATGCGCCGCCGCCAGGTTATTGACCAGCGCCGCTTCCGGGCGCGTCAGGCTAACGGTCCAGGCGATTTCTCCCTGGTGATTAGCGCCTAACTCGATTACCGCATAGTCATAATCATGGTTTAAGCGCAGCAGCGTTATCGGCACGCCGATGTCGTTGTTAAAATTGCCTGCGGTATACAGAGTATTTCCGCACTGGCTAAGAATCGCGGCGGTCATCTCTTTGACCGAGGTTTTGCCGGACGAACCGGTTAACGCCACCACCCGCGCCGGTACCTGCATACGTACCCAGGCGGCCAGTTGGCCAAATGCCTGACGCGTGTCTTTTACAATCACCTGCGGAAGATCGATATCCAGAGGACGACTGACCAGCAGGGCGCCAGCGCCGTTCGCTTTTGCTTTATCAGCAAAATCATGCGCATCAAAGCGTTCCCCTTTCAGCGCCACGAACAGGCATCCCGGCGTCACTTTCCGTGTGTCGGTAATGACCGTATCGAGCGTGAGATCCGCCCCGCGGTGTTCGGCGCCAAGGACATCGGCAATTTTGCTGAGCGTTACGCTAATCATGCGATCACCCCCAGCAAACGCGCTGCGGTCACGCGGTCTGAATAATCAAGACGCTGCGTGCCGACAATCTGGTAATCCTCGTGCCCTTTACCTGCAATCAGCACGACGTCATTGTCTTTTGCCTGCATAATGGCATTGGTTACCGCCTCAGCGCGGCCTTCCATTACCCTGACCTGCCCGGCGTCCAGCATTCCGGCCAGAATATCGTTGATAATGGCGCGCGGCTCCTCGGTACGCGGGTTATCGTCAGTCACCACGACGATATCCGCGAATTCTTCGGCAATGGCCCCCATGAGTGGGCGCTTACCTTTGTCACGATCCCCGCCACAGCCAAAGACGCACCACAATTTTCCGGCGCAGTGCAGGCGCGCCGCCTGCAACGCTTTTTCCAGCGCATCCGGCGTGTGCGCGTAATCCACCACCACCGTCGGTTTGCCTGGCGCAGTGAACACTTCCATACGCCCGCAAACCGGCTGCAAACGCGCGGCGGTTTTCAGCAAATCCGTTAACGGATAGCCCAGCGCCAGCAGCGTCGCCAATGCCAGCAGTAAGTTGCTGACGTTAAACGCGCCCATCAGGCGGCTTTCGATTTCGCCTTCACCCCAACTTGAAGCAAAACGAATCGTCGCTCCGCGGTCGTGGTACTCCACCGCCTCCGCTTTCAGCCAACGACCGTGACAGTTAGGGTTGATATGCCCTTCCATCGATACTGCGACCGCATCGGGTAGCGACGCCAGCCAGCGGCGTCCAACTTCATCATCGGCGTTGACGATTGCCTGACCGTGATGGTGGGTGGAATAAAGCATCCATTTTGCCGCCTCGTAATGCGCCATATCGCCATGATAGTCGAGATGGTCGCGGCTCAAATTAGTAAACACGGAGGCGGCAAATTTCAGCGCCGCCACGCGATGCTGCACCAGGCCGTGAGAAGAGACTTCCATCGCGCCGAAGGTCGCGCCCTGCGCAACCAGATTGGCCAGCACATGCTGAACATCCACTGCGGAACCGGTTGTGTTCTCCGTCGGGATCACTTTACCCAACAGTCCGTTACCTACCGTCCCCATCACTGCGCTGGTTTCGCCGAGCAACTGGCTCCACTGCGCCAGTAGTTGGGTGGTGGTGGTCTTGCCATTGGTGCCGGTCACCGCCACCAGACGCATGTTTTCAGATGGCTCATGGTAAAAGCGGCCCGCCAGCGCAGATAAACGCTCATTGAGCTGGCTGAGATAGACGACCGGTACGCCGTGCATTTCGCGAATCTCACCGTCGGTCGCCTCGTCTTTCGCCTCTGCAATAATGGCAGCTACGCCTTGCGCTATCGCCTGCGGGATATATCGACGCCCGTCCGCCTGATGACCCACCACTGCCACAAAGAGATCGCCCGCCGCAGCCACACGGCTGTCGAGCGTCATCTCTCGCAGTTCTCGCGCGGGTAGTCCAGCCACCCACGGAGCAAGAAGGTCGCGCAAATTACGATCTGCCACCTGTTCCCTCGCCTTGATTAATTACGAATTCATTTTTTTCGCCCGTTGCCAGCGCGTCCGGTTCGATGTTCATGGTGCGCAGAACGCCGCCCATGATGGCACCAAATACCGGCGCGGAAACGGCGCCGCCGTAGTATTTACCCGCCTGCGGATCGTTGATGACAACCACCAGCGCGAAGCGCGGCTGACTCGCAGGCGCGACGCCTGCGGTGTAAGCAATGTATTTGTTGATGTAGCGACCGTCCGGCCCCACTTTTTTCGCCGTACCGGTTTTAATCGCGATACGGTAGCCTTTAATTGCCGCCTTCACGCCGCCGCCGCCCGGCAGCGCCACGCTTTCCATCATATGCACCACGGTGCGTACGGTGGATTCAGGGAAGATGCGTTCGCCGGGTACAGGCGGATCAACTTTGGTAATCGACAGCGGGCGATAAATGCCATAGCTGCCGATCGTTGCATAGACTCGCGCTAACTGTAACGGCGTTACCATTAGCCCGTAGCCGAAAGAGAAGGTGGCCCTCTCTATGTCGGACCACCGTTGTTTTTGAGGATATAAGCCACTGCGTTCTCCGACCAACCCCAAATTGGTCGCCTTTCCTAGCCCAAAACGTGAGTAAGTATCTACTAACGCTGAGGACGGCATCGCTAACGCCAGTTTGGATACACCGACGTTACTCGACTTCTGTAGAACCCCGGTCAGGGTTAATTCGCTGTAGCGCGCCACGTCTTTAATTTCGTGGCCGTTAATTCGGTATGGAACGGTATTCAACACCGTATTTTCGTTGACGATACCGCGCTGAAGCGCAGTCATTACCACCATCGGCTTAACCGTAGAACCCGGTTCAAACACGTCGGTGATGGTACGGTTACGCATCGCGTCTTTCGGCGTACCGGCAAGGTTGTTGGGGTTATAGGAAGGGCTATTCGCCATCGCCAGTACTTCACCGGTATTGACATCGACCAGCACCGCGCTACCGGATTCCGCCTTGTTAAACGCCACCGCGTTGTTCAGTTCGCGGTAAACCAGCGCCTGTAAGCGTTCATCAATGCTTAACGCCAGGTTGTGCGCTGCCTGACTGTCAGTGGAGGAGATATCCTCAATCACGCGGCCATAGCGGTCTTTACGCACGATTCGCTCGCCAGGCTGACCGGTAAGCCACTTATCAAAGCTCTTTTCAACGCCTTCAATCCCCTGACTGTCGACGTTGGTAAAACCGATGAGGTGAGCGGTTACTTCTCCTGACGGGTAGTAGCGGCGGGACTCTTCACGCAAATGAATGCCCGGCAGTTTGAGTTTTTTGATGTAGTCCGCCATGTCAGGATTTACCTGGCGCGCCAGATAAATAAAACGCCCTTTCGGGTTGGCGTTGATACGGGCGGAGAGCTGATCGAGCGGAATATTGAGCGCAGTAGAAAGCGCTTTCCAGCGATCGCCAACGCTGATGCCGCCGGCGTCATGAACTTCTTTCGGGTCGGCCCAGATCGCCTTAACCGGTACGCTGACCGCCAGTGGACGCCCGGAACGGTCGGTAATCATACCGCGTGAGGTGGAGACTTCCTGAACACGCAGCGAACGCATATCACCCTGACGCACCAGCATATCCGGGGCGATAATCTGTAGCCACGCCGCGCGTCCAAGTAAAAAAACCAGCGCCAGTAAAATACAGCCGCACAGCAACGCAAAACGCCAACTGATGAAGTTGGTCTGTTCTTCCTGGCGTTTCGATTTTTGCGTTTTTGCCGCTGCTTTCATGCGTCGCGTTTATCCTTATTTTTGCACTACGATATTTTCTTGGGACGGATCAACATGCTGCATTTGCAGCTTTTCCGTTGCGATCCGCTCTACCCGGCTGTGATCGCCGAGCGCATTTTCTTCAAGGATCAGGTTGCGCCATTCAATGTCCAATGCATCGCGCTCCAGAACCAGTTGTTCACGCTGCGCGGTGAGTAAACGAGTATGGTGCGCCGTCGTGACCACCGTCACCGCCGTTAAAATGATGCAAATGAACAAGCAGAGTGGCAGCTTCCCGAACCGCAAAAGATCGTCACCGATCACGCCAGGCAAGGCATGGCGCTCGTTGCTTCCTATCGATCCCTTAACTTTGCTTAGGGCTTCTGTCACTCTGCTGATCATGCGTTCGTCCTCTCTGCGATACGCAGAACTGAACTACGGGCCCGAGGATTTTCAGCGACCTCTTTTTCACCCGGCATCAACTTGCCTAACGCTCGTAACTCACGACCGCCCAGTTTTTTGAGCTGCGCTTCCGTCATCGGTAATCCAGCCGGTACCTGCGGACCGCGGCTTTGCTCACGCATAAAGCGTTTCACAATACGGTCTTCCAGCGAGTGGAAACTGATGATTGAAAGCCGCCCGCCTGGGGCCAGTACGCTGAGCGAGCTTTTTAGCGCCTGCTCTATCTCCTCCAGTTCACTGTTTACCCAGATGCGCACCGCCTGGAAGGTACGGGTCGCGGGATGTTTGAATTTGTCTTTTACCGGGGTCGCCGCCGCAACCACCTCCGCCAGCTCTTTGGTGCGGGTCATCGGCTGTTCGCGATTGCGCTCAACAATGGCGCGAGCAATACGTTTGGCAAAACGCTCCTCGCCGAATGTTTTCAGCACCCAAGCGATATCCGCCTCCTCCGCCGTTTGTAACCACTCGGCGGCAGACTGGCCGCGCGTCGGGTCCATTCGCATATCCAGCGGACCGTCGCGCATAAATGAAAAACCGCGCTCCGCATCGTCAAGCTGCGGAGAAGAGACGCCAAGATCGAGAAGGATCCCGTCAATCTTGCCGGTAAGCTCGCGCTCGGCTACATAATCAGCCAACGCGGAAAAAGGTCCATGAATGATGGAGAAGCGAGGATCATTAATGGACTGCGCAACGGCGATCGCCTGCGGATCGCGATCGATCGCCAGCAAGCGCCCCTCTTCGCCCAGCTGCGCGAGGATCAGGCGCGAGTGGCCGCCGCGACCAAATGTGCCATCAATATAGATACCATCCGGACGAATATTCAGCCCATTAACGGCTTCATCCAACAGTACCGTAGTGTGTTTAAAATTTTCCATCATCTTATAGAGACAAGTCCTGCAGCCGCTCCGATAACGTTTCGGTAGCTGACTGTTCAGCGTCGATATCTTCCTTGACCTGTTGATACCAGGTCGTTTCATCCCACAGCTCAAATTTGTTGAACTGTCCAACCAGCATCACTTCTTTCGTCAGTCCGGCATGTTGCCGCAGAACTGGCGCGATCAGTAATCGACCTGCACCATCCATCTGACATTCGCTGGCATGGCCCAACAGTAAACGCTGTACGCGACGTTCTACCGGGTTCATGCTCGACAGACGAGATAACTTTTGCTCAATAATTTCCCATTCAGGCAGGGGGTAAAGCAGCAGGCATGGGTGATGGATGTCAATGGTACATACCATTTGACCGGTAGCGCTCTCGATCAGTTGCTCCCGATAACGGGTCGGCACGGTCAGGCGCCCTTTACTGTCGAGATTGACTAACGTTGCCCCCCGGAACATGCCAGTCTCACCCCTTCTTACCACTTTATCCCACAAATTCCCACTCGAAGGAGTTTACGGAGCGGAGGAAAAGCTTGTCAAGCAAGTCACAACGCTTACCTAAGTAAAAAAGCCAATGTTTACGGCGAATATCTGCGTTGATTAATTTCCGCCCAGCGTGCAAGCCAAATTAACGTTATGAATATTTGTAAGAAAAAAACCAAAGGCCCACCGCCGTTTAAAACGGACTCAATATAATCCGAGAAAAATATAAAGTGTCAGTTTGCGACGCGAGCGGCATTTTAGGACATATTGCACCGTGTTAACAGTGCCTGTTTAACGTGTGCGGTGCCTGCTATACCAGCGCCTACGAGCGACTGTCGCGCCAAAGACAAAAAGTGGCTGTTAATTCGACGATTTCTTGCCTGCTTGTAACAAAACAATACAAAGGAAAAGACTCGTTACGTCTTAATTAGTGGAATGTGGACGATTTCGGACAAAAGAAAGGTAATAAAAAAGAATTTTCGGATAATTTTAAGGAATAATCTTAATTATTTAAGGGATATTTTTACTGATACGCATTTGTTTGACGGCGGCAGAAGAGAGAGTCTTTTACCGCCGGTCCTTTAGCTACGGCTCAGAATGCCGCGACGATACAGGTTTCGCCGAATACGCGTTAAGCCGGGTTTCGGTTTACGCGGTTCATCAAGACTTGCCAGCACAATCTCCAGCACGCGTTCCGCGACATCACGATGACGCTGCGCCACCGCCAGTACCGGGCATTGCAGAAAATCCAGCAGCTCATGATCGCCGAAGGTCGCAATCGCTAAATCCGAAGGCAGTTTTCCATCGCGCCGCAGCGTTACGTCCATCACGCCCTGTAATAGCGCGAACGATGTCGTAAAGAGCGCCTGCGGCATAGGATGCGTTTCCAGCCATTTCTCAAACAACTGCGCGGCGGCTTCGCGCTCATAGCTGTTGGCATATAAGAAATTCACCTCCCGCGGATCGTCTTTCCATGCGGTGCGGAACCCCTGCTCGCGCAGGAAACTGACGGACAACTCCGGCAGCGCGCCCAAATAAAGCACCGTTTCCGCCGGGAATTTACGCAGCTCTTCCGCCAACATCTCGGCATCATCCTGATCGGCGCCGACCACGCTGGTGAAATGTTCGCGATCCAGCGCGCGGTCGAGCGCGACGATGGGGAACGGATCGTTGGCCCAGCGCTGATAGAAGGGATGCTCCGGCGGTAACGAAGTTGAAACAATGATTGCATCCACCTGGCGTTGCAAAAGGTGCTCAATGCAGCGCATTTCGTTATCCGGCTGATCTTCAGAACAGGCGATCAGCAGTTGGTAGCCACGCTGGCGTGCCTGGCGCTCAAGATAGTTTGCGATACGGGTGTAGCTCGTGTTTTCAAGGTCCGGGATCACCAGACCAATGGAACGTGTGCGTCCAGCACGCAGCCCGGCAGCCACAGCGTTAGGATGGTAATTGTGCTCACGCACTACCGCCATGACTTTTTCTACGGTTTTGTCGCTCACGCGGTATTGCTTTGCTTTACCGTTTATAACGTAGCTTGCAGTTGTGCGCGAGACACCGGCCAGCCGAGCGATTTCATCCAGTTTCACAATTGCCCCTTGTGTAAATTGTACAAACCATAACCTTTATGTCGGCATGGGTTAAAATCGTTAACATCTAAGCGCAGTTTGATCACTCCGGCAACCGCTTTTATTCCGGGTTACCACGGATTTCGCAAAAAAAAGCCCAACCGGTGATATTGGGTTGGGCGATAATTCCTGTTGGCTGATATCCGGCAAACCTGCCTGATGGCGCTACGCTTATCGGACCTGGGCCAGATATCAGCCTGTAGACCGGATAAAACGCAAGCGCGTCGTCATCCGGCGAATCTGCTCAGCGCATAATCTTATCGCCGCGCGAAAGCCCGACGACGCCTGAACGCGCCACTTCAACAATTTTCGCCACGTCGCGCAGCGAGGCCAGAAAAGCATCCAGTTTATCGCTGGTGCCCGCCAGTTGAACGGTATACAACGTTGGCGTAACGTCAATAATCTGACCACGGAAAATTTCCGTATTACGCTTCACCTCTTCCCGTCCGTAGCCGCTGGCCTGGATTTTCACCAGCATGATTTCCCGCTCAACGTGCGCTCCCTGACCCAGCTCGCTGACGCGCAGCACATCAACCAGCTTGTGCAGTTGCTTTTCAATTTGCTCAAGCACTTTTTCATCGCCTACCGTCTGGATAGTCATGCGCGACAACGTCGGATCGTCTGTCGGCGCGACGGTCAGGCTTTCAATATTATATCCGCGTTGCGAAAAGAGGCCGATAACCCGCGATAACGCCCCAGATTCGTTTTCCAGTAATACCGATAAAATCCGGCGCATCATCAGGTCCTCTCCGTTTTGCTTAACCACATTTCGTCCATCCCGCCCCCGCGAATCTGCATCGGATAGACATGCTCGCTGCCATCAACGGTGACATCGACGAACACCAGTCGGTTATTACGCACATGCTCAAGGGCTTCGCTGAGTTTACTTTCCAGCTCATCCGGACGGTTAATCTGCAGCCCGACATGACCATATGCTTCCGCCAGGCGCACAAAATCCGGTAACGACTGCATATAAGACTGAGAATGGCGACCGGAATAGATCATATCCTGCCACTGTTTCACCATCCCCAGATAACGGTTGTTCAGGTTCAAAACCAGTACCGGCAGTTCATACTGTAAGGCTGTCGACAGCTCCTGAATGTTCATCTGTATGCTGCCATCGCCGGTCACGCAGACCACCATTTCTTTCGGCAGGGCCATTTTAACGCCCAGCGCAGCCGGTAGGCCAAAACCCATCGTGCCGAGCCCGCCGGAATTAATCCAGCGACGTGGTTTATCGAACGGGTAATAGAGGGCGGCAAACATCTGATGTTGTCCTACATCGGACGTCACGTACGCGTCGCCCTTCGTCAGACGCCAGAGGGTTTCAATCACCGCCTGGGGTTTAATGCTTTCGCTTTCCGCGTCATATTTCAGGCACTGACGGGCGCGCCAGCTCTCTATCTGCTGCCACCAGTCGCGAATATCATCCTGCGGCTGAGACGGCGCATCCTGCGCCAGTAGCTCCAGCATTTGTTCCAGTACCAGGCGGGCATCGCCCACCACCGGGATATCAGCGTTAACCGTTTTGGATATGGACGTCGGGTCAATGTCGATGTGTAATACCGTCGCGTTCGGACAATATTTAGCGAGATTATTCGTCGTGCGGTCGTCAAATCGTACGCCAACAGCGAAAATCACGTCGGCGTTATGCATGGTCATATTGGCTTCATAAGTGCCATGCATTCCCAGCATTCCTAACGACTGGCGATGAGTAGCAGGAAACGCGCCCAGTCCCATTAATGAAGAGACCACCGGCAGGTTAAAGGTTTCAATGATGTGGCGCAGCGGCGCATAGCAGGCCGCGCTTATCGCCCCTCCCCCAACGTAGACCACCGGCTTTTTTGCCGACGCCAGCGTTTGCAAGGCACGCTTAATTTGTCCTTTATGTCCTGATGTTGTGGGATTGTAAGAGCGCATACTGACTGTCTCCGGCCAGGCATACGGCATTTTTTTCGCCGGATTCAAAATATCTTTCGGCAAATCCACGACCACCGGCCCAGGACGTCCGCTTGCCGCCAGCCAGAAGGCCTTTTTAAGCACCTGGGGTATATCTTCCGTCTGTTTGACCAGGAAGCTATGTTTGACCACCGGTCGGGAAATCCCCACCATGTCGCACTCCTGAAAGGCATCATAGCCAATCAATGAGGTGGCGACCTGGCCGGAAAGAATCACCAGCGGAATGGAATCCATATAGGCCGTAGCAATCCCGGTAATCGCATTGGTCGCTCCCGGTCCGGAAGTCACCAGCACCACGCCAACGTCGCCAGTGGCTCGCGCCAGGCCATCCGCCATATGCACCGCGGCCTGCTCATGACGCACCAGCACATGATCGATCCCTCCAACGGTATGTAGCGCATCATAAATATCAAGCACTGCGCCTCCAGGATAGCCGAACACCTGCTTTACGCCTTGATCGATAAGCGATCGGACGACCATCTCGGCTCCAGACAACATCTCCACGGCTTGCCTCCACTTTATACCTGTCATCACGGTTTGACGGACACCTTAACCGCTCGCTATCACGCCTGGCAATTGGGTGGAATGACGTAAAGATGGGGAAGGTTAGAATAATCAGGAGGCAAGAAGAGAAGAAATGGAGAAATACTCCGTCTGAATCACACCAGGTAATAAATAATCGCTTATAAATGCAGACTTACAGCAATTCATCTATTTTTCACAACGACGAAAAGAATCGCTCACCGTTAATTCAGCATAAAATTTTTGATATACGCTAAAAAGCAGAATAAACCAGAATTTGTTTCTGATTTATTCTGCCCGGTTTTATCGCTTACAAACAGAAACTAATAAATCTTCCATCCATTGATGCCCTTTATCACGCCCAGCCGCTTCATGCCAGGAAAGGTAGCATGTCCGGCTATTCAGTTTTAAAGGCAACGGTAGTATTTGTAGCTCCAGCGACTCCGCAAACTCTTCCGCCAGCCAGCGCGGGGCAATAGCGACCAAATGCGTCTGCGAAACCACGTTCAGAACGCTGATAAGCGCCATGCCCTGATAAGCCACGCTCGACTGTTTATCCGGCGTGTCATACCACGGCTGACTAAATGACGCATAACGATCGAGAGAAACCACCGCATGTTGTTCATTATAAACATCGCCTTCCAGTAGCGGGCCGCTAATACGCGGGTGTTTTCGGCTGGCGACTAAAACCATTTCATCTTTAAATAGCGGTACGCTGGTAAACTCAGGACGACGGAATTCTTCATAACTAATAACGAACTCGGTTTCCTGATAGCGTAGCTGATGCTCAGTATTCTGATTCAACGACGCTTTAAAAACGACATGAATATTTGGCGCAATTTTTTCTACACGATTATAAATCTGTGACGTCAGGATATTATCCAGCGGACTGCACACGCAAAGATTGAATACACGTTCGCTGCTGGTCGGCTCAAACCCCGATCCCGGCAATTCATTTTGTACCAATTGCAACGCCTGACGGACTGAACCAAATAACTGAAATGCACGGGCAGTCGGCTGAATTCCTCGTCCATATCGAACAAAAAGTTCGTCATTAAACATAACCTTCAGACGCGCTACGGCGTTACTGACCGCAGGCTGCGACATTCCCAGCGTGTGGGCGGCGCGCGTAATATTCTGCTCTTGCATTACCGCATCGAACACGGTCAATAGGTTCAAATCAACCATGCGAAGCTGTGGTTTGCCCATATCTAAAAGATGCGGCTTTTCGGTTTTGACCTCTGGCATATTTAACTCCACTGTCACGCTTAACTCCCTTTTTCTGGCTGAAGGCAGAAATAATTCCTGAAAATATGATTTACCATGCATATAAAATAAGAAAAAGGGAAAGCGTTAAAATTCGGAAAACATAAAGACGCTGACAGAGACAAATAGAATGCCAGCGCAAGCGTAATGTGTCCTGAGTCACACCATTGCGATTCATAATGTTTAAATTACGCAAGCAATATAACCATAACTGTGGCGAATACACAATCATACACCAAGTGAATGATCATTTAAGTTTTAATTAAATGTTTATATTATTAATAGCTAAAAAGTTAACATTAATTTATCAATAACTTTATCCTTATCCATTAAGTAAACAAGGTTATTTGTTAAAATATAAAACAAATCAAAAAGATAAACCAAACCTTTTGCATACCTTTAGCAGGCCATTCCCCTAACCAATTTGCAAACAAAAATGCCTAAATATTTCAAACAATGAAAAGTATGAATGTCTACTCGTTCTTTTATCCTTTATTGGACACGCAGCCCAGCACAATTAGCTAAAGTACGTATCCGGATATCGTCAACAAAATGCAATGGCGACAGAAATCAGAGTTGACATTAAACGGCATATCCAGTACCACTAAAAGCATATCGCATTCGCTGGAGCTGAATTAATGTCACATATCGTTCGTTTCACTGGGCTACTACTACTCAACGCATTTATTGTGCGCGGTAGACCGGTGGGCGGCATTCAACATTAAGTCAGCTCGAAGTCAAACAAAACCCGCGCCGTTGCGCGGGTTTTTTTATGCCTGACGCAAGGCGCCCCTGGAGACAAGGACCACATCATGAGCCAGCAAGTCATTATTTTTGATACGACCTTACGCGACGGCGAACAAGCGTTACAGGCCAGCCTGAGCGCGAAAGAGAAGCTGCAGATTGCCCTGGCCCTTGAGCGCATGGGTGTTGATGTCATGGAAGTGGGCTTCCCGGTCTCTTCTCCGGGTGATTTTGAATCTGTCCAAACCATCGCCCGCACCATCAAAAACAGCCGCGTTTGCGCCCTGGCGCGTTGTGTAGAAAAAGACATCGACGTCGCGGCACAGGCGCTGAAGGTCGCCGACGCGTTTCGTATCCATACTTTTATCGCCACCTCGCCAATGCACATCGCCACCAAGCTGCGCAGCACGCTGGATGAGGTCATCGAACGCGCGGTATACATGGTTAAGCGGGCGCGTAATTACACTGATGACGTGGAGTTCTCCTGCGAAGATGCTGGCCGGACGCCTGTTGACGATCTGGCGCGCGTGGTGGAAGCCGCTATAAACGCCGGCGCGAGAACCATTAATATTCCCGATACCGTGGGCTATACCATGCCGTTTGAGTTCGCGGGAATCATTTCCGGTCTGTATGAACGTGTCCCCAATATCGACAAAGCTATCATCTCCGTTCATACCCACGACGATTTAGGGATAGCGGTAGGCAACTCGCTGGCGGCAGTACATGCGGGCGCGCGTCAGGTTGAAGGCGCGATGAACGGTATCGGAGAACGTGCCGGTAACTGCGCGCTGGAAGAGGTGATCATGGCGATTAAAGTGCGCAAAGACATCATGAACGTACACACCAACATCAATCACCACGAAATCTGGCGCACCAGCCAGACCGTCAGCCAGATCTGTAACATGCCGATCCCGGCCAACAAAGCGATTGTCGGCAGCGGCGCTTTCGCCCACTCTTCCGGCATACACCAGGATGGCGTCCTCAAGAACCGCGAAAACTATGAAATCATGACGCCAGAGTCCATCGGTCTGAACCAGATACAGCTGAACCTGACCTCCCGCTCTGGCCGTGCCGCCGTGAAACATCGCATGGAAGAGATGGGTTACAAGGACACAGACTACAACATGGACCACCTGTACGACGCGTTCCTGAAGCTGGCGGACAAAAAAGGCCAGGTGTTCGACTATGACCTGGAAGCGCTGGCGTTTATTAATAAACAGCAAGAAGAACCAGAGCATTTCCGTCTGGATTACTTCAGCGTGCAGTCCGGCTCCAGCGATATCGCCACCGCTTCCGTGAAGCTGGCCTGTGGTGAAGAGATCAAGGCCGAGGCGGCGAACGGCAACGGCCCGGTCGACGCCATCTATCAGGCGATTAACCGCATCACTGGCTACGACGTTGAGTTGGTTAAATACGACCTGAACGCCAAAGGCCAGGGCAAAGACGCGCTGGGTCAGGTCGATATCGTCGTAAACCATCATGGTCGCCGCTTCCACGGCGTCGGGCTGGCGACGGATATCGTCGAATCCTCCGCCAAAGCGATGGTGCACGTACTGAACAATATCTGGCGCGCCGCCGAAGTTGAAAAAGAATTGCAACGCAAAGCTCAAAATAAAGAGAACAACAAGGAAACCGTGTAATGTCGAAGAACTATCATATTGCCGTACTGCCGGGCGACGGTATCGGCCCGGAAGTCATGGCGCAAGCCCTGAAAGTTATGGATGCGGTACGCAGCCGTTTTGATATGCGTATCACCACCAGCCGCTATGACGTCGGCGGTATTGCTATCGACAATCATGGTCATCCACTGCCGAAAGCCACCGTTGAAGGGTGCGAGCAGGCGGATGCCATTCTGTTTGGCTCCGTCGGCGGCCCGAAATGGGAAAATTTGCCCCCGGAAAGCCAGCCAGAGCGCGGCGCCCTGCTGCCGCTGCGCAAACATTTCAAATTATTCAGTAACCTGCGTCCGGCGAAACTGTATCAGGGACTGGAAGCATTTTGCCCGTTGCGCGCCGATATCGCCGCTAACGGTTTCGATATCCTGTGCGTGCGCGAGCTGACCGGCGGGATCTATTTCGGACAGCCAAAAGGCCGTGAAGGCAGCGGTCAGTACGAAAAAGCCTTTGATACCGAAGTTTATCACCGCTTTGAGATCGAGCGCATTGCCCGTATCGCCTTTGAATCGGCGCGTAAACGCCGCCGTAAAGTCACCTCTATTGATAAAGCCAACGTACTGCAAAGCTCTATCCTGTGGCGTGAGATCGTCAACGATGTCGCGAAAACGTATCCCGATGTGGAACTCGCGCACATGTATATCGATAACGCCACCATGCAGTTGATTAAAGACCCGTCGCAGTTTGACGTACTGCTGTGCTCTAACCTGTTCGGCGACATTCTGTCCGACGAATGCGCCATGATCACCGGCTCAATGGGGATGTTGCCCTCCGCCAGCCTGAACGAGCAAGGATTTGGCCTGTATGAACCGGCTGGCGGCTCCGCGCCGGATATCGCCGGGAAAAATATCGCCAATCCAATTGCGCAGATCCTGTCGCTGGCGCTGCTGCTGCGCTACAGCCTGGATGCCAACGATGCGGCAACAGCCATTGAACAGGCGATCAATCGCGCATTAGAAGAGGGCGTTCGCACCGGCGATTTAGCCAGGGGCGCTGCCGCAGTCAGTACCGATGAGATGGGCGATATTATCGCCCGCTATGTCGCAGAAGGGGTGTAATCATGGCCAAAACGTTATACGAAAAATTATTTGATGCCCACGTGGTCTTTGAGGCGCCAAACGAAACGCCGCTGCTGTACATCGATCGCCACCTGGTACACGAAGTGACCTCGCCGCAGGCGTTTGACGGTCTGCGCGCGCACCATCGTCCGGTACGTCAGCCGGGGAAAACCTTCGCCACGATGGATCACAACGTCTCGACGCAGACTAAAGACATTAATGCTTCCGGTGAAATGGCGCGTATCCAGATGCAGGAGCTGATTAAGAACTGTAACGAGTTCGGCGTCGAGCTGTATGACCTGAATCACCCATATCAGGGCATCGTCCATGTGATGGGGCCGGAACAGGGCGTTACCCTGCCGGGTATGACCATCGTCTGCGGCGACTCCCACACCGCTACCCACGGCGCGTTTGGCGCGTTGGCCTTCGGCATCGGCACTTCTGAGGTAGAACATGTACTGGCGACGCAAACCCTGAAACAGGGGCGCGCTAAAACCATGAAGATTGAAGTCACGGGCAACGCCGCGCCGGGCATTACCGCCAAAGACATCGTGCTGGCGATCATCGGTAAAACCGGTAGCGCCGGCGGCACCGGACACGTGGTTGAATTTTGCGGCGACGCTATCCGCGCGCTGAGTATGGAAGGCCGCATGACGCTGTGCAATATGGCGATTGAGATGGGCGCCAAAGCCGGTCTGGTCGCCCCGGATGAAACCACTTTCAACTACGTAAAAGGGCGTTTGCACGCGCCGAAGGGCCGCGATTTTGACGAAGCCGTCGAGTACTGGAAAACGCTGAAAACCGATGACGGCGCGACCTTTGATACTGTCGTCACCCTGCGAGCAGAAGAGATCGCGCCGCAGGTGACCTGGGGCACTAATCCGGGCCAGGTGATTTCCGTCACCGACATCATCCCCGATCCCGCCTCTTTTAGCGATCCGGTTGAGCGCGCCAGCGCCGAAAAAGCGCTGGCTTATATGGGCTTACAGCCGGGCGTACCGTTAACAGACGTTGCTATTGATAAAGTCTTTATCGGCTCTTGTACCAATTCGCGTATTGAAGATTTGCGCGCGGCGGCGGAAGTCGCCAAAGGGCGCAAAGTTGCGCCTGGCGTGCAGGCGCTGGTGGTGCCGGGTTCAGGTCCGGTGAAAGCGCAGGCGGAAGCGGAAGGTCTGGACAAGATCTTTATCGAAGCAGGATTTGAATGGCGCTTACCAGGCTGTTCCATGTGCCTGGCCATGAATAATGACCGCCTGAACCCGGGCGAGCGCTGCGCCTCCACCAGCAACCGTAACTTTGAAGGTCGTCAGGGCCGCGGGGGTCGCACGCATTTAGTCAGCCCGGCGATGGCCGCCGCTGCCGCCGTTACCGGCCACTTCGCCGATATTCGCAGCATCAAATAAGGAAACTACCATGGCAGAGAAATTTACCCAGCATACCGGCCTGGTTGTCCCACTGGATGCCGCCAACGTCGATACCGATGCAATTATCCCTAAACAGTTTTTGCAGAAGGTTACGCGCACCGGTTTTGGCGCCCATCTGTTTAACGACTGGCGTTTCCTGGACGAAAAGGGTCAACAGCCAAATCCGGAATTCGTGTTGAACTTTCCGGAATATCAAGGCGCGTCGATACTGTTGGCGCGGGAAAACTTTGGCTGCGGCTCGTCACGCGAACACGCGCCGTGGGCGCTGACCGATTACGGCTTTAAAGTGGTGATCGCGCCAAGCTTCGCCGACATTTTCTACGGCAACAGTTTCAATAACCAACTGCTGCCGGTAACCCTGAGCGACGCACAGGTCGATGAGCTGTTTGCTCTGGTGAAAGCCAATCCGGGGATTCATTTTGAAGTGGATCTGGAAGCACAGGTGGTGAAAGCAGGCGATAAAACCTATAGCTTTAAAATCGACGGCTTCCGCCGCCACTGCATGTTGAACGGTCTGGACAGCATTGGGCTGACGCTGCAGCACGAAGACGCGATTGCCGAGTACGAAAATAAACAACCGGCATTTATGCGGTAACCTTTCACGCCTTACCGGGCCTACAGGTTATGCAATATCACCAGGTTGCCACTATATCCTGTAGGCCTGATAAGCGTAGCGCCATCAAGCGCCGGGTTACTCATCAGTCGCTCATGCCGGGGATATTCCGGCATTTTTTATACGTCTTTTACTCGCCCGGTCATCACCTGCGTGACCACAGAAACCGCCGTATAAATCCCGTTGAGACGCCGTCCCATCGTCGTCATCCAGAAACAGCCGAAATAAATAAATATCCTCCGGCATAGCCGGAGGTTTTTCTGATGCGCCTGTAAGGCTCTCTTACCAGCCGCGCCCTAACAGGCGCATACGATCTGACATTTGCATCAAACTTCGTTA
>NZ_JAMMDE010000010.1:0-170640 GCF_051700745.1 Salmonella sp. NW884 | reverse complement strand
TTGCCGCCGGTGACCTGCACCCACTCCCCGGCGTCCACGGTGAACGACAGCCCGCGAAACAGCGTCCTCTCGTCCCGTTCGCAGTGCAGATCTCTGGCTTCAAGCATTCCCACTCATCAACGTCCTGTCAGAAACCTGGTTTAACATCACGCATATCCGGCAGTTTATGCGCGATCCCTTTGTGGCAATCGATACAGGTCTGTCCATCTTTTACCGCCTGATCGTGCATTTTCGCCGCGACGCCTTTTTGCGCGGTCAGATCCATAAAGTCGAAATTGTGGCAGTTACGGCATTCCTGCGAGTTGTTGTCTTTCATGCGCCGCCACTCATTTTGTGCCATTGTCAGGCGATGAGCTTCAAATTTCTGCGGTGTATCTATCAGCCCAAATACCTTCGCATACAGCTCTTTACTGGCTTTGATCTTACGGATCATCTTCGGCCCCCACTCATGCGGCACATGGCAGTCAGGACAGGTGGCACGAACGCCACTACGGTTGTTGTAGTGGACGGTTTCCATGTACTCCTCATACACCGTGTTGCGCATTTCATGGCAGCTAATACAAAACTCTTCGGTGTTAGCCTTTTCCATCCCGGTATTGAAGCCGCCCCAGAAGATGATGCCGCCGATAAAACCGATTAACAGCAGCGTCCCCAGCGCCAGGCGGCTGGGGCTGCGCCACCATCGCCAGACGCGCTTTATCCAGCCGGGTTTACGGTTAGAATTTTCCATAATGACCTCTTATTTCCCGTAACCTTGCGAGGGGGTAAAGGTATTGTCGATAATCGGCGCGGTATCAGACTGCGGTACGTGGCACTGCAGGCAGAAATAACGACGCGGCGCGACGTTGCCCGACACTTTACCGTCGCTGTCCATAAAGTGCGTCGGACTGATACGCGGCGCGCCCGTCGTACGATAACTTTCCACGCCGTGGCATTGCAGACAGCGGTTGGTATTGGTCGTCACCTGGTAGCCCTCGACGCTGTGCGGGATCATCGGCGGCTGGTTGACGTAATTTAGCGGCATACGTTCCTGCTCTTTCGGCATACGAATCGCCCCTTCCTGCGTCCCGGATACTTCCGGCGACTGGCTCAGATCCACTCCGTTTGCCGCCCAAACCGCACCACTTACCACCAGGGCAAGCGTGGCCATCCATTGACACAGCGCTTTCATCAGGTCATGGCTTTTCATTGTTTCGCTCCCGAACTCCATCGCATTTACACTTCATCCTTCGAGCTGCCTCTTTGTTGGCTGCGCTCCAAAATCCCAGTCACATCGTTATCTATGCTCCCGGGGATTTCCTCGCTTACCGCCGCGATGCATCCCGAATGATGTTGTGTATCGTTATTGTAAAAACATCCTCAGAACAGACATCCACGCAGCGACCGCAGGTCATGCAGTCGCGGTGAGTGACCTGCGCCGGGCTTTGCTCATCCAGCACCGGCGCACGTAGCACATGCGGTTCCGGGCAAACATGAAAACAATCCATACAGCGATTACATTTCTCACGTTTTTTGGCCGTCACGGTCACTACGCCTTTACTGCCCAGCACGCCATACAGCGCGCCCATCGGGCAAATATGACCGCACCAACCGTGCTCAACGACTAATAAATCAAATAAAAACAAAGCAATAATCAGCAACGCGCCGCTACTAAATCCCATAATCAGACTACGACCTAACAGCGACACGGGATTAATCCATTCCCACAGCAGCGTGCCGGTCAACGCCGAACCGATTAACACCACCACCAGAAGGACGTACCGTATATGGCGTGGAATCGTCGCAGACTGGTTCAGGTCAAATTTCCTGCGCATCCAGTTAGCCAAATCGGTAACGGGGTTTAGCGGGCAAACCCAACTGCAAAATAATCGCTTTCCCGCCAGCGCATACAGCACAGCGATAATCACTGCTCCCGTCAGCGCCACGGTAGCGGGAAGATGTCCACTGGCGAGACTTTCCAGGGTAATCAGCGGATCGGTCAACGGGAGGGTATCGAACAGCAAACTACTGCTGTAGTTGCCATGCAAAACCCAAAAGCCCAGCCACGGGCCGCTGAGAAACATCCCCAGCACCATAAACTGGCTGATACGGCGTAACACCAGCCAACGATGGCTACGCCACCAGCCTTTTTTCGCCCGCGCTTCTCGCCCGGCGTCGCGTTTACGATTTGCCATCTTTCCCCTCCAGCCAGCCGAAGCGGTAATGGTGTCCTAACTCCCCTTTCGCCAATGACAACGGCAACACTTTTATCGCTGGTTGCTCCAGTACGCAGACTTTTTCGCATTTGCCGCAGCCGGTACAGGCGTCGCTGTGTACGGTGGGCAGAAAGCGCGCATGTTTGCCGGTGCGCATGTTGCGATCCAGCTCCAGCGTGATGGCCTCATCGATTTTCGGGCATTCGCGGTAACAAACGTCGCAGCGCAGCCCCTGAAAGTTGAGGCAGTTTTCCTGATCCAGCAGCACCGCCAGCCCCATGCGCGAGTCATCAATGGAGGCGATATCTTTATTCAGCGCCCCGCTGGGGCAGACTTTGGCGCACGGAATGTCTTCACACATTTCGCAGGGGATGTCGCGAGCGACGAAATAGGGCGTGCCTGCCGATAGCCCGGAGGCCAGCGTCGCCAGTTTTAGCGTGTCGTATGGACACGCCTGAACGCACTGCCCGCAGCGCACACAGGCGCTGGCGAAGGCATTTTCATTCAGCGCGCCAGGCGGACGCAGCCGCACGCCCGTTGCGCGCGCGGTTTGCTGTTGCAAGCCCAGCGCCACGCCAACCGCCGCCAGCCCGCCCGCAGTGCGCACAACATCACGCAGAAAGCGGCGGCGGCCATTTTGGGGTTTCGCTGTACGGGACATAACGCGTTACACCTTCGCCAGCTTAACGGCGCACTTCTTGAAGTCCGTCTCTTTAGAGAGCGGGTCCGTCGCATCCAGCGTCAGGTTGTTCACTAGCTGAGCGGCATCGAAGAACGGCATATACACCAGTCCCTGCGGCGGACGGTTACGTCCACGCGTTTCGACAATCGAAATCACTTCGCCGCGGCGGGACGACACTTTAACCTTATCCCCACGACGCAGATCGCGCGCTTTCGCATCCAGCGGGTGAATAAAGACCACTGCTTCCGGGAAGGCGCGATGCAATTCAGGCACGCGGCGCGTCATACTGCCGGTATGCCAGTGTTCCAGCACGCGACCGGTGGAAAGCCACAGATCGTACTCGTTGTCCGGCGACTCCGCCGCGGGTTCAAATGGCAGCGCGAAGATCACCGCTTTGCCATCCGGTTTACCGTAGAATTTGTACCCTTCCCCCGCTTTTACATACGGATCGTTGCCTTCGCTGTAACGCCATTGCGTCTCTTTGCCTTCGACGACCGGCCAGCGCAGACCGCGCGCGTTGTGGTAATCATCGAACGGCGCCAGATCGTGACCGTGGCCACGTCCAAACCAGGCGTATTCTTCAAACAGCCCTTTTTGCAGATAGAAGCCCAGCTCACGAGACTCATCGTTTAACTGATCTTCTTTCAGCTCGCTCAGCGGGAATTTGCTGACCGCAGGCGTGGCGAACAGAACGTCATACAGCGTTTTGCCGCGCAGCTCCGGCTTCTGGGCCAACAACGCCTCCGGCCAGACCTCCTCGGTTTTAAAACGACGGGAGAACTGCACCAGTTGCCAGAGGTCGGATTTGGCTTCGCCCGGCGCTTTAATTTGCTGACGCCAGAACTGCGTGCGGCGTTCGGCGTTGCCGTAAGCGCCTTCTTTCTCAACCCACATGGCGGTCGGCAGGATCAGATCCGCAGACAGCGCGCTCACCGTCGGGTAAGGATCGGAGACAATGATAAAGTTACGCGGATCGCGCCAGCCCGGCATCCGATCTTCATTGATGTTCGGCCCGGCCTGCATATTGTTATTACACATTACCCAGTAGACGTTCAGCTTGCCGTCTTTCAACGCGCGATCCTGCGCCACCGCATGTAAACCCACTTTTGCCGGGATAGTGCCAGCGGGGATCTGCCAGTGTTTTTCGCAGATATCACGGTGTTTTTCGTTCGTCACGACCATGTCTGCGGGCAGACGGTGTGAGAAGGTTCCCACTTCACGCGCCGTACCACAGGCGGAAGGCTGGCCGGTCAGCGAGAAAGGACCGCAGCCAGGCTGGGAGATTTTTCCGGTCAGCAGATGGAGGTTGTAAACCAGGTTATTCGCCCACACGCCGCGGGTATGCTGGTTAAAACCCATCGTCCAGTAAGAGATCACGCGCTTATTCGGATCGGCGTAGAGCTGTGCCAACTGTTCCAGTTGATCTTTCGGCACGCCGGTCATTTCAGCGGTCTTGTCCAGCGTATATTCCGCCACGAAGGCTTTATACTCGTCGAAGCTCATCGGCTCGGAAGCGTCGGAGCCCGGATTCTTCGCCGCTTTTTCCAGCGGGTGCGTCGGGCGTAAGCCGTAGCCGATATCCGTCGCCCCTTTACGCAGATTCACATGCTTTGTGAAGAAATCCTGATTTACCGCGTTGTTCTGAATAATGTAATTCGCGATATAGTTAAGGATCACCAGATCGCTTTGCGGGGTAAAGACAATACCGTTGTCCGCCAGTTCAAAGCTGCGGTGCTGGAAGGTGGAGAGGACGGCAACCTTCACGTTCGGGTCGGACAAACGGCGGTTAGTGATGCGCGACCATAAAATCGGGTGCATCTCCGCCATGTTGGAACCCCACAGCACAAACGCATCGGCCTGCTCAATATCGTCGTAGCAGCCCATCGGTTCATCCATGCCAAAGGTGCGCATAAAGCCCACCACCGCCGAGGCCATGCAGTGACGCGCGTTCGGGTCGATGTTGTTAGAGCGGAAACCAGCCTTGAACAGTTTCGCGGCGGCATAGCCTTCCCAGATGGTCCATTGACCCGATCCAAACATGCCGATCGCTTCTGGTCCTTTCTCTTTCAGGGAGGTTTTAAACTTCTCCTCCATCACATCGAAGGCCTGTTCCCAGCTCACCGGCGTAAACTCGCCGTCTTTGTGATAGCTGCCGTCTTTCATGCGCAGCATCGGCTGCGTCAGACGATCTTTACCGTACATGATTTTGGGCAGGAAGTAGCCTTTAATGCAGTTCAGACCACGGTTGACCGGCGCGTCGGGGTCGCCCTGGCAGGCGACCACACGGCCCTGCTGCGTTCCCACCAACACACCGCAACCCGTTCCGCAAAAACGGCACGGCGCTTTATCCCATTTGATGGCTTCCTGCTGCCCGACAACGGCGCGGGCGACGCCCGGCACGCTCAGACCGGCAGCCGCCGCAGCGGCCGCAACGGCGTTAGCTTTCATAAAGCTACGACGACTGAGTTTCATGGTGTTTCCTCACCTTGCTCATCCTGCTGGTGATAAACCAGCGACACCGCCAGTACGCCCTCGACATTGCGTACTGACTCAATTGTTTGCATCAGCGTTTCACTCTGATCTGCTTCCGCCACCACGATCAGTTGCCCGCTTTCAACGTCGCTTAACGCGACTTCGCAACCCGGCAACGTGTTCAACTGTGTGCCAATGGCGGCGATGTTCTGACTTTTGGCCTGCACGACCAGGCTACAGACCTGCCAGTTAGTGCGCATGGTGGTTCTCCGCTTTGATGGCTGACACGGGACAGATAGCCACACACGCCCCGCATCCGTTACAGGCCTGCGAGTCAAGCTGCGGCTGGTAAATGCCGGATAGCGTGGGACGAAAGGTAATGGCCATAGGTTCACAACTGTCCTGGCAGCGATGGCATTCAACCGATTGCCTGGCGAGGCAGTTTTCCGTGAGCGTAAAAATCAGATCCCAGGCCCTGGTGTGGCGCGGAAGAAAAAGCGATTCAGTACAGGCCTGCGCACAGGCATAACAAAAGCTGCACTCGCCCCGTTTGAAATCTACGCTCGGATATCCCCCCGCCCCTCGCTGCAGGATGTCGGCCTCACACGCCTGGATGCAGGCGTCGCAACGCAGACAATGTGTGAGAAAATAGGTCGTTTCTCTGGCCCACGGCGGAAGAATCCCATTGCTGGCGTTGCGCCAACTGCCGGTCAACATGCTTCGACGGGATAAATCAACCATGATATCGCCCTTCCATAACGACACGCTTCCATAGGGAGTGAATACCAATAAAAACCGTACAATTTATGAGTAGTTGTTTTTGTAAATAAGATATTTCAGGATGTGTAAGAGATGCATACCCCGATAGAGGTAAATGCTGTTGCCGGATCAAAAGAGTGCCGGGTAAAGACCCGTAAACGTGCTTTTTCTGACATTTCAATGAGTTATATAGATATTTATATAACGAAAACCACTAATAGCTGATAATTTCATTTACATTATCAATATCAGAATATTCCACTATATAAAAATACGCTATTTTATTAATAATCTTGAAAATATGAGTAAATACAGATTAATAGATAATATGAATGTGTTAATCTGTTGCCCGTGCATACCGAAAACAGCAGAAAGGAAATACTGTGAACAATCAAATGAAGATGTTTGTCCCTGCCGTCGTCTTCGCCGCCCTCGCCAGCGCCTCTGCCTGGGCTAACAATAGCGATACCGCCCAGCCGCTGGAGAAAATCGCCCCCTATCCGCAGGCGGAAAAAGGAATGAAGCGGCAAGTGATAACCCTTGCCCCTCAGCAGGATGAATCTACCCTCAAAGTGGAACTGTTGATTGGCCAAACGCTGAATGTGGATTGTAACCAGCATCGCCTCGGCGGCACGCTGGAAACAAAAACGCTGGAAGGCTGGGGCTATGACTATTATGTCTTTGATAACGTCACCTCTCCGGTATCAACCATGATGGCCTGCCCTGAAGGTAAGAAAGAGCAAAAATTCGTCACCGCCTGGCTGGGTGAAGACGGGATGCTGCGCTACAACAGCAAGCTGCCGATCGTGGTGTATACCCCGGCGAATGTGGACGTGAAATACCGCATCTGGAAAGCGGACGCTAACGTACAGAACGCCGTCACGCGATAACGTTACGCTGCCCGGTCACACTTACCGGGCATCTGAACACGCCAGCTCGCGCAGCGCTCCGGGGTTCTTTTCAAAACGCGTCTGGAAATCCGCTCGCCCGATGCCTGGTGGCGACGCGTAGCATCTTATCAGGCCTACCCGCGTGCGGACGTAGGGCTGCCATCAGGCGGTTCATCCGGCGCCATAATCCATTACGCAGTACGCGCAACCGCATCACGCGAAGCGGCGTCACGTTCGTCGCCGGTGAGTTCGGTTAACTGCCCATTACGCATTTCAAGCAGACGATCGGCGTGAATAAAATAGTGATCATCATGGCTGATGGCGAAAATGGTTTTGCCCATTTCCTGCATTAACGGCAACAGTACCTGATAAAATTCCCGGCGGAAATGCGGGTCCTGATCGGCGGCCCACTCATCCAGCAAAATAATATCGCGCTCTTCCGCCAGCGCCAGCAGCAGCGCAATGCGCTTTTTTTGCCCTTTCGACAGTTTAAGATTCAAAATGCGCCCATCGTTTAGCTCCAGCTTGTGCGTCATTTTCAGGTGCTCAAGCCACTTTTCGACCAGAGCGGGATTGGCGGGTTTCCCCTGCGGCCCCAGCAGGCGGTCGAATAACCACACATCGGTGAACACCGCAGAAAACAGTTTGCGATAATCTTCCGACTGTCCGGCGGCAATAGGTTGACCATCAAGTAAAATCGTTCCCGATTGCGGCTGGTATAAACCGGTCAATAACATGGCCAGCGTCGATTTCCCGCTACCGTTGCCGCCAATTAAAAACAGCAGTTCGCCGCGGTGAATCGTCAGGTTGATGGGCCCCACGGAAAACGCGTTATCCTGATAGTGGAAAACCACGTTGCGCAGCTCCAGCGTCTTCCAGTCGGGAAAGGCTTTCGGCTGTGGAAAATCAGGCTTATACGGGGCGAGCGCGAATTTATTCAGTTTATTAAACGCCACCTGGGCGGTCAGTAGCGTTGGCAACGCCCCCACTGCAGACAGCAGCGGCGTGCGCAGGAACAGCAACGTCAGTGAATAGGTCGCCGCGACGTTAGTATCCGCCCAGCCGAGACTATTCGCCATCCAGAAGACCAGGCCTATCGCCCCCAGCATCATGATATTCGACCAGTTGACGGCGCTCAGATGAAAAGTATCGGCACGGATAATGTGATGACGGTACTCTTTGGCGTCCGGGATATAGCATTGCTGAAAAATCTGCTCCGCACGCTCGCGGTTTAGCGTCAGCTCTTTGCGTCCTTCCAGCACCGTCTGATAGTCGTTGTACAGCTTATCTTCGGTCTCGCGCAGGGTCGCCATATGCTGGTAAACCCGCGCCACCAGCACGAATCCGCCCCAGATAGTGACCGCCATCCAGATAGCCGTAACCAGCAGCATTTTTGTCGATAGCATCGCCAGATACGCCGCCGAGCCGACGGTGAGGATAATGCCCTGCACCAGCTCAGGCAGACGCACAAAGGCGATAGTAATATTGCGAATATCGCTGGTCAGACCGGCCAGTAAAGAGGCGCTGCCCAGTTGCTCAATGCGTTCAACGTGCGTATCCAGAATGCGCTTGATAAATTCGCTGCGCAGGCGGTAAACGAAATGGTGTCCCAGAGTGGTGAGCGCCAGTTGGGAACCTAATGTGACGACCATTAGTAACAGGAGCAGGCCGAGAAATTCCGGCAGCACCATGACGGTGGTGTCCACCGTTTCAATCAGGCGCTGATTGATAAACGCGATCAGGCCAATCCCCAGCGCCGCGCTGGCGAGGCTCAGCGCTATCACGCTAATAAATGGCCAGCGGTACTGCCGCCAGACAAGAATAAGAAGTTCCATGCATACAACCCGGACCGATAATAACAGCCCGCAGTTTAACTAACTCCACCTGCACAGCAATAATAATTCTTATTTTTATTCTTTTTCAGCCGCCTGACGGAAGGTGAGATTGTAACGAAATTCACCGGTCATGGGATGAAAGCCCGCTTTAAGCGGCTGGATACCATGATAAAACAGCCGGGACTCGCCGCCCCAGACCACGATATCGCCATGCTCCAGTAAGATCCGCTGGAGCGGATCGCTGCGACGCAGGCCGCCAAACTGAAAAACCGCCGGCACCCCCAACGAAACTGAGACAATAGGCGCGCGCAGATCCGGCTCGTCTTTATCCTGATGCAGCGACAGTTTTGCGCCGGGCGCGTAGCGATTGATCAGGCAGGCGTCCGGTTGGAAGCTCGCATACCCTGCCGCGATTGCCGCCTGACGACATACGCTGGCAAACGATAACGGCAGCGCAGGCCAGGGTTTATCGGTCAACGGATCGCGCACGGCATAACAATAACCGTGACGATCGGTAGTCCACCCTAACGCGCCGCAGTTGGTCATCGCCACCGACATGGTGTAGCCGCCCGGCGTCACCATCTGACGAAACGGAGACTGACTGGCGACAAACCCGATATCGTCTAATAGCGACTGCGCCGCGCGAAACGCAAAGCGGCGCAACACCACCGCGCCAGGCGCCAGGGGCTCTTGCCAGGGCGCTTCATCAGCAAATAGATCCAGCATTGCTACTCCTCTTTTTGCGCTTCTCGCTTTAATAGCTGCGCTTTTCGACGCACGCCCCAACGATAACCGGAGAGCGCGCCATCGCGACGCACGACCCGATGACACGGGATCACCATCGCCAGTTTATTCGCGCCGCACGCGCTGGCGACCGCGCGTACTGCCGTGGGTTTGCCGATAGTCGCGGCAAGCTGTTGATAGCTTACGGTTTCGCCGCAGGGAATTGCGCATAACGCCTGCCAGACCTGCTGTTGAAACGCGGTTCCCTGGATATCCAGCGGCAACGAGAGCAGCACATCGCGTGTGTTGATAGCCGCGACAACCTGCCGCACCCGTTGCTGAAAAAGCGCGTCGGCAGGTTCGTGGCGGGCCGCCGGGAACAGGGTGTGTAATTCAGCCAGTAGCGCGTCGTCGCTATCACCGGGGAGAATCGCGCAAATCCCCCGCTCGCTCTCCGCCACCAGGCACCGTCCGTAAACCCAGTCCGTCAGCGCATAGCGAACGGAGACATTATCGCCGCCTTTGCGAAACTGTTTTGCCGTCATGCCCAGCGTCTGGTCGGCATGACGGTAGTAGCTACTGCTATCCGGGAAGCCGGCGCGATAAATAGCCGCCGTGATCGGCTCTCCTTTCGCCAACGCCTCACGCAGCCGCCGGGCGCGCCACGCCTGCTGCCACCCTTTCGGCGTCATACCGGTGCTCGCTTTAAACAAACGGTGCAGATGAAACGGGCTCATCGCCACCGCCTGCGCCAGAGACGCCAGCGTTACCGGCGTCTCCTGCTCAAGTAAACGGCAGGCGCAGGCAATCTTATCCAACCGCCGTTGCTGCGCGCGCGCATTATCCGGCTGACAGCGCTTGCAGGGGCGAAAACCGGCGTCCAGCGCCTGCTGCGCGTTGGCAAAAAAGCGAACATTTTTACGTAACGCCCGCTTCGAGTGACAAGAAGGGCGGCAAAAAACGCCAGTGGTTCGCACCGCAAAAACGAAACGCCCATCCGCGCTGGCATCGCGCGCCAGCACCCGCAACCAGCATTCATCATCGGTAAGTAACGCTTTTTTCATCATAGACTCCTTCATTAAGCATAGTGCTTGCTTACATGCAGTGTGTCCGTAAATCCGCCCACAAAAACCCGTAATCTTGCGTTTTAATTCTTATCGCTCACCATGAACGTTTTGAACTGCGGCGACATCCAGGTTTTAAAGCCTTCACCTTCTTTCATGATCATAAAGACCGCCAGCCCTTCCCGCCGCACGACCTCTTGCGCCTTTTGCGTACCAAGCACCATCAGGCCGGTGTCCCAGCCGTCCGCTTCCAGCGCCGTTGGCGCGATAACCGTAACCGATACCAGATTGTGTTCAATGGGGCGCCCCGTTTGCGGATCGATAACGTGCGAGATACGCTTGCCATCCAGCTCATAATAGTTGCGGTAGCTGCCGGAGGTGCTGATGCCATGCCCGTTGATATCCACAATCGCCTGCACCGCATTTTCCCGGTCGGTCGGCTTCTGAATCGCGACGCGCCACGGCTGCCCCTGCGCATTCATCCCGCGACTGCTTAATGCGCCGCCCACCGAGACCAGATAACGCGCAATGCCCTCCTGCTCCATCAGACGCGCCAGATGATCCGCCGCATAGCCCTCCCCGACCGTGGAGAGATCAACATAAAGATCCGGCAAATCTTTTTGCAAAAACTGATGTCCAGCCCTGTCGATAACCTGCAAATGTTGCAGGCCTGTTTTCGCTTTTGCCGCATCGATTTGTGCTGGCGTTGGGATATGCAGCGGCTGCCGATCCGGTCCAAACCCCCACAGATTGACCAGCGGGCCCACGGTGATATCCATCGCGCCGTCCGTCTTCGCGCCAATACGCAGCGCCGAGGTCACGATATCCGCCATGGCTTCGCTGACCGGCCAGGGCGCAAGGCTGCGTGAATGGTTAAAACGCATTAGCGCGGAGTCATTTTTATAGGTAGAAAGCAACCAATCATCAGCATCAAGCTGAGTCTGGATTTTAGTCTGTAACTCTGCGGCGCGTTTCGCATCGATGCCAACCACGCTCACCCGCCAGAGGGTCCCCATCGTTTTACCTTCCAGCACCTGAGCGGCAGGTGACGCTGTTGTCGTTTCGGGAGCCTCATCGCAGCCCATAAGTAAAAAAGCCGCCGCCAGACACACGGCCCGGCAAAAAGTCATTTTCATCGCTGTTTATCCTCATTCGAATGGACGCAAGCGTATATCAAAACGTCGTATTTGTACGCCGGAATAAGGCATGAAAAAAGGGCCCGTAGGCCCTTTAGCAACATCTTTTGCTGATTAGAACTGGTAAACCAGACCCAGCGCTACGATGTCGTCGGTGTTGATGCCCGCATCGCGGGTAAAGTCGTTTTTATCCAGCAGGTTGATTTTGTAATCAACATAGGTGGACATGTTTTTGTTGAAGTAGTAAGTCGCGCCGACATCAACATATTTTACGATGTCCTGGTCGCCATAGCTGACGCCGTAGCCGTTGCTGATGTCCTTACCTTTAGACTGCAGGTAAGCCACAGACGGACGCAGACCAAAGTCGAACTGGTACTGAGCAACCACTTCAAAGTTCTGCGCTTTGTTGGCAAAACCGTAAGAGGTGGACGGGTTGCTACCGTTAGAGGTACCAAAACGGGTTGCGTTATAGGTCTGAGAATACTGCGCTGCCAGATAGATGTTGTTCGCATCGTATTTCAGGCCACCGGTGTAAACCGTGGCGCGATCGCCGTTACCATACAGGCGAGCGTTAGCGGTGTTGTTCTGATCGGCAGTACGTTTAGACGTGGTGATAGCGCCACCGACAGAGAAGCCTTCGCCGATTGCATAAGTCAGCGATCCGCCGTAACCGTCACCGTTCTGGTTCAGCAGGCTGCGACCGTTGGTGTTTTCACCGCTCACGCTGCCGTTTTTGCCCTGATACTGCAACGCGAAGTCCAGACCATCCACCAGGCCGAAGAAGTCGGTGTTACGGTAGGTAGCATAGCCGTTACCACGCTGCTGCATAAAGTTGTCAGCGCCGTAGGTGTCGCCGCCGAACTCCGGCAGAACGTCGGTCCAGGAGGTCACGTCATAGGTTACGCCGTAGTTACGACCATAATCGAAGGAACCTGCGTCAGCGAATTTCAGACCCGCAAACGCCACACGCGTCCAGGAGTCGTTGCTGCCTTCAGTCTGGTTGCCCTGAATCTGATATTCCCACTGGCCATAACCGGTCAGCTGATCGTTAACCTGCGTTTCGCCTTTGAAGCCGATACGCATGTAGGTCTGGTCACCGTCGCTGCCTTTGTCGTCAGAGAAGTAGTGCAGGCCATCAACTTTACCAAACAGGTCTAATTTGTTGCCGTCTTTATTATAAATTTCAGCCGCATTCGCTGCGCCCGCCACCAGCAGAGCTGGTACCAGGAGGGACAGTACTTTAACTTTCATGTTATTAACCCTCTGTTATATGCCTTTATTGCTTTTTTATGCCACTGCTTACTGGTTAACCCTCATTAACCAGTCGGCAAGTCCATTCTCCGCAAAAATACAGAATAATCCAACACGAATATGATACTAAAACTTTTAAGATGTTACAGTTATCTACATAGATGTTTCAAAATATGAAGTTTACGGAACTTTTTTAAAGCAAAAATCAAGTAAAAATAAGCACAAATAGACAAAATATATTCACGAGACTTTTAAAATCAATGGGTTAAATTGATGAAATTCATAGCACTGAATGATAAAACAGAATCTTCATTCGCAACTAAAATAGTGACCGCTATCATCATTAACTTTATTTATTACCGTCATTCACTTCTGAATGTCTGTTTACCCCTATTTCAACCGGATGCTTCGCATTCGGTTTTTTTTACCCTTTTTCAGGCACACCCGGCTGATTTATGCTACCTGCCTAAAACTATCACGGTTATTCACTACCCTCGCTGCTCGACCGTTCGTAAGACATTAGCAAATAATTTCTTGATATTTAGTGCTAAACATTTATAAGTAGTCTTTATATTTGTACCGTTCTGCGAAGGTTGTACGCTTTTCCCGTCCCGCCGACGGAGCGCGTGTTAAGTTGCCCGGCATGACGTAAGAGTCTGGAAATTCATTCATTACCCTTTATACTGCCCTTCACCTTCAGCGTTGCTTTTACAGGTCGTAAACATAAATGAGTCAGTCTGACACAACGGTCTCTACCCGATTCTCCCTTCTACCGGGAAGCATTACCCGTTTCTTCTTATTGCTGATCATTGTGCTGCTGGTAACGATGGGCGTTATGGTACAGAGCGCCGTCAACGCCTGGTTGAAAGACAAAAGCTATCAAATTGTCGATATCACCCACGCTATTCATAAACGCGTGGACACCTGGCGGTATGTTACCTGGCAAATTTATGACAACATCGCCGCGACCACTACGCCATCGACAGGTGAAGGACTTCAGGAAACGCGTCTGAAACAGGATGTGTATTATCTTGAAAAGCCGCGACGTAAAACTGAAGCGCTGATTTTCGGTTCCCATGACAGCGCCACGCTGGAAATGACGCAGCGTATGTCAACCTATCTGGATACGCTGTGGGGCGCGGAAAACGTGCCGTGGTCAATGTATTATCTCAACGGACAGGATAACAGCCTGATTCTTATCTCTACCCTACCGTTGAAAGATCTCTCTTCCGGCTTTAAAGAGTCCACTATTGGCAATATCGTCGATTCCCGCCGGGCAGAGATGTTGCAGCAGGCGAATGCGCTGGATGAGCGCGAAAGTTTCTCCTCATTGCGAAAACTGGCCTGGCAAAACGGTCACTATTTTACGCTGCGCACGACCTTCAATCAGCCAGGACATCTGGCGACCGTAGTGGCGTTTGATCTGCCCATTAATGATTTAATCCCGCCGGGAATGCCGCTGGACAGTTTTCGGATAGAGCCTGACGCAACCCAGGCGACGGGGCGAAGCAGTGAAAAGGAAGCGCCAGATAGCGTCACGATTAGCTTTAACGGTTCAAAAATTGAGATCTCCTCAGCGCTTAACTCTACCGGAATGCGCCTGATCTGGCAGGTACCGTTCGGTACGCTTTTGCTTGATACGCTGCAAAATATTTTGCTGCCTTTACTGCTGAACATCGGGCTGCTGGCGTTGGCGTTATTTGGCTACGCCACGTTCCGTCATCAGCCGGGACGGACGACGGAATCGACATCCGGCAACGCGGCGAATAACGAGCTTCGCGTCTTACGCGCCATTAATGAAGAGATCGTTTCTCTGCTGCCGCTGGGTCTGCTGGTCTACGATCAGGAAGGAAACCGCACCGTGATCAGCAATAAAATCGCCGATCATCTGTTGCCGCATCTTAACCTGCAAAATATTACCAGCATGGCGGAGCAGCATCAGGGCGTGATTCAGGCGACAATTAACAACGAACTGTATGAGATCCGTCTGTTTCGCAGCCAGATCGCCCCCCGCACGCAGATCTTTATTATTCGCGATCAGGACCGGGAAGTGCTGGTGAATAAGAAGCTTAAACAGGCGCAGCGTTTGTATGAGAAGAATCAGCAGGGCCGCGCCGCCTTTATGCAAAATATCAGCAACACGCTTAAAGAGCCCGTACGCCAACTGGCGGTTAACGCCGCGGCAGTCACCACGCCGGAAAGCCTGAAACTGGCGGATCAGGCGGATGTATTGGTACGTATGATCGATGAAATCCAACTGGCGAATATGCTGGAAAATGACGCATGGAAGAGCGAAGCAACGCTGTTCTCCCTGCAGGATCTTATTGACGAAGTCGTGCCGGAAGTGCTGCCCGCCATTAAGCGTAAAGGGCTGCAACTGCTGATTAATAACCATCTTAGCGGCAACGATGAACGCTGGGGCGATCGCGACGCCCTGCGCCGGATTTTGCTGCTGTTGATTCAGTATGCCGTCACGACGACTGCTATGGGTAAAATTACGCTTGAAGTCGAGCAGGATGAATCTATCGCGGAGCGTCTGACTTTCCGTATTCTGGATACGGGCGAAGGTGTAACGTTAAACGAGATTGATAATCTGCATTTCCCGTATATGAATGAAACGCAGGGCGATCGTTACGGCAAAGCGAATCCGCTCACCTTCTGGCTGTGCAATCAACTGGCGCGCAAACTGGGCGGTCATCTCAACATTAAAGCGCGAGAAACGCTGGGCACGCGCTATACCGTTCATGTCAAAATGCTTCCTCACGATCAGCATACTCAGGTCGAAGAGCGCCTGCTGGACGACGTGAGCGTGATGGTCGATGTGACGTCCAACGAGGTTCGCGCGATTGTGCTGCGTCAGTTAGAAAACTGGGGCGCCACCTGCATCACGCCGGATGAAAGGCAGATAAGTCAAGAATATGATCTCTTTTTAACGGATAATCCGTCTAATCTTACTGCCTCGGGCTTGCTTTTAAGCGATGATGAGTCAGGCGTGCGGAAAATTGGCCCGGGTCAGTTGCGCGTCAACTTTAATATGAGCAATGCTATGCAGGAAGCTGTACTACAACTTATCGAAGAGCAGCTGGCGCAGGAAGAGATTCCCGCCTCCCCGCTCGGCGGAGATGAAAATGCCGAGCTTCATGCCAGCGGCTATTATGCGCTATTTGTAGACACAGTACCGGATGATGTTAAGAGGTTGTATACTGAGGCGGCAACCAGCGATTTCGCTGCGCTGGCCCAAACGGCCCACCGCCTGAAAGGGGTGTTTGCCATGCTTAATCTGGTACCCGGCAAGCAGTTATGTGAAACGCTGGAACATCTGATTCGTGAGAAAGATGCTCCAGGTATAGAAAAATATATCAGCGACATTGACGCCTACGTCAAAAGCTTGCTGTAGCAAGGTAGCCCAATACATGAACAATATGAACGTAATTATTGCCGATGACCACCCGATTGTACTGTTCGGTATTCGCAAATCACTTGAACAAATCGAGTGGGTGAATGTTGTCGGCGAATTTGAAGATTCCACAGCATTGATCAACAACCTGCCGAAATTAGATGCGCATGTGTTGATCACTGACCTCTCCATGCCGGGAGATAAATACGGCGATGGGATCACCTTGATCAAGTACATCAAGCGTCATTTTCCGAGCCTGTCTATTATCGTTCTGACCATGAACAACAATCCGGCGATCCTGAGCGCCGTGTTGGATCTTGATATTGAAGGGATCGTACTCAAGCAGGGTGCGCCAACCGATCTGCCTAAGGCGCTGGCCGCGCTGCAAAAAGGCAAAAAATTCACCCCAGAAAGCGTTTCTCGTCTGCTGGAGAAAATTAGCGCAGGCGGTTACGGCGACAAGCGCCTGTCGCCAAAAGAGAGCGAAGTATTACGCCTGTTCGCCGAGGGCTTCCTGGTCACCGAAATCGCCAAGAAGCTCAACCGCAGCATTAAGACCATCAGCAGCCAGAAGAAATCGGCGATGATGAAACTGGGCGTAGAGAATGATATCGCGCTGCTCAACTATCTCTCTTCCGTCACCCTGAGTCCGACAGACAAAGAATAAATCGCGTTTACGTTACCCAGCCTGATGGCGCTACGCTTATCAGGCCTACCAGTCGACTCATCTTTTGCAAGCCGGACAGGCGACGCCGCCATCCGGCATTTTTTATGCCCGCGTTTTACGTACCCGTTCGGCATACACCGCCAGCGTCTGTTTCAACACATCCAGCGTCACAGGCTTCGACAAACAGCTGTCCATACCGGACTCCAGGCAACGTTGTTTCTCTTCCGCCAGCGCGTTCGCCGTCACGCCGACGACCGGCAGCGTCAGCCCAAGCTGACGGATACGCTGCGTCAGGCGATAGCCGTCCATGTTCGGCATGTTCACATCGCTCAGAACAATATCGATAGCATTTTTACTCAACACATTCAGAGCGTCCACGCCATCATTGGCTGTCTTACACTGATACCCCAACGATCCCAGTTGATCGGCCAGCAAGCGGCGATTGATCGGGTGATCGTCAACGACCAGAATCATCATGTCGTCATTTGAATCTGCGGTTTTATCCGTCGTCGGCAATGCGCTGGAAAGCGCTTCACTATCCAGCTCAATACTATAGATACGCGCCAACAGCGCGGGCAACTCATGCACCGACGCCACACTATGCACCCACTCGCCCGGCGCTCTTTCCAACGGAATCCCGATATGACGGCGGCAAAAGACGACCGCCGCCCTCCCCTGCCAGGTATGCTCCAGCGCGTCATCGACAATCAAAATATCGTCCGCGGCGGGTTCTTGCCCTTCATAACGCTGCGTATGAACGCCGCTACGCGCCAGACTGGTCTCAATAAACTGGCACAAAGAAGTATTGCGCACCGCCAGCCAACAGCAGGTTCCGGCGAGTCCTTCCACGCTCTTTTTCACAGGGTATTGCGCGCCATAAAGCGGGATGCGCAGCGTAAACTGGCTCCCCATGCCCGGCTCCGAATCGACGGAAATATCGCCGTCCATCATGCTGATCAATTTTTCGCAAATCGCCAGCCCCAGACCGGTCCCCTGAAAGTTACGCTGTACGCCGGTTCCCACCTGGAAGAAGGGATCGAACAGGCGAACCACCTCTTTTGCCGGAATACCGACGCCGGTATCCCGCACGCGAATGCTGAGATAATCCCCATCACAGCGCACATGCAGCACGATGCAGCCAATATCGGTAAACTTAATGGCGTTGCTCAACAGGTTTGAAATAACCTGCTGTAAACGCATCGGGTCGCCGTTCAGCGACACCGGCACGTCAGGCTCAATAAAACAATACAGGCCGAGCTGCTTACGCACCACCAGCGGCAGATAATTGGCGGTGATATGGTTCATCACCTCTCGCGGTGAAAATTCGCGCGGCTCAATCTTTAGCTGTTCCGACTCAATTTTCGAGAAGTCTAGAATGTCGCTGATAATTTTCAGCAACAGGCTGGAGGAGTTATTCATCGCCGTGACCAGCCGATCCACGCCTTTTGGCAGCTCTTTGGTTTGCAGCAGATCGAGATTGCCGATGATACCGTACAGCGGTGTGCGCAATTCATGGCTGACCGTTGCAAGGAACATGGATTTAGACTGGCTAGCCTGCTCCGCCGCCTGCGCCATCTCCTGCAGCGACTCTTCCATTTTGACGCGCGTACTCACATCTACCAACACGCAAATCGCGACGTTTTCATTGCGATAGCGGGAATGGACGAAGCTAATTTGCAAATTGGTATTATTGCTGGTCAATACATCAACAAAGTTGACCTGCTGGCCGCAAATAATTTGCGTCAGGCGCTGTCTGTCTTCATGCGTGAGCATGTTCAGGTAGGTGTGCGCCAGTTCGTTACTCAGAATATTGACACCATCAATAGTGCGCAGAATACAGATCCCCACCGGCGCGGAGGCGACGATTTTACGGTTGAACTGTTCATGCTCTTCCAGACGCTGGGCATCGCTCTCCGCCGGAATAAAAATTCGCCGCTCATACATCCGCGCAAGCGTAAACAGCCCTGCGCCCACCAGCACGTTCAGCAGGATAGCGTTCAGGATAAGAATACGAATACGCTCCAGGACTAAATCTACAGGCACAGAATAGACAATACTGAGCGAGGATGGCGGCAGGCTTTTTTTGAGTACCAGTTCGCGAAAACCTGGCGTATAACCAAACCAGGAGCGCTCCTGCATCCAGCGCGGCTCCGCTTTAATATTGCCATCAGGACCGGTCAACGAAATCAGCGAATGGCCGTTCTCATCAATAATAGTGACGCCCATCGGCAAACTGCCCGGCGTGAAAAAATTTTCCATACGGATGGACTGCTCGACGCCCAGCAGCGCCTGCAGACGGTTGGCCAGATACACCGGCGTCAGCGCATAAAAGTAGCCCACGCCCTGACGCGCGCCCTGGCTTATCCAGAAAAGGTTATTCCCACTTTCTTCCTGCGGCGCGTTGCGGTATTTCATAATCCGCTCATGTAACGCTTTTAACGCATCATCGCGCTCCACGGGCATTTCACGCAGGCCGAAATTCGCCATACAGAGGTTATCGCTGCCAATCAGGAAAACGCGGTTAAGATCATACGCCGCTGAAAAGTTGTCGCGCCAGTAACGCATAAACCAGGCCAGCGACTCCAGCGAGCCGCGCCAGGCGGAGCCCATCGCCGCACAGTCTGAGTCGGCGAATAGCGGTTCAAAATCCGGCACCACCATTTTGTCATCACGCGCACGCGACGACATGACGCCGTTTTCCGCCGTTAAACGGTTCTCGGCGATATATTTGAGCTCTTTCATCACGTCCGACGTGCGCTGGATAAAACGCTGCGCCTGATCGGAGCTAAGGTTGAACTCCTGACGAATTTCAGATTCCCGCTGGTGCAGGGCATTGACGATGTAAAACACCGAAACAAAGGCGATTAAGAGCCAAATGAGTAACGCTAACGCTCTGAATAAGTAGCGCGAGACTTTCAGCGTAGTTCGAAAGGAAGCAAGGTATTTCAAAGGGGCGAAGCTCCGCCTCAGGATGTAAATAGAGTGTGACTAAGGTAGCGGTAAATGACGTAGCCCGCAACGGCAAAGAAAAAGGGCCGGATATCCGGCCCTCGCACAGCAATAACATTACTCGTCAGCGTCATCCGCAACGTCGTCATCGCTTTCCGCTTCCGGGGCGATATCCTCATCCCCTTCCGCCACGCTGCCGTCGATAGCGTCGAGTTCTTCGTCATCTACCGGTTCAGCAACGCGTTGCAGACCCACCACGTTTTCGTCTTCCGCCGTGCGGATAAGGATAACGCCCTGGGTATTACGTCCCACTACGCTGATCTCGGACACACGGGTACGCACCAGAGTACCGGCATCCGTGATCATCATGATCTGGTCGCAATCGTCTACCTGTACCGCACCGACAACGGAACCGTTGCGCTCGGTCACTTTGATAGAGATAACGCCCTGCGTCGCACGAGACTTGGTCGGGTACTCGTCCGCTGCGGTACGCTTCCCGTAGCCGTTTTGCGTTACGGTCAGAATAGCGCCTTCGCCGCGTGGGATGATCAGAGAGACGACTTTATCATCTCCCGCCAGCTTAATACCGCGCACACCGGTCGCGGTACGCCCCATCGCACGGACGGCGTCTTCTTTGAAGCGCACCACTTTACCCGCGGCCGAGAACAGCATGACTTCGTCAGAACCAGAAGTCAGGTCAACGCCAATCAGCTCGTCGCCGTCGTTGAGGTTTACCGCGATAATACCGGCGGAACGCGGACGGCTGAATTCGGTCAGCGCCGTTTTCTTCACGGTACCGCTGGCGGTCGCCATAAAGACGTTGACGCCTTCTTCGTATTCACGAACCGGCAGAATCGCGGTGATACGTTCGTTGGCTTCCAGCGGCAGCAGGTTAACGATCGGACGACCGCGCGCGCCACGGCTGGCTTCCGGCAACTGATAGACCTTCATCCAGTACAGACGGCCCCGGCTGGAGAAGCAGAGGATGGTGTCATGGGTGTTGGCCACCAGCAGACGGTCGATAAAGTCTTCTTCTTTAATACGCGCGGCAGATTTACCTTTCCCACCACGACGTTGCGCTTCGTAATCTGTCAGCGGTTGATATTTGACGTAACCCTGGTGAGACAGCGTCACGACAACATCTTCCTGGCTAATCAGATCTTCGATATTAATATCGGCGCTGTTGGCGGTGATTTCGGTACGACGCTCATCGCCGAACTGATCGCGAATTAACTCCATCTCTTCGCGAATCACTTCCATCAGGCGATCGGCGCTGCCCAGAATGTGCAGCAGTTCAGCAATCTGCTCCAGCAACTCTTTGTATTCGTCGAGCAGTTTTTCATGCTCCAGGCCGGTCAGTTTCTGCAAACGCAGATCCAGAATCGCCTGCGCCTGCTGTTCAGTCAGGTAGTACTGACCGTCACGCACGCCAAATTCTGGCTCCAGCCATTCCGGACGCGCGGCGTCGTCACCGGCGCGCTCCAGCATCGCAGCAACGTTGCCCAGATCCCACGGACGCGAAATCAGCGCCGCTTTCGCTTCCGCCGGCGTTGGCGCACGGCGAATCAGTTCGATAATCGGATCGATGTTGGCCAGCGCAATCGCCAGAGCTTCAAGGATATGCGCGCGGTCACGGGCTTTACGCAGTTCAAAAATAGTCCGACGCGTCACCACTTCACGGCGGTGGCGCACGAACGCTGAAATAATATCTTTCAGGTTCATGATCTTCGGCTGGCCATGATGCAGCGCCACCATGTTAATACCGAAGGAAACCTGTAGCTGGGTCTGGGAGTAGAGATTATTAAGCACCACCTCACCCACCGCATCGCGTTTCACTTCAATCACGATGCGCATCCCGTCTTTGTCGGATTCGTCACGCAGCGCGCTGATGCCTTCCACGCGTTTATCTTTCACCAGCTCGGCGATTTTCTCGATCAGGCGCGCTTTGTTCACCTGATAGGGAATTTCATGGACGATGATGGTTTCACGGCCCGTTTTCGCGTCAGCTTCAACTTCCGCGCGGGCGCGAATGTACACTTTGCCACGACCGGTACGGTAGGCTTCTTCGATACCACGACGACCGTTGATGATCGCGGCGGTCGGGAAGTCCGGCCCCGGAATATGTTCCATCAGCCCTTCAATGCTGATGTCTTCGTTGTCGATATACGCCAGGCAGCCGTTAATCACTTCCGTCAGGTTGTGCGGCGGGATATTCGTCGCCATACCTACTGCGATACCGGAAGAACCGTTCACCAGCAGATTCGGAATTTTGGTCGGCATGACGTCCGGAATTTTTTCCGTACCGTCATAGTTATCCACGAAATCCACCGTCTCTTTTTCGAGATCGGCCATCAGTTCGTGGGCGATTTTCGCCAGACGGATCTCCGTATAACGCATTGCCGCCGCGGAGTCGCCGTCAATAGAACCGAAGTTACCCTGACCATCCACCAGCATGTAACGCAGCGAGAATGGCTGCGCCATACGAACGATGGTGTCATACACTGCGGAATCGCCGTGGGGATGGTATTTACCGATTACGTCACCAACGACACGGGCAGATTTTTTATAGGCTTTGTTCCAGTCATTGCCCAATACGTTCATGGCGTAAAGTACGCGACGGTGTACCGGCTTCAGGCCATCTCGGACATCCGGCAGCGCACGGCCAACAATGACCGACATCGCATAATCCAGATAGGAGCTCTTCAGCTCCTCCTCAATGTTGACCGGTGTAATTTCTCTCGCAAGGTCGCTCATCTAACCGCTATCCCTCTACTGTATCCCGGATTCAAAGGTCGCAAATTATAACACATTCGCCCACGTACTGGTAAACGGAATGCAGCCAGACAATGCTTTATTCGGGTGCCGCATGCTCTCTTCATTTATAAGCGTGGTCTCGGCGTTTATTGGCGATCGGCTTCAGAGGCGACACAGGGGAGATCGGGGCCTGGCCAGGAAGAGGTTAGAAAATCAATACCTCCCGTGTATACCCGTCATACTTCAAGTTTCATGTGCGTTGGCTGCGAGTTACTCGGCCCATCCCTGGGCCTCGCCCCGTCGCGGTTAGCGCAAGCGCTGTTCAAGACGGTTAACCATTTTATCCTGCAACTCGAATTATTTAGGGGATATGCCGGGAGGCATAAACCATAATCAGTATCACCAGATGCTATTTAATCACATAGGCCAGATATTCTTTCACTACCTCATCGTTTAATTCCTGACCCAATCCGGGCTGTTCCGGCGCGACATAATAGCCATTTTCCGGTTGATAATCGTGGGTACAAAGTTCCCGAATAGATGCTTTCATCGCATTGGTATGATGCTCATGAATAATAAAGTTGGGAATTGCTGTTTCCATATGCAGCGCGGCTACCGTGGAAACAGGACCGCCGCAAACATGCACCTGTACAGTGGTGTCATAAATATTAGCATAGTCACAGATTTTCTTTCCTTCGGTAATTCCGCCGCAGAGACACAAATCAGGTTGCGCTACGGCAATAGACTGCTTCTCCAGTAATTCCCTGTATCCCCATCTTGTGTAGGAACGCTCGCCAGTGGCGATTGGAATCGTTGTTGAACGGGAAACTTTCTGCATATTATCAGAATTTAATGGATGAATCGGTTCTTCATAAAGAAAGATACGATACTTTTCTATCGCCTTCGCAAATTGAATAGCTGAGTTTGTACCGAGAAGAGAATGGATTTCCACGATAATATCAGCATCATCCCCCATTGCTTCACGCATAGCGGCAATTCGCGCTTCCCCCATTTTTAATTGATCGGCCAGTAACAATCCTGAATAGTTACGATTTTTATTCTGAAAAACACAGTCATCGCCATTACGATCGATTTCGAGTGGATCCACTTTAATCGCATCATATCCATCGTCAAGAGCCGCACGCGCCGCCTCAGCATATTCCTCAGGTGTCACTAATATCTGGCGTTTATCCCCCCAACCAAATTGTAACTGACTAGCATAGGTTCTTAATTTTTCATTAGTTTTCCCGCCAAGGAGCTGATAAACAGGTACACCTAAATATTTACCTTTGATATCCCAAAGAGCAATATCAATAGCGCTCATTCCGGCATAAAAAACGTTCCCGCCTCCCATTCCCCAAAAAGTCTTTCTGAAAAAGAACTCCCAAATTTTTTCGATATTTAATGGATCTTCACCCACAATCAATGGCGCCAGATCTCTGATGATCCCTACGCCAGCTTTAGCGCCTGCGCCATAGGCCAGTCCTACTTCGCCAATACCACTTAATCCTGAGTCGGTATTCACCCGGATAAGTACTGGATTATAGGATGACATCGTTTGATCTCTTTTTTTTAATTCACAGTCAAAAACTTCAATAGACGTAATTTTCATAATTTCTCCATTTATCAGGTTCGTGATACAACATTTGTTTGTTGGCTTTTTTCTTTTTTCACATCAATTTTCATTAACGCCAAAACGGCTACCGCAGCGAAGCAAAGTATTGCCTCTACAATAAATATTCCTGTCGCACCATAATGAGTAGAAACGAATCCCAGTGACTTATTAATCAGGAATCCGCCAAGACTTGAACATGAGTTAATAAACGCAATGCTGATAGCCAACCCTGACGGCGACAATAATGCAGAAGGCAGCGCCCAGTAAGGTCCGTAATAGCTGAGGATCCCAACACCATAGAACGTTAGCCCCAGCATTCTCAGCGACATTGAGGGGACAAGAGCAATCATCAGAAAACCACAGCCTGCCAGAAACATGGGTAATGCAGCATGCCATTTTCGTTCATTCTTTTTATCGGAATGCCAGCCCCACCAGGGCATGCTGAACATAGCGAAAATAAACGGAATACTCATGATTAAACCAACGTCAGTATCCGTAAAATCAGCTGAAAATCCCTTCACCAACCCCGGCAACCAGTAGTTTGCCGCCAGAGCAGCCGCCTGAATCAACATGTAGGCGAAAGAAAGCTGAAGCAAAACTGGATTTTTGATTACGGAAAGAAAGGATGAGTTGGTATTTTTATTTAATGCAGCTGCGGTTTCATTGTCAGTGCGTAATTTATTAACTAAGGCCGATATCTGCTGTGGCGTAAGCCATTTAGCCTTTTCTGGACTGTCAGGCAGTAAATAAAATGTCAGGATGCCAAGGAATACGGTAGGGATACCTTCAATAGCAAAAAGCCAGCGCCAGCCTTCATAATCCGGGGTATTCAAATGCTCGATGATCCAACCAGACATCGGTGCAGCCAATACCGATGCAACAGCAATAGATAACATGAAGAAACTATTGACTTTTCCGCGTTCACGAGCCGGGAACCAACATGCAAGATAATAAACCATGCCCGGGAAAAAGCCAGCTTCAAATACCCCCAAAAAAATGCGAGCCAGCAAAATATGTTGAGTATCTTTAGCAAAAAAAATCAGCCCTGTTACCGCTCCCCAGCCGATAATAATGGAACTAATCCATTTTCTTGCGCCAAGCTTTTGCAAGCCAATGCTACTCGGAATTTGAAAGATTAAATATGATATGAAGAATATAGAAGAAATATTAGCGAAATCCTCAGGCGTAATACCGAGAGATTCATTCATGCGTAATGCAGCAAACCCAATATTGACACGATCCATATAGTTAAAAAAGTAAAGAATAAAGGCCAAAGGAATGATTTTCCTTTTTACAATACGAATTGCATCGTATAAATTTTCTTGTGGACTACTCATTTTGCATCACCTTTTATGATTCAATGAATAAGGGTATTGACCGGAATCGATGTTACGTAAAAAACAATACAATTCAAAAGCTAATGTGTCATATCTGATATATCAGCAAGCAAACTTAATGAAATATACAATAACAACAATAAAGTATGTAAATTTTCTTATATCTGATATATTAGATCCGTTAATTTTGAATAAATTAATTACAATGGAGCCGGGTTTAACCATGGAGGAGAAGAAAATGAAAAATAGATTAAAGCGTGATTTTAGTCACATATCAATTGAAATACCCAAATCCATCACCCAGGTGATTAAAGAGAAAATAAGGGAGATGATTATCCATGGCGATTTCGATCTTGGGCAAGCGATCAGTGAAAATGAACTATCAAATATTCTGATGGTAAGTAAAACACCAATTCGTGAAGCTTTTATTTGGCTGAGCTATAATGAAAACTTAGTCAACATCATTCCCCGCAGTGGGACATTTGTTTTTTCTGTCACCGACGAGGATATCAATGATCTCATCAAAATGAGGGTTATCCTTGAACAGGGCGCAATTCGTGAAGCGATGGAGAAAAATGCTAACAATGTCATAGTCGAATTAAGCAATATTTTATCGAAGTCAGCAAAAATTAATGCAGAGCGAGATACGCAAGCTTACCTCAAACTGGATCATGATTTTCATTATGTTTTTGTGAAATATGCCGATAATAAATACATTTCACAAGCACACCTGTTGATCTCTGCACGTTTATTGGCAATTCGCTACAGACTGGATTTTACCGCTGAATATATCACCAGCTCTAACCGTGGACATGCCACTATTTTGGATATGTTAAAAAACAACAACGTCGAGGGCGTCTGTAATTTTATCACGCACCACATCGGTAGCGGTTTTACAGAACGCGCAAGAAAACTTCTTGCGCTGAAAGCGTAATAAAGACGGCAGTAGATATAACGCAGCGACTTTGCACCTGCTATAATGCCCCGATAGATCAATAGCGGAATCTCATGTACTCATGAACACTGAAAAACCGTCGGTAGCTCACAACGTTGACCATAATGAAATCGCCAAATTCGAAGCCGTCGCGTCGCGCTGGTGGGATCTGGAGGGCGAATTCAAGCCATTGCATCGCATCAACCCCCTACGCCTTGGCTACATTACTGAGCGCTCAGGCGGCCTGTTCGGTAAAAAGGTGCTCGACGTCGGCTGTGGCGGCGGTATTCTGGCGGAGAGCATGGCGCGCGAAGGCGCTACCGTTACCGGGCTGGATATGGGCTTTGAGCCTTTGCAGGTCGCCAAACTGCATGCGCTGGAAAGCGGCATTGAGGTAGAGTACGTGCAGGAGACGGTTGAGGAACATGCGGCAAAACACGCCCAGCAATACGACGTCGTCACCTGTATGGAAATGCTGGAGCACGTTCCCGATCCGCAATCGGTCGTCCACGCCTGCGCCCAACTGGTTAAACCCGGCGGCGAGGTGTTCTTCTCAACGTTGAACCGCAATGGAAAATCCTGGCTGATGGCGGTCGTCGGCGCTGAGTATATTCTGCGCATGGTGCCAAAAGGCACGCACGACGTGAAGAAATTCATTAAGCCTGCTGAACTGTTAAGCTGGGTAGATGAAACCGTCCTGAAAGAGCAACATATCACCGGGCTGCACTACAACCCGATAACCAATACTTTCAAACTCGGTCCCGGAGTAGACGTTAACTACATGTTGCATACCCGCGCTAAAAAAGCGTGACATCAAAGAATTTTCCTATAAGGGTTGCGTTAGATCATCGGGCGCAACCTTTCCCTTCGATGAAGAAATCAGCATTCGATCAACTTTTGATTTTTTTTTATGAATTGTTGACATCCTCTCCAGGCCTTATCAGACGCGCATTTAGCGATTCTTACGCTTTTGCAACCGCAATTTAACGCCAAAATCAACTCTTGTACTCAAAAGAATCCCTACTAGAATACTCACCATATAGCGTTTCACTTATCGATTACCCCCTATATATAGTATTTATCCACAGAGTTAGTCACAACGTGGCGTTGTGGATAAGCGGGGGGATATTTTTCTTTCACGGACAGGTAAACAGGTAGAAAACCACATGAATCAGAGTCTGCTGGTGACAAAGCGTGACGGCCGTACTGAGCGCATCAATCTCGACAAAATTCATCGCGTGCTTGATTGGGCGGCAGAAGGACTGAATAACGTATCGGTTTCTCAGGTCGAGCTACGCTCGCATATTCAGTTTTATGATGGGATTAAGACCTCCGATATCCATGAAACTATCATTAAGGCCGCCGCAGACCTGATCTCTCGCGATGCGCCGGATTATCAATACCTGGCTGCGCGTCTGGCGATTTTCCACCTGCGTAAGAAAGCCTTCGGCCAGTTTGAGCCGCCCGCACTTTACCACCATGTGGTAAAAATGGTTGAGCTTGGCAAATACGACAATCATCTGCTGGAAGACTACACGGAAGAAGAGTTCAAGCAGATGGATTCGTTTATCGTTCACGATCGCGATATGACCTTCTCCTACGCTGCCGTTAAGCAGCTGGAAGGGAAATATCTGGTGCAAAACCGCGTGACCGGCGAAATCTATGAAAGCGCACAGTTCCTCTACATTCTGGTAGCGGCCTGCCTGTTCTCGAACTACCCGCGTGAAACGCGTCTTGACTATGTAAAACGTTTTTACGATGCGGTCTCTACGTTCAAAATCTCGCTGCCGACGCCCATCATGTCCGGCGTGCGTACCCCGACCCGTCAGTTCAGCTCCTGCGTACTGATCGAGTGTGGCGACAGTCTGGATTCCATCAACGCCACCTCCAGCGCGATTGTGAAATACGTTTCTCAGCGCGCCGGTATCGGCATCAACGCGGGACGCATTCGTGCGCTGGGTAGCCCGATTCGTGGCGGCGAAGCGTTCCACACCGGCTGTATTCCGTTCTACAAGCACTTCCAGACGGCGGTGAAATCCTGCTCGCAGGGCGGCGTGCGCGGCGGCGCGGCGACACTGTTCTACCCGATGTGGCACCTGGAAGTGGAAAGCCTGCTGGTACTGAAAAACAACCGTGGCGTGGAAGGTAACCGCGTACGTCACATGGACTACGGCGTACAGATCAACAAACTGATGTACACCCGCCTGCTGAAGGGCGGCGACATTACGCTGTTCAGTCCGTCCGATGTACCCGGGCTATACGATGCGTTCTTCGCCGACCAGGACGAATTCGAACGCCTGTACGTGAAATATGAAAACGACGACAGCATCCGCAAACAGCGTGTGAAAGCGGTCGAACTGTTCTCGCTGATGATGCAGGAACGCGCCTCTACCGGTCGTATCTATATCCAGAACGTTGACCACTGCAATACTCACAGTCCGTTCGATCCGGTTGTCGCCCCGGTACGCCAGTCTAACCTGTGTCTGGAGATTGCCCTGCCGACCAAACCGCTGAACGATGTCAACGATGAAAACGGCGAAATTGCGTTGTGTACGTTGTCTGCATTCAACCTGGGCGCCATTAAAACTCTGGACGAGCTGGAAGAACTGGCTATTCTGGCAGTACGCGCTTTGGATGCTCTGCTCGATTATCAGGATTACCCGATTCCGGCTGCCAAACGCGGCGCAATGGGCCGTCGTACGCTGGGCATTGGCGTGATTAACTTCGCCTACTGGCTGGCGAAAAACGGTAAGCGTTATTCCGACGGCAGCGCCAATAATCTGACGCATAAAACCTTTGAAGCCATTCAATACTATCTGCTTAAAGCGTCCAACGAACTGGCGAAAGAGCAAGGCGCCTGCCCATGGTTCAACGAAACCACCTATGCAAAAGGCATTCTGCCGATCGACACCTACAAAAAAGATCTGGATGCGATCGTCAACGAACCGCTGCACTACGACTGGCAACAACTGCGTGAGTCGATCAAAACCCACGGTCTGCGTAACTCCACGCTATCGGCGCTAATGCCGTCGGAAACGTCGTCCCAGATCTCCAACGCCACCAACGGTATCGAACCACCGCGCGGCTACGTCAGCATCAAGGCCTCGAAAGACGGTATTTTGCGTCAGGTGGTGCCGGATTATGAGCATCTGAAAGACGCTTACGAACTGTTGTGGGAGATGCCGAACAACGACGGTTATCTGCAACTGGTGGGTATCATGCAGAAGTTTATCGACCAGTCGATTTCCGCTAATACCAACTACGATCCATCACGTTTCCCGTCAGGAAAAGTGCCGATGCAGCAACTGCTGAAAGATTTGCTCACTGCGTATAAGTTTGGCGTGAAAACTCTGTACTATCAAAATACCCGCGACGGCGCGGAAGATGCGCAGGACGATTTGGCGCCTTCTATTCAGGACGATGGCTGCGAAAGCGGCGCTTGTAAGATCTGATGAATAGTGCCGGGTAGCGCTATGCTTACCCGGCCTACGATTGTACGGTTTGTAGGCCGGATAAGGCGCTTGCGCCGCCATCCGGCGCTCATCCCATAAAGGATTCACTTCAATGGCATACACCACTTTTTCACAGACGAAAAACGATCAGCTCAAGGAACCCATGTTCTTTGGCCAGCCGGTCAACGTTGCACGCTATGACCAGCAGAAATATGACATCTTCGAAAAACTGATCGAAAAACAGCTCTCTTTCTTCTGGCGTCCGGAAGAGGTCGACGTCTCCCGCGATCGTATCGATTATCAGGCGTTGCCGGAGCACGAAAAACATATCTTCATCAGCAACCTCAAATACCAGACGCTGCTGGATTCCATTCAGGGACGTAGCCCGAACGTCGCCCTGCTGCCGCTCATTTCCATCCCGGAGCTGGAGACGTGGGTAGAGACCTGGGCGTTTTCTGAGACGATTCACTCACGATCCTACACCCACATTATTCGTAACATCGTCAACGATCCGGCGGTCGTGTTTGACGATATCGTGACCAATGAGCAAATTCAGAAGCGCGCCGAAGGTATCTCCGCCTACTACGACGAACTTATTGAGATGACCAGTTACTGGCACCTGCTCGGTGAAGGCACCCATACCGTTAATGGCAAAACGGTTGTCGTGAATCTGCGTGAGCTGAAGAAAAAACTGTATCTGTGCCTGATGAGCGTGAACGCGCTGGAAGCCATCCGCTTCTACGTCAGCTTCGCCTGCTCTTTCGCATTTGCCGAGCGTGAACTGATGGAAGGCAACGCCAAAATTATCCGTCTGATCGCCCGTGACGAAGCGCTGCATCTGACCGGCACGCAACATATGCTGAACCTGTTGCGTAGCGGCGTGGACGACCCGGAGATGGCAGAAATCGCCGAAGAGTGTAAACAGGAATGTTATGACCTGTTCGTGCAGGCGGCGCAGCAGGAAAAAGAGTGGGCGGACTATCTGTTCCGCGACGGTTCGATGATCGGCCTGAATAAAGATATCCTGTGTCAATACGTTGAATATATTACGAATATTCGTATGCAGGCGGTAGGGCTGGATCTGCCGTTCCAGACCCGCTCCAACCCAATCCCGTGGATCAATACCTGGCTGGTGTCCGATAACGTTCAGGTCGCGCCACAGGAAGTGGAAGTTAGCTCTTATCTGGTCGGACAAATCGATTCGGAAGTCGATACCGACGATCTGAGTAATTTCCAGCTCTGATGGGACGCGTCACGCTGCGTATCACTGGCACACAACTGCTGTGCCAGGATGAACACCCTTCTCTGCTGGCCGCGCTGGAATCGCATAACGTTGAGGTGGAGTATCAGTGCCGCGAAGGATATTGCGGCTCCTGTCGTACCCGGCTGGTTGCCGGTCAGGTTGACTGGATTACGGAACCTTTAGCGTTTATCCAGCCGGGAGAGATTTTGCCCTGCTGCTGCAGGGCAAAAGGCGATATCGAAATCGAGATGTAACTCAGTGCAACTCGCTGGTGGAAACCAAAGGCATCACGCCACGTTTTTTCATCTGCACGGCATACAGTGCGCCAGCGAGTACCACCAGCACCGCGCCAGCGACATAAATCATACGATAGCCAACCGACTCAACCATCATTCCCATGATAAAGGCGCCAATCGCCATTCCGGCGTCCATCGCGTTAAAGAACAGTGAATTCGCCACGCCGATTTTATGCGGTTCAACCGAGCTGATAATTTGCGTCTGGAAAACCGGCGTGACCGAACCGTAGCCGATACCGATGAGACCGCCGGAAATAATCATCATGATGCTGCCATTGGTGTAGCCCAGCGCCACCAGACCGATGGTAAAAGCCAACAGGCATGGGAAAACAACATATTTCGGCCCTTTTTTATCACAAATATTCCCGGTGAAGGTACGGCATATCATCAGGAAAATCGCGTAGCACAGCAGGAAATTACTGGCCGCCGCCATTAAATCCAGCTCACGCGCATACAGCGCCAGGAAAGCCGACACGCCGGCATAGGAGAAAGTCATAAAAAAGGTGACCAGCGCAAAAGGCAAGGCGGCGCGGTCAAACATCGCGGCAAAACCCAGATTTGGTTTCGAACCATCGGCATGACGAATTACCGGAGGGACCGTCACAATCAGGGAAAGCACAATCCCTAACGCCGCTACAGCGGAACAAAGCCAGAATGCGGCAGTGAACGCGTTCCAGCGGGCCATATTCAAACCGATCCACGGTCCGACGACCATCGCCAGGCCCATCGCTAAAGAGAAAAAGCTGATGCCCTCTCCACGTCGGGAGGCCGGAATTAACCGCGCTGAAATAGTTCCTTTTACCGTGGTAATAACACCAAACGTAATCCCATGAAGTACGCGGATAAAGAGCAGCGACTCGATAGAATGGCAAACCGGATACAGCGCGGTAATCACCAAAAAAGCCAGAGAAGAGAGCACCAGAATCTTTTTATTCGAATATTTTCCCACCCACTGTCCGGCAAATGGCCGAATAACAATTGCCGCGGCCAGGAAACATGTCACTAACAGCCCGGCCTTATCTGCAGAAGCATGCAGGCGATCAGCAATATAAATGGGTAATAAAGTTAGCAGTACATAAAAAACAAAAAAGATAATAAAACTTACTATGGTGATTGCCCAAAAATCCTTCGTCCATAATTTTTCTTTCATTCTTAACGACCCGCTCAGATGGCGCACGCAGGCAACGCTCAGCTCAACTGAACACCTATCAGGTGCGTCAAAATGTGATGTATTCGATAGAATCGCAGTATAAACAAGTGCACTCTATTAGAAAAATTAATCGTTTTAATTATATTAATTAGGTTTTACTAATGACACTAACCCAAATCCACGCCCTGCTTGCCGTACTGGAGTACGGCGGATTTACCGAGGCCAGCAAACGGCTATACATGACGCAATCCGCCGTCAGCCAGGCCATCTCCGCGCTTGAGGAGGAGCTCGGCGTTGATATATTGATTCGTGAGCGTCGTAAAGAGATTGAGCTTACCGCCGCCGGTAGCCGCATCGTCAGGCACTTACGCGCGATCCAGCGCGACGTCAACGCGGTAAAAGAGATTGCCGAACAAGAAAAAAGGAACCCGGCCCGTACGCTACGGATTGGCTGTTTTCCCAGCGCCTGCGCCTGCATTTTACCCGGCGTCATTCGCTATTTTGAAAGCCATCATCCAAATGTAAAAATTATCCCCTATGAAGAGAACAGTACGGCTATTATTGATTCGCTGCAGGACGGAAGTATTGATGCCGGTTTCGTTCCTTTTCCGGTCAACGGTATGTATTGCGTCCCCATTTACCGGGATAAATTCACCGTAGTGGTGCCTGAAAATCATCCCCTGGCGGCCAATAGTACAGTAACGGTCGAAGAACTGATGGACGAACCACTTATTGTCAGTAAAGGTCGTTATGAATTAAGCATTATGGCGTTGTTTAAAGAAAAGGGTATTGAACCGATATTTAAATATGAATTTAACCATCCCGATACTGCGCTGAATTTTATTCGCCAGGGGTTAGGTATCGCCTTATTGCCAGAATTAACCTTAAAAGCCACGACAGAAAAATTATGCTCCGTGGCGCTGGAACCCACCTTTTATCGACAAATTTCCCTGTTAGCAAAAGAACCGCCGGTAGAAGGAAGCCCGCTATTTTTATTACAAAAATGTATGGAAACACTGACCGATGAGGGTTTGCTATAAAACAACACCGCCTGATGACATTGCGTTTATCAGACTTACGCTGGCAAACGTTGCGCCAGGCCGGATGAGGCGTTTATGTCCTCATCCGGCGCTTCACTTCTACTATGGCATACCTTTAGTCATTTTTTTGCAGAAACATGACCGCCTTATCCGGGAAGTCAGTGAACAGCCCGTCGACGCCCGCCTTGTTATACAGGATATCGTATAACTGATTGACGTCTGTGGCATAGTCCGGCAATTGATCGGCACGCACAGTGTAAGGATGCACTACCATCTTATTCTGATGCGCGTCCTGCACCATTCCAGTCAGCTTGATATTCCCTTTCGTTGAGCCTTCCGCGACCAACATGTGGTAATCCGGACCAATACCGTCCGCATATTCCGCCACCTGCTTCATAGCGCCCGGCTTAAACATCCAGTCGTAGTTGTAATTTACCCAACGACCGTCCGGCTGTTTCTGCTGGGTTTCATTCCAGTCGGTATACGCAATAAGTTGAACCAGATTGAGGTCCATCCCCATTTTGGGTTCCAGTTCATTCTTAATACGTTTCAGCTCAGCGACATCAAAACACTGCAAATAGACATTATCCTGCTTGCCGGTGTAACCATACTTCTTCAGCACTTCCAGCGTTTTCGCGGCAATATCTTTCCCTTCCTGATGATGGAACCACGGTGCTTTAATTTCCGGATAAATACCGATATTTTTACCGGTAGAGTGATTTAATCCCTGAACGAATTCAATTTCCTCTTCAAAGGTATGAATGCGGAAATCAGATTTACCCATCGGGAAACGGCCCGGATAAGTTTGTACTTTTTTGCCGTTTTCAATATCAAACCCTTCGGTAAACTTCAGGGATTTAATTTCATCCAGCGTAAAATCGATAGCGTAATAACGCCCATCTTTACGCGCCCGGTCCGGAAAACGGTCAGCGACGTCAGTCACCCGGTCAAGGTAGTGGTCATGGAGGACGACCAGATGGTCGTCCTTTGTCATCACTAAATCTTGTTCCAGATAATCTGCCCCTTGCGCATACGCCATCGCTTTCGCCGGTAGCGTATGCTCCGGCAGATAACCGCTGGCGCCACGGTGGGCGATAACGACTTTTTCAGCCGCCACGGCGCCGCTTCCGATGGTCATTCCTGCCAACATTAACGCCACGCTAAGGTTTTTCAGTGTGGTTTTCATGTTATTAGCCTCCGTTGCGTTTTAACTGCAGCTCATCATGATGGCGTTTTTCACCAATCATCACGACCACCAGCAGGATTACCGCCAGAATGCTGCCGCCAATCATCACCATAAAGCCGCCATCCCAACCGAAGAAGTCAACGGTATAACCCACAATGGCGCTTGCAGCGACAGAACCGCCCAGGTAACCAAACAGACCGGTAAAGCCCGCCGCCGTACCCGCCGCTTTTTTCGGCGCCAGTTCCAGCGCGTGCAGACCGATCAACATTACCGGGCCGTAGATCAGGAAGCCGATAATAATCATACAAGCCATATCAACGTTCGGGTTCCCTGCCGGGTTCATCCAGTAAACGATGGTCGCGATAGTCACCAGGGTCATAAAGAACACGCCGGTCGCACCGCGGTTGCCGCGGAAGACTTTATCCGACATCCAGCCACACAGCAGCGTGCCCGGAATACCCGCGTATTCATACAGGAAGTAGGCCCAGGAGGATTTATCCAGTGCGAAATGCTTCACTTCTTTCAGGTAGGTCGGTGACCAGTCGAGGATGCCGTAGCGCAGCAGATAAACAAACACGTTGGCGATAGCGATGTACCACAACAGTTTGTTCGGCAGTACGTACTGCATGAAGATCTGCTTCGCAGTCAGCTCTTCTTCCGCTTTTTCGTTATAGTCGTCCGGATAGTCGTTTTTATACTCTTCGATAGGCGGCAGACCGCAGGATTGCGGCGTATCGCGCATCATTGCGAAAGCGAACAGCGCCACCACAATCGCGCCAAAGGCTGGCATATAGAGCGCCGCTTTCCAGTCGTTAAACCACGCCATCCCCAGCAGGAACAGCAGTGGCGGGATCCCGCCGCCGACGTTATGCGCACAGTTCCAGACCGACACAATGCCGCCGCGCTCTTTCTGCGACCACCAGTGAACCATCGTACGTCCGCACGGCGGCCACCCCATCCCCTGGAACCAGCCGCAAAGGAACAACAGCACAAACATCACGGCGATGCTGGATGTCGCCCACGGTACAAAGCCCATAAACAACATGACTGCTGCGGCCAGAATCAACCCTGCCGGCAGAAAAACGCGCGGATTCGAGCGATCAGACACCGAACCCATTATAAATTTCGAAAAACCATAAGCGATGGAAATCCCGGACAGCGCAAAGCCCAGATCGCCGCGTGAAAAACCCTGTTCTACCAGGTAGGGCATCGCGAGGGCAAAGTTCTTGCGCACCAGATAATACGCGGCATAGCCAAAGAATATCCCCAGGAAAATCTGCCAGCGTAATCGGCGATAGGTCGGATCAATCTCCGCCGCTGGCAAGCGCGCTTTATGCGGCGCTGGTTTAAAAATACTCAACATATTGTAGCCTCCGTGGCCCGTATTTTATTTAGAGGTAAACACCGCAGTTCGTTCAAACAACCCCGCTGCTCCCAGTGTGGCCGCGATGTTAAGTAAAGATACGTCACGTTAATGTGAATTACAGCACATATTGTTACAGTTTTATGACCAATGTTCAGAAAGGCGCACGAAATCACGTTTCATTTTCGAATAGTGAGCGATTATGCGCGAAATCAAACATTCCATATGATTTGTATGGCTAAATGATAAAAAACGAACTGTGAGGAAAAACAATGAAAACTCGCGACTCGCAAGCAAGTGACGTGATTATCATTGGCGGTGGAGCAACAGGCGCAGGGATCGCCCGCGACTGCGCGCTGCGCGGTTTACGTGTCATTCTGGTGGAGCGGCATGATATAGCGACCGGCGCGACCGGGCGTAACCACGGGCTGCTGCACAGCGGCGCTCGTTATGCGGTTACCGACGCGGAATCCGCGCGCGAGTGCATTAGTGAAAACCAGATTTTAAAACGGATCGCCCGCCATTGCGTCGAACCGACGGATGGTCTGTTTATTACGTTGCCGGAAGATGATCTTGCGTTTCAGGCCACCTTTATTCGCGCCTGTGAAGCGGCAGGCATTCGCGCTGAAGCCATCGATCCGCAGCAGGCTCGCATCATCGAACCTTCCGTTAACCCTGCGCTCATCGGTGCGGTAAAAGTGCCGGATGGCACCGTGGACCCTTTCCGCCTTACCGCCGCCAATATGCTGGATGCCAGAGAACATGGCGCAATCGTGTTAACGGCGCATGAAGTGACCGGGCTCATTCGTGAAGGCGCAACGGTCTGCGGCGTCCATGTGCGCAACCATCTCACTGGCGAAACCCAGACGCTTCACGCGCCGGTGGTGGTCAATGCGGCAGGTATCTGGGGGCAACGGATCGCCGAATACGCCGACCTGAGTATTCGCATGTTCCCGGCGAAAGGCTCGCTGTTGATCATGGACCATCGGATCAACCAGCATGTCATTAACCGCTGTCGGAAACCATCGGATGCCGACATTCTGGTACCTGGCGATACGATTTCACTGATCGGCACCACCTCTACCCATATTGATTACAATGAGATAGACAGCAACCGCGTCACCGCAGATGAAGTCGATATCCTGCTGCGTGAAGGGGAAAAACTGGCCCCTGTCATGGCGAAGACGCGTATTCTGCGCGCGTATTCCGGCGTCCGCCCGCTGGTGGCCAGCGATGACGATCCCAGCGGTCGTAACGTCAGCCGCGGTATTGTGTTGTTCGACCACGCCGAACGCGACGGGCTTGAAGGCTTTATTACCATTACCGGCGGGAAGCTAATGACTTACCGCCTGATGGCGGAATGGGCGACCGACGCCGTGTGCCGCAAGTTGGGCAATACTCGCCCCTGCATCACGGCGGATACGCCGTTGCCTGGCTCAAAAGAGTCTACGGAACATACGCTGAAACGCATTATCTCGCTTCCCGCGCCGCTACGCGGATCGGCGGTTTATCGTCATGGCGATCGCACGCCGGGGTGGCTGAGCGAAGGCCGCCAACACCGTAGCCTGGTCTGTGAATGCGAGGCCGTCACGGCGGGGGAAGTGCAGTATGCCGTCGAAAACTTAACCGTGAATAGCCTGCTGGATCTGCGCCGTCGCACCCGCGTAGGGATGGGCACTTGCCAGGGCGAACTGTGCGCCTGCCGCGCGGCCGGGCTATTGCAGCGTTTTAATGTGACAACCGCAGCGCAATCTATTACGCAACTCTCTGAATTTCTGAATGAGCGCTGGAAAGGCGTACAACCTGTCGCCTGGGGAGACGCGCTGCGCGAAAGCGAATTTACGCGCTGGGTTTATCAGGGATTATGCGGTCTGGAGAAGGAGCACCAGGATGAAATTTGATACGGTTATTATGGGCGGCGGTCTCGCCGGTTTGCTGTGCGGACTGCAACTCCAGCAGCATGGATTACGCTGCGCCATCGTCACCCGCGGACAAAGCGCGCTGCATTTTTCCTCCGGCTCGCTGGATCTACTCAGCGCCCTGCCCGACGGCCAACCGGTGACCGACATTACCGCCGGGCTTGATGCGCTGCGCCGCCAGGCACCTGAACATCCTTATTCGCGTTTGGGCGCGCAAAAAGTCCTTACGCTGGCGCAACAGGCGCAAACGCTACTTAACGCCAGCGGCGCGCAGTTATACGGTGACGTACAGCAGGCGCACCAGCGTGTCACGCCGCTTGGCACATTGCGTTCAACCTGGCTTAGCTCGCCGGAAGTACCGGTCTGGCCGTTATCCGCACAGCGAATTTGCGTCGTCGGCGTTAGCGGATTACTGGATTTCCAGGCGCACCTTGCGGCAGCGTCGCTGCGCCAACGCGACCTCAACGTGGAAACCGCAGAAATCGACCTTCCGGAACTGGACGTACTGCGTGATAACCCGACGGAATTTCGCGCGGTCAATATTGCGCGTCTGCTTGATAACGAAGAAAAATGGCCGCTGCTGTACGACGCGCTGTCGCCAATAGCGACAAACTGCGACATGATCATCATGCCCGCCTGTTTCGGGCTGGCGAACGATACGCTGTGGCGCTGGCTTAACGAACGTCTGCCCTGCGCGCTCACGCTGCTGCCGACGCTGCCGCCATCGGTGCTCGGTATTCGTCTGCACAATCAGCTCCAGCGCCAGTTTGTCCGTCAGGGCGGCATCTGGATGCCGGGCGATGAAGTGAAGAAAGTCACCTGCCGTCGCGGTACCGTGAGCGAAATATGGACCCGCAACCATGCCGATATCCCACTGCGCCCGCGTTTTGCCGTACTTGCCAGCGGTAGCTTCTTTAGTAGCGGTCTGGTTGCCGAGCGCGAAGGGATCCGCGAACCTATTTTAGGTCTCGACGTACAGCAAACGGCCACCCGCGCCGAATGGTATCAACAACATTTCTTTGACCCACAGCCCTGGCAGCAGTTTGGCGTCGTGACGGATGACGCCTTCCGCCCCTCCCTTGCGGGCAACACGGTAGAAAATCTGTATGCAATAGGTTCTGTGCTGGCGGGATTCGATCCTATAGCTGAGGGATGCGGCGGCGGCGTCTGCGCAGTCAGCGCCCTCCAGGCCGCGCACCATATCGCTGAGCGTGCAGGAGAACAGCAATGAGCGACACACGTTTTGAAAGTTGTATTAAATGTACGGTGTGCACCACCGCGTGCCCGGTCAGCCGCGTTAATCCTGGCTACCCTGGCCCTAAACAGGCCGGACCGGATGGCGAACGCCTGCGTCTGAAAGACGGCGCACTGTATGATGAGGCGCTGAAATATTGCATTAACTGCAAACGGTGTGAGGTCGCCTGTCCGTCGGACGTGAAGATTGGCGATATCATCCAGCGCGCCCGCGCGAAATACGATACGACGCGCCCGTCATTGCGTAACTTTATTCTCAGCCATACCGATCTGATGGGCAGCGTTTCAACGCCGTTCGCGCCGGTGGTCAATACCGCCACCGCATTAAAGCCAGTGCGCCAGTTGCTTGATTACGCGCTCAAAATCGATCATCGCCGCACCTTACCAAAATACTCTTTCGGCACCTTCCGCCGCTGGTATCGTAGCGTGGCGGCGCAGCAGGCTAAATACAAAGATCAGGTCGCCTTTTTCCATGGCTGTTTTGTGAATTACAACCATCCGCAGCTCGGAAAAGATCTGATTAAGGTGCTGAACGCAATGGGTACCGGCGTACAGCTACTGAGTAAAGAGAAATGTTGCGGCGTGCCGCTGATCGCTAACGGTTTTACGGATAAAGCTCGCAAGCAGGCTATCAGCAATGTGGAGTCGCTACGCGAGGCGATTGCCGTCAAAGGTATTCCGGTCATCGCCACGTCATCCACCTGTACGTTTGCGTTGCGCGATGAATATCCTGAAGTGCTGGACGTGGACAACGCCGGGCTGCGCGAACATATCGAGCTGGCCACCCGCTGGCTATGGCGCAAACTGGATGCCGGGAAAACGCTGCCGCTTAATCCTTTGCCGCTGAAAGTGGTCTACCATACGCCGTGTCATATGGAAAAAATGGGCTGGACGCTTTACACGCTTGAACTGTTGCGGCAAATTCCGGGGCTTGAATTGACGGTACTTGATTCACAGTGCTGCGGCATTGCCGGTACGTATGGATTTAAAAAGGAAAACTATCCGACATCACAGTCCATCGGCGCGCCGCTGTTCCGCCAGATTGAAGAGAGCGGCGCCGACATTGTCGTCACCGATTGTGAAACCTGTAAGTGGCAAATTGAGATGTCTACAAGCAAACGCTGCGAACACCCCATTACGCTACTGGCCCAGGCGCTCGGCTAAGTAAAAAGCGCCGGAGCCCCTCCGGCGCTATTACCCTACTCACCAGGGACGATTTTCCATCAGACATATACCCTTCATACTTCAAGTTGCTTATGTGTTGGCTACGGATTATTTTGGGTATAAACGCGGATGTCTCTTTGCAATAACCTACCCTATTTGGTTAACCATGACCGCTAACCCACGGTGGCATGACAGATAACGACGTTACTGTTTATAGAGCAATATCTCTTGTATCGCCGCGTTACCAGCCTCCTTTAAAGAGGGGGATAACTGAATATCTCCAATAATAATTGAGTGTTATGTGAATAATAAGAAAATCAGGTCTATGCCTGATTTAATATATCTCCCACTAACAATAATATTTTTACAAATAATTATACATGACATCATATTCGTTACTTTCACCTACCAGGAAACAGAGCAAAATGAATATATGTGTAAATTCACTTTACCGATTGAGCACACCGCAATTTCACAGTTTATATTCAGAAGATGTGAGCGATGAGGCGCTTGCGTTGTTGATTGGCGAAGTAGAGAACGGTAATCAGAATTGTATTGATCTGTTATGCAATCTTGCGTTACGCAACGATGACCTGGGACATAAAGTTGAGAAATTACTTTTTGATCTCTTTAGCGGAAAAAGATCGGGATCACCAGATATAGACAAAAAAATCAATCAGGCTTGCCTTGTATTACATCAAATCGCCAATAACGATATAACAAAAGATAATACTGAGTGGAAAAAGCTACATGCCCCTTCCAGATTACTTTATATGGCCGGTTCCGCGACAACCGACCTTTCTAAAAAAATAGGAATAGCACATAAAATTATGGGCGACCAGTTCGCTCAGACAGATCAAGAACAGGTAGGAGTTGAAAATCTTTGGTGTGGTGTGCGAATGATGTCGTCAGATGAGCTGGCAGCTGCAACGCAAGGTCTGGTTCAAGAATCACCTTTTCTCTCGGTAAACTATCCCATTGGGCTTATTCATCCTACCACCAAAGAAAATATATTACGCACTCAGCTAGTTGAAAAGATTGCTCAATCAGGATTATGTGAAAATGAAATCTTTCTGATAAATACAGGAGATCACTGGCTTCTCTGTTTATTTTATAAACTTGCAGAAAAAATAAAATGTCTCATATTTAACAGTTATCATGATTTAAATGAAAATACTAAGCAAGAGATTATAGAAGCAGCAAAAATTGCAGGTATATCAGAAAACGAAGATGTTGATTTTATTGAAATGAATTTACAAAATAATGTACCCAACGGCTGTGGTCTATTTTGTTACCATACAATTCAACTCTTATCGAATGCCGGACAAAACGATCCTGCTACCACACTACGAGAGTTTGCGGAAAAGTTCTTAACGCTTTCAGTAGAGGAACAAACTCTATTTAACACCCAAACCCGGCGACAAATATATGAATACAGTCTCCAGTAATGGCGAGTACTTATCCTGAAATGATGCTCTGCCAAGAATTTATAAGTATATAAGGATGGGAAGGCCAGGCCTTCCCACTAAAAGTTCTATGCCGTCAATGATTCAACCACGTCTATCCAGCCATGCTCGCTGATAATGTCCTCGCCATTAAGCCAACGGCGCAGCATATTTAGCGCCATCATCGCGCAGACCTCCTGACGTATTGCCAGACTATACCGATTGGCGCTAAAACGCACGCGTAAGGCATACGTGCCATCCGGCGTCGCCAGCGCGAAATTAAGATGTTCGTTTTCCAGCCCCGACACGGCCAGCGCCAGACCGGCATAATGATTGCTGCGTCGTTCTGTCGTCCAGTGCGCCGTTTGCGCCAGCGTCTCTTCCTGAGAAGGAACGACTTCGCTGGCAAGAACAGGCGCCCCGGCGCGGGAAAGCTGTAGCGCCAGTAAGCCGCTGGTGTATTGCTCGCTCAACGTCAGACTCAACTGCCTTTCCTGCAGGCGGCGGGCTATTTGCGCCGGCAGGTTTTCCGTACCTTCAAAAATCAGGTTCTGTCCGGCGACCCGTTTAACCTCTGGCCATAACGCCAGCATCGCCTCCCGTTGCGTCGCCGGGCCGGTCAACTTCAGTTCAATGATCGGCATTGATGAGCGATACCCCATCGTCACGCCGGGCGGCAACGGCAGTGAATCGAGACGCTGCGCGAGGTCGCTTTCTGAACGTCCAAAAGTCGTTAACCGCAGGCAAAGCGGCGGCTCCGGCAGCGAAAAACGCGCGCGTAACCGCGGTAAGATTTCCTTCTCCACCATAACCTTAAATTCCGACGGTACGCCGGGGGTGAAAAACATCAGGCAGCGGTTGAGCTGTAGCGCAAATCCACAGGCAGTGCCGACCGGATTATTAATAAACTCCGCGCTGGCAGGCAGTTCCGCCTGTTTACGGTTGCTCGGCGCCATCACGCGACCTCGCTGCTGAAAGTAACGTTCCATTTCGGTCAGCCACGCCTGGTGCAGTACTAATCCTTCGCCTTTTGCCGTTGCCGCGGCGAGCGCGCTTAAATCATCGCTGGTCGGCCCTAACCCGCCATTAACAATCAAAACATCAGCATGTTGACTGCGTTCACGCAAGATAGCGACCAGACTGTCCAGATTATCGCCTACCGTATTTCGCCGTGATAACGGAACGCCCTGATGAAAGAAAAAATCAGCCAGCCAGGCGGCATTGGTGTCAACGATTTGTCCGTGCAACACCTCATCCCCGGTGGATAGCATTTCCACATTTAGCATTGTGTTCTCCTGCTCTTATGATGAAAACACTATAACGCAAAGACGAATATGACGTGGAAAGAAGAATGACGGGAACAGGAGGAATATGGCGCGACGATTGCCGCGCCGTTAGCATCAAAAGCTGGCGTTTACGCCAACATAAGGGCCGTCAGCAATCGCATTATCGCGGTTGCCGTCTTTACCCGCCAGGTTCAGGTAACGATAACCGGCTTCAATGCTCAGCGGGCGCATAATGGTGAAACGCGCGCCTGCATTCGCTTCTTCATAGCTGTCGATACCGCTGGACAGCGAATCTGGTGAATAATAATACTCGCCGAACAGACGGAAGCTGTTGCCGATTTTCCATTGTAGCCCACCGCCGACAGCCGCCGCATAGCCTTCATCGCTGTCTTTCGGATTGGTATAAATACCTTTACCGCCGACCGTCGCCAGCAGCGGTCCCACCGGAATGTTCAGCCCCAGACCCACGCCCGCAGCGTCGCCATCATCATCGTTGTGCATCCAGTTGCCGCTTAGCGCCAGTCCCGTCGATTCCGTACCAAAACCCACGCCAATGTTGGTGTAATCTTCGCCCGCCTGGCCGCTAATACTGATGGCCTGCGCCGATGCAGAAACGAACAGCATTCCGGCAAAACCTAATAATATGCTTTTTTTCATTTTTACCCTTTCCAGCAAGCACATAAAGAAAAACTCCCCAAAACGGCAGAATTGTACTGCCAGACGCTGAGGAATCAATGCACTAAAAAACCATTCCAAAAACATATTGTAACGAAATACTACTTTCGCCATGCCGCATCATTGCGCCATCACATGGCGACGCCTGCATCAACAGGATTAACAAAAAACGCAGTCTGCGTTATCGCTTCCATTTTTCACAAAGAATTTCGCAGAATGATTTGTTAAGCTGACGACCTGGTGGTTTAAGGAAGCGACTTATGCGTCAACGAACTATAGTTTGCCCATTAATTCAAAATGATGGCTGTTATCTGCTGTGCAAAATGGCCGACAACCGCGGCGTCTTTCCCGGTCAGTGGGCGCTGTCGGGCGGCGGGGTCGAGCCAGGCGAACGCATTGAAGAGGCGCTGCGTCGGGAGATTCGGGAGGAACTCGGCGAACAACTGATTCTGAGCGATATTACGCCGTGGACCTTCCGCGACGATATCCGCATTAAAACCTACGCTGATGGCAGACAAGAAGAGATTTATATGATTTATCTCATCTTCGACTGTGTTTCCGCTAACCGCGATATATGTATTAACGACGAATTTCAGGACTACGCCTGGGTCAAGCCAGAAGAACTGGCGCTGTATGATTTGAATGTAGCGACACGCCACACATTAGCATTGAAAGGGTTATTATAATGACGACAGCCGCTTCAGGCTGTCTTTACGCTTTTAACATGCGGCTAGCCGGGAACAAATTCACCATCTAAAAAGAGTTTTCCGTTTTCCGCATGCATAACGAGCGCATTAAGATAGTCCGGATCAAACTTTACGCCGCGCTTATTTTTTGCAATATACGTCAAACAATGATTATGGGTAAAAATGACTATATTTTTATTCTGCGACTTTTTCAGTAACGTATTGATTGAAGCATAAATACCGCTGCCGCAATCCATCATTTTTTTATCCACCGTAAGCGACCTGCCCGCAGAAAACCAGGTTGCCGACTGGATGGTGCGCACCGTATTACTGGAATAGAGATTGTAATTTTGTATATTGGCACTGAAGGCTTTACCCAGCGCTCTGGCATCTTGCGCACCCTTGACCGTAATCCCCGTGCTGTCTGACAGGCAGGTATTATCGGAACGATCGCACCGCTCGGCATGGCGGAATAACACGACTACCGGATGCTGCTTCGCCAGCGCCGCCAGCGCTTTACCGTTAATCTGCGGTAGACCGTTACCACTCCAGGCATGTTGTGAGGTCAACCCGGCGATAATAACCAACGCCCCCGCCAGAGTCGCGAGATAGCGTTTGTTTTTAATAAAGCGTAGGGTAAATGCCAGCACATTAACCTCTCAGGCAGACAGTGCAGCTAACTTAATAGCAATACAATTAAAATGAAATTCCGCGACGGAAGACCAGACCAGAAACATAAAAACAGCTTTTGGGCATGCATAAAATGCCTTAAACTTTCGGCGAAAGCAAAGCATAATTCCGTTAAAAATTATCTTTTTACTTCACCTTAATTTCTTAATGTTAATTTAATCTTCATCCAGTAGGGTTCAGCTAAATGCGTTAAAAAATAAGCCCTTTTCTATTGCCGAAATATTTGAAAAGCGGCTTTCAATGGCTGAAGGAAAAATGATGTCGGACTTTTTGCCTTTCTCCCGTCCGGCGATGGGCGCGGAAGAGCTTACTGCCGTTAAGACCGTACTGGACTCAGGTTGGATAACAACCGGCCCGAAAAATCAGGAACTGGAAGCGGCGTTTTGTCGGCTAACAGGCAATCAATATGCCGTTGCCGTCAGTTCAGCCACTGCCGGTATGCACATCGCGTTGATGGCGCTGGGCATTGGTGAAGGCGACGAGGTCATTACACCGTCAATGACGTGGGTTTCTACGCTAAATATGATCGTTTTACTCGGCGCGACCCCCGTCATGGTCGATGTCGATCGCGATACGCTGATGGTCACGCCTGAACATATCGAAGCCGCGATTACGCCACAAACCAAAGCAATTATCCCCGTCCACTACGCTGGCGCGCCCGCCGATCTGGACGCTATTTACGCTCTTGGCGAGCGTTATGGCATCCCGGTGATTGAAGACGCGGCGCACGCGACAGGAACCAGCTACAAAGGTCGCCACATTGGCGCCCGGGGCACCGCGATTTTCTCCTTCCACGCCATTAAGAACATTACCTGCGCTGAAGGCGGTATCGTCGTCACGGATAACCCGCAATTCGCCGATAAACTGCGCAGTCTCAAGTTTCACGGGCTTGGCGTTGATGCCTGGGATCGACAGAGCGGAGGACGCGCGCCACAAGCGGAAGTCCTGGCGCCGGGCTACAAATATAATTTGCCCGACCTCAACGCCGCTATCGCGCTTGCTCAGTTACAGAAACTGGATGCGCTTAACGCTCGCCGCGCCGCCATCGCAGCGCAGTACCACCAGGCAATGGCAGACCTGCCTTTTCAGCCTCTGAGCCTTCCGTCGTGGGAACATATTCACGCCTGGCATTTATTCATTATCCGGGTCGATGAAGCCCGCTGCGGTATTACCCGGGATGCTCTGATGGCATCGCTGAAAACGAAAGGCATCGGCACAGGGCTGCATTTCCGCGCCGCGCATACGCAAAAATATTATCGCGAACGTTTCCCAACGCTCACGCTGCCTGACACCGAGTGGAACAGCGAGCGGATCTGCTCATTGCCGCTCTTTCCGGACATGACCGAGAGTGACTTTGATCGGGTCATTACCGCCCTTCATCAGATAGCAGGACAATAAGCATGTTTGACGCCGCCCCCATAAAAAAAGTCTCGGTGGTTATTCCTGTCTATAACGAACAGGAAAGCCTGCCGGAATTGATAAGACGCACCACCACCGCCTGCGAGAGCCTGGGCAAAGCGTGGGAGATTTTATTGATAGATGATGGTAGCAGCGATAGCTCGGCGGAGCTGATGGTTAAGGCGTCCCAGGAGGCCGATAGCCATATCATCTCTATTTTACTCAACCGTAACTACGGTCAACATGCAGCGATTATGGCGGGGTTTAGCCATGTAAGCGGCGATCTTATCATTACGCTGGATGCCGATCTGCAAAACCCGCCGGAAGAGATCCCACGTCTGGTGGCGAAAGCCGATGAAGGGTTCGATGTGGTAGGCACCGTGCGCCAGAACCGACAGGACAGCCTGTTTCGCAAATCGGCGTCAAAAATCATTAATCTACTGATCCAGCGCACAACGGGCAAAGCGATGGGCGATTACGGCTGCATGTTACGCGCCTATCGCCGCCCTATTATCGATACTATGTTGCGCTGCCATGAACGCAGCACCTTTATCCCTATTCTGGCCAACATTTTCGCTCGTCGGGCTACCGAGATCCCGGTGCATCACGCTGAACGTGAATTTGGCGACTCTAAATACAGTTTTATGCGTCTCATTAACCTGATGTATGACCTGGTGACCTGCCTGACGACGACGCCGCTGCGCCTGTTGAGCCTGCTGGGCAGCGTTATCGCCATCGGCGGGTTTAGCCTGTCGGTATTGCTTATTGTACTTCGCCTGGCGCTGGGGCCGCAGTGGGCGGCGGAAGGCGTATTTATGCTCTTTGCCGTCCTGTTTACCTTCATCGGCGCGCAATTCATCGGTATGGGACTGCTGGGCGAATACATCGGTCGCATTTATAACGATGTCCGCGCCCGCCCCCGCTATTTTGTTCAACAAGTTATCTACCCGGAAAGCACGCCGTTTACTGAGGAAAGTCACCAATGAAAGCCGTTATTTTTGCCTATCACGATATGGGATGTCAGGGCGTGCAGGCCGTACTGGATGCCGGGTATGAGATTGCCGCGATTTTTACTCATGCCGACAATCCTGCGGAAAACACCTTTTTTGGCTCCGTCTCCCAGCTGGCGGCAGAATTAGGGATTCCGGTTTATGCACCGGATAACGTAAACCATCCTATCTGGGTCGACCGCATCGCTGAGCTTGCGCCGGATATTATTTTTTCGTTCTATTACCGCAACCTGTTAAGCGAAGAAATTCTGCACCTCGCCCCGGCTGGCGCGTTCAATCTGCACGGTTCTCTATTGCCTGCCTATCGTGGCCGTGCGCCGCTAAACTGGGTTCTGGTTAACGGCGAAAGCGAAACGGGCGTAACGCTGCATCGTATGGTCAAACGTGCCGACGCCGGAGAGATTGTCGCCAGTCAACGCGTCGCTATTGCGCAGGACGATGTTGCGCTTACCCTGCATCATAAGCTATGTCAGGCCGCGCGCCAGTTGCTTAATAGCATCCTGCCCACCATGAAATGCGGCGATATACCTTCTGTTCCTCAGCGTGAGTCTGACGCTACATATTATGGTCGCCGCAGGCCGGAAGATGGCCTTATCGACTGGCACAAACCGGTTTCCACGGTGCATAACCTGGTGCGGGCGGTAGCCGCCCCCTGGCCCGGCGCGTTCAGCTATAACGGCTCGCAAAAATTCACTATCTGGTCTTCCCGAATTTGTCCGGATGCGCAGGGCGCGCTTCCCGGCTCGGTAATTTCGGTCTCTCCGCTGCGGGTCGCCTGCGCCGATGGCGCGCTGGAGATTATTACCGGCCAGGCCGGAGACGGTATTACTGTACAGGGCTCGCAGCTTGCACAGACGCTTGGTCTGGTGGCGGGCGCGCGTTTGAACCGTCCACCAGCGACCAGCGGTAAACGTCGCATTCGCGTTCTCATCCTCGGCGTCAACGGTTTTATCGGCAATCATTTGACCGAACGGTTACTGAATGAAGAGAATTACGAGGTCTACGGTATGGATATCGGCAGCAACGCCATTAGCCGATTCCTGCTCCACCCTCGCTTTCATTTCGTGGAGGGAGATATCAGCATCCACTCAGAATGGATCGAATATCATGTCAAAAAATGCGATGTCGTACTGCCGCTGGTAGCGATTGCTACCCCGATTGAATACACCCGCAACCCGCTGCGCGTCTTTGAACTTGATTTTGAAGAAAACCTGCGGATTATCCGTTATTGCGTAAAATACCGTAAACGCGTGGTTTTTCCGTCTACCTCTGAAGTGTACGGCATGTGTACGGACGCCTCTTTTGACGAGGATAAATCGAATCTGATCGTCGGGCCGGTGAATAAGCCGCGCTGGATTTACTCCGTTTCCAAACAGCTTCTCGACCGGGTGATTTGGGCTTATGGCGAAAAAGAGGGATTGCGCTTCACGCTTTTCCGTCCCTTTAACTGGATGGGGCCGCGGCTGGATAGCCTGAACGCGGCGCGTATCGGCAGTTCACGCGCGATAACGCAGTTGATTCTGAACCTGGTAGAAGGGACGCCGATCAAGCTTATCGACGGCGGTCAGCAGAAGCGCTGTTTCACCGATATTCGTGACGGGATCGAAGCATTATTCCGCATTATTGTGAATGAGGGCGATCGGTGCGATGGCAAAATCATTAATATCGGCAACCCTGACAACGAAGCCAGTATTCAGGAACTGGCGACGCTGTTGCTCGACAGTTTTGATAAGCATCCGCTGCGCTGCCATTTCCCACCATTTGCCGGTTTCCAGGTCGTCGAAAGCCGTAGTTATTACGGCAAGGGTTATCAGGATGTCGCACACCGGAAACCCAGTATCGACAATGCCAGGCGCTGTCTGGACTGGGAGCCGTCTATTGCGATGCGTGATACGGTTGAAGAAACGCTGGACTTCTTTCTGCGTAGCGTCGATATCGCGGAACGCGCATCATGACGAAAGTCGGTTTACGCATTGACGTTGATACCTTGCGAGGAACGCGTGAAGGTGTTCCCCGGCTGCTGGCGACATTGCATCGCCACGGCGTTCAGGCCAGCTTTTTCTTCAGCGTCGGGCCGGACAATATGGGACGCCATCTTTGGCGTCTGATAAAACCGCGATTTTTATGGAAAATGCTACGTTCAAACGCCGCTTCGCTCTACGGCTGGGATATCCTGCTGGCCGGTACCGCCTGGCCGGGAAAAAATATCGGCAACGCCAATGCCGGGATTATTCGTGAAACGGCAACATACCATGAGACGGGACTACACGCCTGGGATCACCATGCGTGGCAGACTCACAGCGGCCACTGGAGTATCCGCCAGCTTGAAGAAGATATTGCGCGCGGCATAACGGCGCTTGAGGCCATTATCGGAAAACCCGTCACCTGCTCAGCCGCGGCCGGCTGGCGAGCGGATGGGCGCGTTGTTCGTGCGAAAGAGCCGTTCAACCTGCGGTATAACAGCGATTGCCGTGGAACCACCTTATTCCGTCCGCTACTGATGCCGGGCCAGACAGGGACGCCGCAAATCCCCGTCACCTTACCCACGTGGGATGAGGTTATCGGCCCCGCCGTTCAGGCGCAGTCGTTCAATACCTGGATTATCTCCCGTATGTTGCAGGACAAAGGCACGCCGGTATATACCATCCATGCGGAAGTCGAAGGTATTGTCCATCAGCCGCTGTTTGAAGATTTGCTCGTTCGTGCACGTGACGCGGGGATCACCTTTTGTCCTCTGGGCGAACTGCTGCCGACATCGCCTGAGTCTCTGCCGTTGGGGCAAATTGTACGTGGACACATCCCTGGCCGTGAAGGTTGGCTGGGGTGCCAACAGGCAGCGAGCGCCTCATGATGAAATCGATACGCTATTATCTGGCTTTCGCCGCGTTTATCGCGCTCTACTATGTTATTCCTGTCAACAGCCGCCTGCTCTGGCAGCCGGATGAAACGCGCTATGCCGAAATAAGTCGGGAGATGCTGGCGTCTGGCGACTGGATCGTGCCGCATTTTCTGGGATTACGTTATTTTGAAAAACCGATAGCCGGTTACTGGATAAACAGTCTGGGTCAGTGGCTTTTTGGCGCTACCAATTTTGGCGTGCGGGCCGGCGCTATTTTAACGACATTGCTGGCCGCAGCGCTGGTGGCGTGGCTGACGTTCCGCTTATGGCGAGATAAACGTACCGCGTTGCTCGCCTCCGTGATATTTCTCTCCCTCTTTGCCGTTTACAGTATCGGGACGTATGCGGTACTCGACCCGATGATCGCGCTTTGGCTTACGGCCGGGATGTGTTGTTTCTGGCAGGGGATGCAGGCCACGACCCGAACGGGCAAGATTGGGATGTTTTTGCTACTGGGCGCAACCTGCGGTCTGGGTGTATTAACTAAAGGCTTCCTCGCCCTGGCCGTACCGGTGGTGAGCGTGCTGCCGTGGGTCATTGTCCAGAAACGCTGGAAGGACTTTTTGCTTTACGGCTGGCTGGCGGTCTTGAGCTGCTTTGTGGTTGTCCTTCCCTGGGCGATCGCCATTGCGCGGCGCGAAGCCGATTTCTGGCATTACTTTTTCTGGGTGGAGCATATCCAGCGATTCGCCATGAGCGATGCCCAGCATAAAGCCCCTTTCTGGTACTATCTGCCGGTGCTGCTCGCGGGAAGTTTACCGTGGCTGGGGTTACTGCCTGGCGCGCTTAAACTGGGCTGGCGCGAGCGAAACGGCGCATTCTATTTGCTCGGATGGACGATCATGCCGCTTCTCTTTTTCAGCATTGCGAAAGGGAAACTGCCCACCTATGTTCTTTCCTGTTTCGCACCGATAGCGATACTCATGGCGCGCTTCGTCCTGCATAACGTAAAAGAAGGCATCGCCGCGCTGCGTGTCAACGGCGGGATCAACCTGGTGTTCGGGTTAGTCGGGATCGTCGCAGCGTTTGTCATCTCCTCATGGGGCCCGCTGAAATCGCCGGTGTGGACGCATATCGAAACCTATAAAGTGTTTTGCGTCTGGGGCGTCTTTACTGTTTGGGCGTTTGTGGGCTGGTATAGCCTCTGTCATAGCCAACAATACCTATTACCCGCGTTTTGTCCGCTGGGACTGGCGCTGCTGTTCGGCTTTTCCATCCCCGACAGGGTGATGGAGTCCAAACAGCCACAGTTTTTTGTCGAAATGACCCAGGCGCCTTTGGCATCAAGCCGCTATATTCTTGCCGACAACGTCGGCGTCGCCGCCGGGCTGGCCTGGAGTCTGAAACGAGACGATATTATGCTCTACGGACACGCGGGCGAACTCAGGTATGGTCTTAGCTATCCTGATGTGCAGGATAAATTCGTTAAAGCCGACGATTTTAACGCCTGGCTCAACCAGCATCGTCAGGAGGGCATTATTACGCTAGTACTTTCAATAGCCAAAGATGAAGACATCAGCGCTCTTTCCCTTCCCCCTGCGGACAATATTGATTATCAGGGGCGTCTGGTGTTAATTCAGTATCGGCCTAAATGATCGGCGTCGTTCTGGTGCTTGCCAGTCTGCTCAGCGTTGGCGGTCAGCTCTGCCAGAAGCAAGCGACACGGCCATTGACGGCGGGCGGACGCCGCCGTCACCTGATGCTGTGGCTGGGCCTGGCGCTGATATGCATGGGCGCAGCGATGGTGCTGTGGCTGCTGGTGCTACAAACCCTGCCGGTGGGAATTGCTTACCCGATGTTGAGTCTGAATTTTGTCTGGGTCACGCTGGCGGCCTGGAAAATCTGGCATGAACAGGTTCCGCCCCGCCACTGGTTGGGCGTCGCATTAATTATCAGCGGCATTATCATTCTGGGGAGTGCGGCATAATGGGCGTAATGTGGGGACTGATAAGCGTTGCGATTGCCTCCATCGCCCAGTTGAGTTTAGGATTCGCCATGATGCGACTGCCATCGATAGCGCATCCACTGGCGTTTATTTCCGGGCTGGGCGCATTTAATGCCGCGACCCTGGCACTATTCGCCGGTTTGGCGGGGTATCTGGTTTCCGTCTTCTGCTGGCAGAAAACATTACACACGCTCGCGCTCAGCAAAGCCTATGCGCTGCTGAGTCTCAGTTATGTGCTTGTCTGGGTAGCCTCAATGTTGTTACCCGGTTTGCAAGGCGCTTTCAGCCTAAAAGCGATGCTCGGCGTATTGTGCATTATGGCGGGGGTAATGCTGATTTTTCTGCCCGCCAGATCATGATGGCTTGCGCGTCAATCGCTGCCATTCGTCGCAGGAATAACAGCGTGCATCAACGATTTTTAAGGTCTGGTGTTTTTCCCGATTAATACAATACTGCGCATCCTGTAAAGGCGACAGGATATCGCCGGGACTCAGTAATATCATGGAATTCGCCTCGGCGATCATTTTTAGCGAACCGCCGCTATCGCACAGCACCAGAACATGGCACGCCCTCTTTTTGACATAATGCGATTTCTTAACCAACCATTCCATAGCGCCCCCGTTTCACGCTGATTGTTCATAACACGTTACACATCAACGGATAAACAAAACGGCAATAGCGATGGAATGGTTGTATATTAACCTAACATTAATTTTTACAGATCTTACACACCCACTGCTGGAGCGCACGGCGAGATATTTTAATCCCTCCGTTTTTCAGTTCTGACGGCAGCGTCAACCAGCGAACCGGCTGTTGAAAACGCGCCAGCTTATCGCGAACCCATTCAGCGAGGTTCACGTCTCCGGCCTGCGATGCATACTCCACAACCGCAACGGGACGATGGCCAAACTCTTTATCTTCTACCGGCACGACAAAGGCTTGTTGCACCAGCGGATGCGCGTTAATAACGCGTTCGACTTCCTCCGGCTGAATGCCTTCGCCGCCGCTAAAGAACAGGTTGTCCAGCCGCCCTGCGATGGTTAGCCTGCCGTGGTTCAGCTCGCCGCGATCGCGCGTGGCAAACCAGCCTTCGTCATTAACCAGCGGGATCAGTTTGCCATCACGCCAGTAACCTTCCGCCATACTGGCGGCGCGCAGCCAGACTTCATTATCGACGATTCTGATCTCTCTGCCGGGAAGCGGCGCGCCAACATCATCCGAACCATCGGCCTCTTTGGCGCATACCGTAGACGCGAACTCCGTGAGCCCATACCCGCACCAGCAGCGAATCCCTTGTTTGCTGGCCTGGTCGGTGAGTTCAACCGGAATCACCGCGCCGCCGAGCAAAACGGCTTTCAGCGTCACCGCCGCCCGATTCGCCAGCAGCCGCCACAGCTGCGTCGGCACCAGCGAAGCATGAGTACACCCTGCCAGCATCTGCTCCAGCGGTTGCTTATCGCGTACCGTCATGCGCGCCCCGGCGAAGAGCCAACGCCACATAATACCCTGCCCGGATACATGAAACAGCGGCAGCGATAGCAGCCAGTCATCCTGCGGGCCAAACGGCATTAGCGAAAGCACCCCCTGCGCGCTGGCAAGATGCGCCTGGCACGTATGTACAGCCGCTTTTGGCAATCCTGTGGAACCCGATGTCAGCGTCATGGAAACCAGACGCTGCGGTTGCCAGGCCACGGCATACGCCGCTGTGCTCTTTTGTATCTGCAACGCGGTTAATCCGGAAAACGCATTTTCGCCTTCCAGTGTCAGCGCAAAACGCAGCGTTAACTTCGGCACCAGCGCCTCCAGCAATGTCTGGGGCAACTGCGGATTGACGGGCAGAACCCGCGCGCCGCACTGCATCAGCGCAAGCCATGCCAACAGAGTGCGCGGCTGATTCCCGGCGCGCAGCAGGACACCGTCGCCCTCGCGTACGCCCTGCGCGGCAAACCCGCCCGCCAGCGCATCAATACGCTCACAGAGGGCGCGCCAGCTTAGCACTTCATCGTTCAGGCGCAGAGCGGGCGCCTGACTGCGAACCTGACGCCAGTGGCGCCACGGCCAGTCCGTGAATGTCATAACAGTCGTTCCAGCTCATCACGCTTCAGACAAGGCAACGCGTTACCAGGCCAGGGGCGAACCTGTTGCGCCTGCATCAGATGCAAGGTATCCAGTCCGGGCAGCGTTCCCGGCGTCAACCAGGCGGCAATCCGCGCCAGTTGCGTCAGGCCGAGGCTGGACTCGATCGAAGAGCTGATGACCGCCGTCAGTCCCAACGCATGGGCGGCAGCGACTTGCTCACGCACTTTATCAAGCGATCCGGTCAGCGTAGGTTTGATAACCACAGCCCTGACGCCCTCTTCGGCTTCAAAGGTGAAATCCGCTTCGCGCAGACTTTCGTCCCAGGCAATCGCGATGCCGGTTTCACGGGCAAAGGCGCGGGAATCATCCCGCGTCTTACACGGTTCTTCGAGAAAGGCGATACGAGCGCGGTAATCCGGATTAACATACTTTGCGAACTGTTGGGCTTTTAGCGGCGTCCAGGCGCGATTCGCATCCAGACGCAGATGCAGATCCGGGATCGCCTCCAGCAGCAAATTAACCACCATGCCGTCGCGTACCGCTTCATAAAGACCCACTTTGACCTTAGCGATTTTCTCGCCGGGCATATCGGCAAGCCGCAGCACCAAATCGTCAGGATCGCCAGTGCATAACGGCGCGGCGCGATAGTCCGCCGCCTCCGGCAATACGCCAGTCAGTTCCGCCAGCGCGCAGCTTGCGCCAAACGCGACCGAAGGCATCTCCGGTAATCCCTCGCTCCCCTGAAGCCAGTCATTCACCCATGTCAGGAGCGCCGTCTGCGCCTCTTCCCACGTTTCCTGACTGAAGCCCGGCAGCGGGGAGATCTCTCCCCACCCTTCACGCTCGCCGTCACGCAGACAAACATACAGCCCGTCGCGAGTTTTTAACCGCCTGTCGCGCAGAACCACCCCCGCGTCCATGGGGATCTGCCAGCGGTATACCTGCGCGCTACGCATTATGGGTTCCGTTTGAATTTGCTGAAGTCAGGCTGACGCTTCTGGTTAAAGGCGTTACGGCCTTCCTGCCCTTCTTCGGTCATGTAGAACAGCATGGTAGCGTTGCCCGCCAGCTCCTGCAGCCCGGCCTGACCGTCACAATCGGCATTCAGCGCCGCTTTCAGGCAACGCAGCGCCATCGGACTGTTTTGCAACATTTCGCGGCACCAGCGCACGGTCTCTTTTTCCAGATCCGCCAGCGGAACGACGGTGTTAACCAGCCCCATGTCCAGCGCCTGTTGCGCATCGTACTGGCGGCACAGGAACCAGATTTCACGCGCTTTCTTCTGACCAACGATACGTGCCATATACGAAGCGCCCCAGCCGCCGTCAAAGGAGCCGACTTTCGGACCGGTCTGGCCGAAGATGGCGTTTTCCGCCGCGATGGTGAGGTCGCACATCATGTGCAGCACATGACCACCGCCGATAGAATACCCCGCGACCATCGCGACAACCGGTTTTGGACAGGTGCGAATCTGGCGCTGGAAGTCCAGCACGTTCAGGTGATGCACGCCGGAGTCATCCTGATAACCGCCGTAATCGCCGCGCACCTTCTGGTCACCGCCCGCGCAAAACGCTTTATCGCCTTCGCCGGTCAGAATAATCACGCCCACGTTGTCGTCGTAACGGGCATCCGCCAGCGCCTGAATCATCTCTTTGACGGTCAACGGACGAAATGCATTGCGCACCTGCGGACGATTAATAGTGATTTTTGCAATACCGTCGGTGGATTTTTCATAACGAATGTCGGTGTAACCCTCCGAGCAGTCGTGCCATTCTACCGGTGCGTAAAGCATTGTTTCATCAGGATAGATCATAGTGTGTCCTTTAGTCAGAGACGCAGAATCTGAGCCAGACTGTCTACCACGCCAGCGGGGTTTTCCCGATGTGCGTTGTGTCCGGCGTTACGAATAACATGGCATGTCGCCGCCACTTCCTGCGCCAGGGCGCGGAATTTGCTGTCGCGTTCGCCACATAAATAATAAAACGGAAATGCCAGCGCGTTGAGCGCCTCGCGTAAATCCGGCTGGACGGCAAGCGATGTCGCCTCCAGTATCGCAGCCAGCGTTTCGCCGTTATTCTGGCTACGCAGCGCCGTCAGCACCTGCCTTTGCTGCGCCGTCAGCGAGGCGAACACCGGCTGCTGATACCAGTCGTGAAAAACCTCAGTCAATGGTTCATGACGAAAACGCTCTGCCCAGCGCCCGTCGGACAATCGTCTTTCAACGCGCGCCTGTTCATTTTGCAGCCCCGGATGACCGCCTTCGACCACCAGGCCGCACAGGCCTGGTATTCCCTGGCAGGCTGCCATCATCGCCACCCGGCCGCCAAGAGAGTATCCCACCAACCAAAACTTTAGTATGTTGTAACTAATTAACGTAGCGCGCAGTAATCTGATGACATCGGCAAATCCGTCGACCGGAATAGCCGCAGATCCGCCATGTCCCGGTAAGTCAATATAGAGCCGCGAACAGCCGTGAAACTGTTCGCCAACCGGCTGCCATTCGTGGCAATCGCCAGAAAAACCGTGCAGGAAAACCAGCGAGGGCGCCCCAGGCTGTCCGGGCATGTGCTGCGCGTGCAACATCATAGATGGCTTACCTGAGCCAAAAGTTGCTGCAACGTCTGCGCGCCGTCCGTATCGTTTACCACCAGCTCAATCACCGTTGTCGCCGGGGTTCGCCACGCGCCAGCCAGCGCAGACTCCAGCTCTTCCCAGTTTTCCGGGCGATGATAGCGTAGGTTAAACATGGCGGCCGCATGGTCAAAATGGACGTTTTGCGGCATCAAATAAAAGCGCTCACGTTTGCTTTGCGGCGTCGGCAGCAGGGAAAAGATCTGCCCGCCGTTATTGTTGACCACAATCAACACAAACGGCGCGGATACCTGACGTAGTAACGCCAGCGCGTTAAGATCGTACAGCGCGGATAAATCGCCGACGATAGCCAACGTCGATTTGGCGCTGGCGCGCTGCACGCCCGCCGCCGTGGAAAGCAGGCCGTCAATGCCGCTCGCCCCGCGATTGCTGTATACCGGATAGCCAGCCGGCAACTGCGACAGCGCGTCGATCAGACGCACCACCAGACTATTGCCCACGAACAATTGCCCCTGCTCCGGCAGATAGTCACGGATACGGTGCGCCAGCTGCGCTTCGCCAAAGGTGTCTCGCTGCGCGACCACCCGTTGCCACGCCAGTTCCGCCAGACGCGGGATCTCTACACACCACGGTTTACGTTTTTCCGCCGGATGCATCTCCAGCCAGTCGGCGATTTTCGCTACCAGTCTGCGTCCACGATGGTGCGCCGGGTCCAGACGACCTTCAATATTGTCGATTACCCAGTACTCTTCCGGCTCGCAGGTTGCCTGCCATTGCAGTAAGCGTTTTCCGGTAAGGCTACTGCCAAGCTGGACGACAATCTGCGCCTGCTGCAGTTCGGTCACCGCTTTGGCGTTGCCGAGCCACAGGTCGGCGCACGGCAGCGGCTGCCCGGTTTGCGACAATACGTCGCCAATTAATGGCCATCCCAGAGTTTGCGCCCACTGCGCCACTTTTTTGCCTTCTTCCGCGCTCATACGACCGGCAATGACTACGCCGCGCTTTTGTCGCCAGAAAAACCAGTCACGTTGTTTGTCGCTTTCCAGCCGACGCGCTTCACGTAGCCAGGGTTTTTCATCCTGCCACCAGTCGCCGAGACGCTGTTGCCAGACCAGACCGGTGTCATTCATATCGCCATACAGCGGTTCGGCAAAAGGACAGTTAATGTGCAGCGCGCCCGCATGAAGCATGGCGAGCGCATTATCGATGGTCGACACCAGCCAGCGCGCCGGAATATCCTGCGTGGGACGCGGCAACGACAGAGTTTGGGAGGGGTGCGAGGCAAACATCCCCGCCTGACGGATCGCCTGGTTGGCGCCGCAGTCAATCAGCTCCGGCGGGCGATCGGCGGTAAGTAAAATGAGCTTCTCGCCCGTCAGCCCCGCCTCAATCAGCGCCGGATAGAGGTTCGCCACGGCGGTACCTGAAGTGACAATAACGGCAACCGGCTGTTGGCTGACTTTCGCCAGCCCTAACGCCAGATGACCAAGCCCACGCTCATCAAAGTGCGTATGGTGGATAAAAGCAGGATTCTCTGCCGCCGCCAACGTGAGCGGCGTGGAACGGGAACCAGGGGCGATACAAACATGCCTGACGCCATGACGGGTTAAGGCTTCCAGGATGACCGCCGCCCAGCGCCGGTTAAATGCACTTACTGACATGAGTTTGTCCGGTATCAATCATTGGGACTAAGTATAAAGAGCTGCAAAAATGGATTATTGATATGGGTCGGGAATATGTGACTCATTACGCATCCATCTGCAATAAGGTACGTAACCCGGCCGCTTTATTATCTATTTCCTGCCATTCTTGTTCCGGATCCGACCCGCGGACGATTCCCGCGCCGGCATACAATCGCACCACATTGGCCGTCACTTTGGCTGAACGTAACGTCACGCAAAACTCACTTTGCCGCGTGGAGAGATAGCCTGCCGACCCGGCATACCATTCACGTTCGAACGGCTCATGTTGTTCGATAAAACAACGCGCGGGTTCACGAGGGATCCCGGCGACCGCTGCGGTAGGCTGTAACTGGTGCAGGCAGAGCGTGTCGTCCGCCTGATTAAGCGCCGTCCAGATACAGCGGCGCAAATGCTGTACCTTGCGCAGTCTGAGCACCTGCGGCGGCAGCACATCCAGCGAGTGGGTGCAGTTTTGCAGTCGCTGGCAGATGTCTTCGACAACCAGCATATTTTCTCGCTGGTTTTTATCGTCTTTCATTAACCATTCGCCAAGCTGCCAGGCTTTATGGTTATCCGGATGGTTCGCCACCGTCCCGGCCAGCGCTTCGGTACGCAGCGCCGTTTCACGCCGCCGCCAGAGCCGCTCCGGCGATGATCCCAAAAAGGCGGTATCGGCGGAAAAAGCCATAAAAAAGTGGTAGCAGTTGAGATTTAAACGACGACTGGACGCCATCATCGCGGCGGCATTGACCGGACGGGAGAATTGTAAGTCGGTGGCCCGCGCCAGCACAACTTTATCAAACGCCTCTTGCGCAATGGTGTGGGTGGCCTGCTGAATCAGCTTCACCCAACCGTCTTTGTCCGGCCAGTGTTGTTCGCTCGTGAGCGAAAGGCGTAGCGCCGGAACAGGCTTAATGCCGACCAGAGAAGCGAGAAACGCTTTCGCCTGGCGCGCATCATCGCGTAGCGAAACGTCACTGTGCAGATGTAAGCGTAAGGTCGCCGTACCCCCGCTACGTCGCCACTCCAGCCGCGGCAGCAATAAGTAGCCCTCTTTCGGCTCGAACGCATTCAGCCCCCAAATACGCAGGTCAGGCTGCGCGTGCTGACGTAAAAACCGTTGCGCCAGATCGAGCGATGAAAAAACGGTGATTGCCCCGAGAACGGCAGCTTCTTCGTCGCCATTGCGCTGTTGCCAGTAGAATTGCGGAAAGGATGACTGGCTGGCCAGCCAGCTCAATGCATCGAAGGCATCGTTTAAAGGGAAAGGCGCATCGAAAACGCAAAGCCCTGGCGTCGCCGGTATCTCTTGCGATAGCTGACGCGTCAGATTTTCCAGCGCAGTAGTAATAGAATGCACGCGGCCCCTCCCTGTTAAAAACCCCACATTATACGGGGTACTGCCCTAAAAAAGCAGTACCTCATTTAGGGAGGGTTGCAATTCTGTTCAGTAGGGGGATTTAGCGCCGCGCCAGCAGCAGTCCAAGTACCAGTCCTACCGCCGCGCCTACGCCAATACCCTGCCAGGGTTTTTCATGAACGTAGTCATCCGCTTTATAAACGGCCTGCTTTGCCCGGTAATAATAGCTATCCGACGCATGGCTTACGCGGTTTTTCACCTCTTCCAGCGCTTGTTCCGCGCGGGCTTTCAGCTCAATGTATTTTTGATCGGCGGGATCGCCTGAGGAACGTAAAATCTCTTCCAGCGTTTCGCTGAGCAAAGTCAGATCATCATCAACACGTGATTCACCAAATTGATATGACATTCTCATTCTCCGTTGTGTTAACACCTGCTCCTAACTATAGTCAACGGTTTCGGTTTATGCCTGATGAACCTCCCGCGCCATTCCCCGGTGCGGAATGCCGTCTTCGTCATAAACATCGGTAACCGGAATAAAACCAAACCGCGCATAAAAAGGTTGCAGATGCGCCTGCGCTCCCAGATATAGCGGCTTATCCGGCCAGTGCCGCCCACAAGATTCCAGCGTTTTCGCCATTAATTGCTGGCCCAGTTTCGCCCCTCGCCAGGCATCGCTGACGATCACCCGGCCAATGACAACCGGGTCTGATTCGTTATCGCTTTTCAGAATCCTCGCATACGCCACCAGCTCATCCTGATGCCAGCCCAAAATATGACGATTGTCGCCAACTAAATCATCGCCATCCACATCCAGGTAAGGACAGCGCTGTTCTACCACAAAGACCGCGCAGCGCAATTTGAGTAACGCGTAAAGTTGAGGAACGGTAAGTTCGCTATGGTGGAGATCCTGCCAGTCAATCATGATGCGCTCCTGTGTTGTGGTAATCTTGGGTTAAACGATAACCAAACGTGTATGGACAAGATGGAATTAATTTTTTTAGGTACGTCCGCAGGCGTTCCCACGCGCTCACGCAATGTAACGGCAATTTTATTACATCTGCAACATCCAACGCAGCCGGGAGTATGGCTTTTTGATTGCGGCGAAGGGACACAGCATCAAATGCTTAATACCGCGTTTCATCCCGGTAAGCTTGAGCGCATTTTTATCAGCCATCTTCACGGCGATCATCTGTTTGGCCTGCCGGGTCTGCTATGCAGCCGGTCGATGGCGGGGAATCCCCATCCGCTAACCGTATACGGGCCTCAAGGCGTGCGTGAGTTTATTGCAACCACACTGCGCCTTAGCGGTTCATGGACCGATTTTCCGTTGCAAATTGAAGAAATTAGCGCAGGCGATATTCTTGACGACGGTCTGCGTAAAGTGACCGCGTTCAGGCTGGAGCATCCACTGGAGTGCTACGGATATCGCGTTGTTGAACATGACAAGCCTGGCGCGCTGAATGCCAGGGCGTTAAAAGCCGCAGGCGTTACGCCCGGCCCGCTGTTTCAGGCGTTGAAGGCAGGAAAAACCGTCACGCTTGCCGATGGAAGGCAGATCAATGGCGCCGACTACCTTGCTCCCGCCGTGGCCGGGAAATCAGTGGCGATTTTCGGCGATACCGCGCCCTGCGAGGCCGCCCTCGCACTGGCGCAGGGTGTAGATGTGATGGTTCATGAAACCACGCTGGATGCGTCAATGGAGGAGAAAGCCAACGCTCGCGGACACAGCTCCACCCGTCAAACCGCGACGCTGGCGCGGGAAGCTGCCGTTGGTCGGCTGATCATGACCCATATTAGCTCACGCTATGACGATAAAGGCTGTCAGCGCTTACTGGCGGAATGCCGCGCTATTTTCCCGGCGACGGAGCTGGCTTACGATTTTTCTGTTTTCCCGGTTTAGCGCTCCATTTTTTGTCCTCATTGCCGATAACACTAAAAAAGGCAGGCTTTCATAATGAGGTTAGGATGGACAATTTTCAGAAAGATATTGATGACAGGGCCAATTTAACCCTGTCCAACCGTTTTGAGCTGCTGTTATTCCGTCTTGGTACATCGCTGCATGAACAGAAGTCAGAGCTGTTCGGCATCAATGTATTTAAGCTGCGCGAAATCGTACCGATGCCCGCCTTTACGCGCCCGGCAGGCATGAAAGCGCCGCTATTGGGCATGGTCAATATTCGGGATCAGGTCATTCCGGTGATTGATTTGCCAGCGGTAGCGGGCTGCAAGCCGGAAACCGGGCTGAATATTTTGCTGATCACCGAATATGCGCGCAGCGTACAGGCATTTGCCGTCGAGTCGGTGGAAAATATTATGCGTCTTGACTGGCAACAGGTGCATACCGCCGAGAAAGCCGTCAACGGTCGCTACATCACCAGTATTGCCTGCCTGGATGACAACAAAGAAACCAACAACCTGGCGCTGGTGCTCGACGTTGAGCAGATCCTTTATGATATTGTCCCCTCCAGCCACGATCTGCGCGCCACCAATCTGAAGACCAATAAATTTTATATTACCCCAGGCGCGGTAGCCATTGTGGCGGAAGACTCCAAAGTCGCCCGCGCGATGCTGGAAAAAGGGCTGAACGCGATGGAAATTCCGCATCAGATGCATGTGACCGGCAAGGATGCCTGGGAGAGAATCCAGCAACTGGCGCAGGAAGCGGAGGCCGAAGGTAAGCCAATTAGCGAGAAAATCGCGCTAGTCCTGACAGACCTTGAGATGCCGGAGATGGATGGCTTTACGTTAACGCGTAAAATTAAAACCGATGAACGGCTGAAAAAGATCCCGGTTGTTATTCACTCTTCCCTTTCCGGCAGCGCCAACGAAGATCATGTGCGTAAGGTGAAAGCCGACGGCTACGTGGCCAAGTTTGAGATTAACGAACTCTCTTCAGTGATACAGGAAGTGATGGAACGCGCGGCGCAAAACATCAGCGGCCCGCTGGTAAGCCGGCAGTTGCTAAGTTAAATTCCGGTCGCTGAGACCTTACAGGCCGGATGGCGGCGCAAGCGCCTTATCCGGTCTACCGTCCTGAGTCATTTTAAAGAATGACATCAGGTAATAAAAAACCCGCTTCGTGAAGCGGGTTTTTCGTTTTTACTTATTGCTTACATCAACGGCGTCGCTAACTGCACAAGGCTAATCAGCGGCTGCGGCCAGACGCCCAGTACCAACACCAGCAACGCGGAGATCAGCACCACGATACCGCCTGCGCTGTACTGCCAGTTTGTCGGCGCGTCGCGTCCCGGTTGCTGCGGCGCGTGCAGGTAGAGACTCACCGCAACGCGCAGGTAGTAGTACAAACCAATCGCGGAACCCACCACCACGGCGGCGACCAGCCACCACAGGCTGGCCTGAACGCCGACCGCCAGCACGTAGAATTTGCCGATAAAGCCCAGCGTCATCGGAATACCTGCCAGCGACAGCATCATCACCGTCATCACCGCGGCAAGAACCGGACGGTGCCAGAACAGACCACGGTAAGAGTACAGGGAATCGGCATCCGGGCCGCGGAACGGGCTGGACATCAGGCTGACCACACCAAACGCGCCGAGGCTGCTGAACAGATAACCGGCCAGATAAACGCCTACCGCTTCCATCGACATCTCGCCGCTCTGCAGGGCAATCAGCGCCACCAGCAGATAGCCGAGGTGAGAGATAGAAGAGTAACCGAGCAGACGTTTGATGTTGGTCTGGCTCAGCGCCATCAGGTTACCGAAGATGATAGAGGCAAAGGCGATAATGCCCAGCACCACGCGTACCGCTTCGCTGTCACCTACCGGCGCATAGAGGAACAGACGCATTACCACGCCGAAGATAGCGATTTTGCTCGCCGTCGCCAGGAAGGTGGAAACCGGCGCAGGCGCGCCCTGGTAAACGTCTGGCGTCCACAGGTGGAACGGCACCAGAGAGAGTTTAAAGCCCAGACCGACAATCATCAGGCCAAAGCCCGCCAGCAGCAATGGCTCGTGCAGCATACCATCGCCGAGGCTCTTACCGAGCGCTTCGAAAGACAGGTTGCCGGACTGCGCGTACACCAGCGCCATCCCGAACAGCAGGAAAGACGAGGCGGCGGCGGAGAGGATGGTGTATTTGATACTGGCTTCCAGCGAGCGTTTCTGGCGGAAAGCATAACCAATCAGGCCGAACAGCGGCAGCGAGATCAGTTCAATACCGAGGAACAGCGCCGCCAGGTGGTTGGCGTTCGCCAGCAGAATTCCCCCCAGGCTGGCGATTAACACCAGCAGGTAGAACTCTTCCTGGTTATCGTTATAGCCTTCCAGCCACGGGTAGGCAAAGGTACAGGTGGCGAGGCTCGCCAGCAGCACCAGCCCGGTGTAGAGCATCGCAAAGCCGTCAACGCGCATCAGCGGCGTGACGTCCATTGCCCCAGCCTGGCCGACAAACCAAAGCGAAACCAGAGCAGCGTTAAGCCCAATGACCGACAGCGTGGCATTGAGGAAGTGATTGCGTCGCCACGCAATGGAGAGCATCACAACCACCACCGTCAAGCCGACGATCAGCAGCGGTAGCAGCGCAATCAGGTGTTGTGGAGTTATTGTCATGGCGATTTACGGCCTTGTAGTAGTAACGGAATTAACAAACCACTGCTGGATGTTGCTCATCGCAGAATGCGAGGTATCCAGAATCGGCTGCGGATAGAAGCCAAGCAGTACCAGAAGCACCACCAGCAACAGAATGATAAACAGCTCGCGCAGCGACATCCCTGGCAGTTCCTGGCTGGCAATCTGGCTCTTCGCTTTACCAAAGTAAGCGCGATGCAGCATCGCCAGCGAGTATACAGAGGCGAATACCAGCCCAAAGGTGGAGATCACGGTAATCATCGGCACCACCTGGTAGCTGCCGAACAGAATCATAAATTCGCCGACAAAGTTACCGGTGCCCGGCATACCGAGCGTCGCCACCGCAAAGAACATGGACAGCGCAGGCAACCATTTCATTTTGCCCCACAGGCCGCCCATCATACGCATGTCACGCGTATGCAGACGTTCGTACAACTGGCCACACAGAATGAACAGACCGGCTGCGGACAAACCGTGCGCAATCATCTGAATCACCGCGCCCTGGTACGCCAGCTGACTGCCGGTGTAGATAGCGATCAGCACGAAGCCCATGTGGGAAACGGAGGTATAGGCAATCAGGCGCTTGATGTCGTATTGGGTAAAGGCCATCCACGCGCCGTAGAAAATGCCGATAACGCCCAGCCACATGGCGATAGGCGCAAACTCCGCCGACGCGTTCGGGAACAATGGCAGGGAGAAACGCAGCAGACCGTAAGCGGCGGTTTTCAGCAAGATACCGGCCAGGTCGACAGAACCGGCGGTCGGCGCCTGGGAGTGCGCATCCGGCAGCCAGCCATGCAGCGGCACCACCGGCATTTTCACCGCAAAGGCGATGAAGAAGCCCAGCATCAGCAGATATTCCACACCGTGGGACATCGGGGTATTCAGCAGCTCTTCATAGTTGAAGGTCCACACGCCGGTCGCTTTATAGTGCACAAACACCAGCGCCAGGATGGCAATCAACATCACCAGACCACTCGCCTGGGTGTAAATGAAGAACTTGGTTGCCGCCGTGATACGCGTTTTACCGTCAGAAGCTTTGTGGCCCCACAGCGCTATCAGGAAGTACATCGGCACCAGCATCATTTCCCAGAAGAAGAAGAACAGGAACATGTCGATGGCCAGGAACACGCCGATAACGCCGCCTAAGATCCACATCAGGTTCAGGTGGAAGAAGCCCTGATATTTTTCGATTTCTCGCCAGGAGCAAAGCACCGCCAGAACGCCGAGCAGGCCGGTCAGCACCACCATTAGCAGCGACAGTCCGTCGAGCGCCAGATGGATAGAGATGCCAAAACGCGGGATCCACGGCAGAACAAATTCAGATTGCCACTGCGGAATACCGGCGGATTGCGTCAGTGAGTAGCCGCCCTGCAACCACAATTGCAGACCGAGCGCCAGCGTCAGCCCCATGGTAATCAGCGCTATCCAACGCGGCACCTTCACGCCAAAGCGTTCGGTCTGCCAGCACAGGAAGCCACCTATAAAGGGGATTAATATCAACCAGGGTAATAACATAGCTAAGTATGTCCCTTATATTTACTCCTGCTCAGGCTATCTCACTCGTCAGCCCAAATCCTGCCAGTGCTCACACAAAACGCAGCGCGTTTTGAACGTCCGTAAGGACGGCCCCGTAGGGGTGAGCTTCGCGAATCATCCTCACGTACTTCAGTACGCTCCGGTTGCTGTGCGCTGGCGGTATCCGGTCTGACTTCGCCGATGACGCCTGTACTTCAGGAACAGATTTTCAACGAATTCTAAAAATTATTTTTGGGTTTGTAGGCCGGATAAGCACTGCGCCATCCGGCAGTCGTTCATCCAGCCAACAAACTCAACGCAGTACCATCAGCAGCGCCAGCACCACAACCGCGCCGATGCTCATGGATGCCACATACCAGCGCAAATAACCGTTCTCGCTCAGTACCAGGCCTTTGCCTGCAAAACGGGAAAGGATAGCCGGAATGTTCATCAACGCATTAAGCGGGTCGCGCTTCAGCAGCCAGGCGATACCGAGGAATGGCTTGACGAATACTTTGTCGTACAGCCAGTCAAAGCCCCAGGCGTTATACCACCAGGTCCCCAGCAGACGGCCCGGCGCGCTGTTGGCGATCGAGGTCACCAGCGTGCGTTTACCCAGCCACAGCCATGCGGCAATCAGGATGCCGGCAATCGCCACTACGCCAGAGGTAATTTCCAGCGTCATGACGCGACCATGCGCCAGTTCAGTTGTCTGCGGCAGCACCCCCTGCAATGGCGGCACAATCAGCGCGCCAACAAAGGTAGACAGAATCATCAGGACAATCAGCGGCAGATGGTGGGTAATCCCCTTCCCTGCATGAGCATGAATTTGTTCTTTACCGTGGAATACGATGAAAATCATCCGGAAGGTGTACAGGGAGGTCATGAACGCGCCAACCAGACCCGCCACCATCAGATTGATATGACCGTTCGCCATCGCGCCAGCCAGGATCTCATCCTTACTGAAGAAGCCCGCAGTGACCAGCGGCAGCGCCGACAGCGCCGCGCCCCCCACCAGGAAGCAGGCATACACCAGCGGAATGGACTTACGCAGACCGCCCATCTTAAAGATGTTCTGTTCGTGATGGCAGGCCAGAATGACGGAACCGGACGCCAGGAACAGCAGCGCTTTAAAGAAGGCGTGCGTCATCAGGTGGAAAATCGCCGCATCCCACGCCTGCACGCCCAGCGCCAGGAACATGTAGCCAATCTGGCTCATGGTGGAATAGGCCAGCACGCGTTTGATGTCGGTCTGCACCAGCGCGGCGAAACCTGCCATTACCAGCGTAATCGCCCCGATAATACCCACCAGATGCAGAATTTCCGGCGTCATCAGGAACAGGCCATGCGTGCGTGCAATCAGGTAGACACCGGCGGTAACCATCGTCGCGGCATGGATCAGCGCGGAGACAGGCGTCGGGCCGGCCATCGCGTCGGCAAGCCAGGTCTGCAACGGTAGCTGCGCAGATTTACCGACCGCGCCGCCCAGCAGCATCAGCGTCGCCCACATCAGCATGTTGTTGCCGTCAGCAAAGTGCGCTGGCGCCAGCTCGACCATTTCGCGGAAGTTCAGCGTGCCCAGTTCGTTGTAGAGGATGAACAGCGCGAAGGCGAGGAACACGTCACCGACACGGGTTACCACGAAGGCTTTCATTGCCGCCGCGCCATTCTTCGGATCGCTGTAATAGAAGCCGATCAACAGATAAGAGCACAGGCCCACGCCTTCCCAGCCGAGGTACATCAACAGCAGGTTATCGGACAGCACCAGAACCACCATGCTGGCGATAAACAGGTTGGTATAAGCGAAGAAGCGGGAGTAACCCTCTTCTCCACGCATGTACCAGGACGCGAACATGTGGATCAGGAAGCCGACGCCGGTGACCACAGAGAGCATGGTCAGCGACAGGCCGTCCAGCACCAGGTTAAAACCGATGTTGAAGTTACCGACCGACATCCACGTCCACAGCGGCTGGCTGAACGCCTGTTTGCCGTTGGCGAAGAAATCCATCCCGACAAACGCTGTCACCAACGCCGCCAGACCAACGGAGCCCACGCCAATGGTCGCGGAGAGATTTTCCGACCAGCGTCCGCGAGAGAACGCCAGCAGTACAAAGCCAATCAATGGCAGAATAATGGTTAAGGCAAGCATGTTCATCCACGCATCTCACTTACTGAATCGATGTTCAGGTTCTGGCGACGGCGATGGAGTTGCAGCAACAGCGCAAGTCCAATACTCGCTTCCGCAGCCGCAAGGCTGATGGCGAGAATGTACATCACCTGACCATCGGTCTGGCCCCAGTAGCTCCCGGCGACCACAAAGGCCAGCGCGGAGGCGTTAATCATGATTTCCAGCCCGATCAGCATAAACAGCAGATTGCGGCGGATAACCAGACCGGTTAAACCCAGGACGAATAAAATCGCAGCGAGGATCAGTCCGTGTGTTAAGGGGATCATGCGCGCTCCTCCGTTTTTCTTTTCGCGCGGTCATCGGCGCGGTTGCTTAGCACTTCGCCCGCACGCTCTTCACGACCGACGTGGAACGCCACCACCAGGCCTGCCAGCAGCAGCATAGACGCCAGTTCGACCGCCAGAACATAAGGCCCGAACAGCGTAATGCCCACCGCTTTCGCGCTAATCGGCGTGCCGTCGATGCCCTGGTCGTTAACGCCCAGAATGGCGTACACAATGACCGCCAGCATAATGGCCGACAAAACCGCCGGACCAATCCACACCTGCGGCTTCAGCCACTGGCGTTCCTGTTCGATTTCGCTGCCGCCGAGGTTGAGCATCATCACCACGAACACAAACAGCACCATGATGGCGCCTGCGTAGACGATAATTTCCAGCGCACCGGCAAAGTAAGCGCCCAGCGAAAAGAACACCCCGGAAATCGCCAGTAGCGATATCACCAGATACAACAGCGCGTGTACCGGATTGGTATGGGTGATCACTCGCAGGGTCGCGAGGATGGCTATCAGGCCACAGATATAAAAAGCGAATTCCATTGCCCTCTCCTTACGGTAACAGGCTCTTGACGTCGATAGGCTTGGCTTCGTTCTCTGCTTCGCCTTTATCTTTGCCGTCGATTGCCATACCCGCCATCCGGTAGAAGTTATATTCCGGGTATTTGCCCGGACCGGAAATCAGCAGATCCTCTTTTTCGTACACCAGATCCTGACGTTTGTATTCGCCCAGTTCGAAGTCCGGGGTCAACTGAATCGCCGTGGTCGGGCACGCTTCTTCGCACAGGCCGCAGAAGATGCAGCGTGAGAAGTTAATGCGGAAAAATTCCGGATACCAGCGGCCATCTTTGGTCTCCGCTTTTTGCAGGGAGATACAGCCTACCGGACAGGCTACCGCGCACAGGTTACAGGCAACGCAGCGCTCTTCACCGTCCGGGTCGCGCGTGAGCACGATACGGCCACGGTAACGGGGCGGTAAATAGACCGGCTCTTCCGGATACATCCGCGTTTCGCGTTTCGCGAACGCATGCAGGCCGATCATCCAGATACTGCGTACCTGAGTGCCGAAACCTACTAATAATTCTTTTAAGGTCATGGTCTTTGTGTCCCTTATTGCGCCTGCCACAGAATGACAGCCGCCGTTACCAGCAAGTTGATGAGCGTCAGCGGCAGGCAAACTTTCCAGCCGAAGGACATTACCTGGTCATAACGCGGACGCGGTAACGACGCACGAATCAAAATGAACATCATCATGAAGAACGCGGTTTTCAGCGCGAACCAGACGAATGGCGGTAAGAACGGGCCATGCCAGCCACCGAAGAACAACGTTACCATCAGCGCGGAAACGGTGACGATGCCGATGTACTCCCCCACGAAGAACAGACCGAATTTCATCCCGGAATATTCGATGTGGTAACCGTCCGCCAGTTCCTGCTCGGCTTCCGGCTGGTCAAACGGGTGACGGTGACAGACCGCTACGCCCGCGATGGCGAAAGTAACAAACCCAAAGAATTGCGGAATCACGTTCCACAGATGCGCCTGGTTATTGACGATATCGGTCATATTAAATGAACCGGCCTGCGCCACCACGCCCATCAGGGAAAGACCAAGGAACACTTCGTAGCTCACCGTCTGGGCAGACGCGCGCATCGCGCCCAGCAGCGAGTATTTGTTGTTGCTCGACCAACCGGCGAACAGCACCGCGTAAACCGCCAGACCGGCCATCATCAGGAAGAACAGAATCCCGATGTTTAAATCGGCCACCACCCAATTAGGGCTAACCGGCACAATGGCGAAGGAGAGCAGCAGCGAAGTAAACGCGATCATCGGCGCCAGGGTAAAGATGACGCGATCCGAGAATTTCGGGATCCAGTCTTCTTTAAAGAACATCTTGATCATATCCGCGACCAGCTGGAGCGAGCCGCCCCAGCCAACGCGGTTTGGTCCATAACGGTTCTGGAACAGACCCAGCAGACGACGTTCGCCAAAGCTCATGAAGGCCCCGCAGGTGACGACCACCAGCAGAATCACCACCGCTTTGAGAATGCTCAGCAGGATCTCAATCAGATCCGGTGTAATCCAACTCATTGTTGCGCCTCCCGCAGATCCTCAAGACGCGCGCCAGCCAGAACCGGCGCGATGCCAGGCATACCCATCGGCAGCCCTACCTGCCCTGCCGCTAACCCTTCAGAGATTTCAACCGGCAGCGTCACCGTATTGCCATCGTAGCTAAAGGAGACGCGCGTCCCGGCATTGACGCCCAACTTCGCGGCATCCGCCGGGTTAAGTTTGATATACGGCTGCGGCATACGGCTCTGGAAGACCGGAGAACGCTGAGACAATTCGTCGCTGCCAAACAGGTGGTAATACGGCGCAATACGCCACTGACCGTCCTGCGCCTGGAAGCTTGCCGGCACGGTAGTGAAATAATCCAGACCGCCCTCAGTCGCTTCAATCAAACGCACGCCCGGATCGCCGTGACGCAGTTTGCCGCCCACTTCATCCTGGAATTTGTTCCACGCCTGCGGGGAGTTCCAGCCCGGCGCCCAGGCGAACGGAATTTCAGATCGCGGGGCAGTCGGTTGGTTATTCCCTTCCATCGAGAAGGCGAACATGGTGTCTTTATCCTGCGGCTGACGTGGTTCATGCACGCTGATATTGGCGCGCATCGCCGTACGACCGCTGTAACGATGCGGTTCGCGCGCCAGCTTCTGCCCACGAATGCGGAAGGTCGCATCCGGCGCGGCGTCTTTAATGCCGGCAAATTGCGGCATGGCGGCAATGACCGCGTCGATCACATGGTCAAGCTGAGTCCAGTCCACTTCGCGGTTTTCGACGGTGCTGTGCAGCGAATGCAGCCAGCGCCAGCTTTCCAGCATAATCGTCTTGTTATCGTAGTAGGCCGGATCATAAACCTGGAAGAAGCGCTGCGCGCGGCCTTCGTTGTTGATGACCGTACCATCGCTTTCGGCGAAGCTTGCCGCGGAAAGCACCAGATGCGCGTTTTCCATAATCGCCGTGCGCTGATGGTCAACCACCATCACCAGCGGCGCTTTGGCGAGCGCGGCGTTCACGCGCGTAGCGCTTGCATGACGGTGGAGATCGTTTTCCAGCACCACCACCGCGTCCGCGCTGCCGGTTTCCAGCTCGCCCAGCGCATCGTCAAGCGAACCGCCGCCCATCATACCCAGCCCCATGCTGTTCACGGAGCGGGCAATCATAGTAATACCGACGTCGGCGCCACGGCCTTTCAGCGCTTTCGCCACGTTGGCGGCCGCCTGAATCACCTCACTGCTACCGGCGTTAGTGCCGGAGATAATCAGCGGTTTTTTCGCGCCGGCCAACGCCTGCACAATGACATCAATTTTGTTTTGCAAGTCGCTGTCGATACCGTCAACCGCAGGCGCTGTATTGTCCAGCGCATGGGCAATCGCAAAGCCCAGGCGCGCCTGATCTTCCACCGGCGCGCGATAAGTCCAGGCGGCGATATCATCCAGACGGGTGTCGTCCACGTTAGTCACGAACAGCGGATGTTTGGCACGCTGGCCGATGTTAAGGATGGCCGCAATCTGCCAGTCGGCCACTTTCTGCGCCGCCGCCATTTCACGCGCTTTACCTTTCACCGCCTGGCGTACCGCCAGCGCAACGCGCGCGCCGGTCTGAGTGACATCCTCACCCAAGACCAGTACCGCGTCATAAGATTCGATCTCCCGCAGCGCCGGGGTGTAAATGCCGCCTTCACGCAGCACTTTCAGCGCCAGTTGCAGACGTTCCTGCTCGCCGCGCGCGATACCGGTGTAGAAGTTTTCCGCACCAACCAGTTCACGCAGCGCAAAGTTGCTCTCAATGCTGGCGCGCGGCGAACCGATACCGATCACTTTCTTCGACTGGCGCAGAATATCCGCCGCGCCCTGCATCGCCTGCTCGGCGTTGAGGGTGATGAAGTCGTCGCCACGACGCTGAACCGGCTGACGCGGACGGTCTTTCAGGTTCACATAGCCATAGCCGAAACGACCGCGGTCGCAGAGGAAGTAGTGGTTAACGGTGCCGTTGTAACGGTTTTCGATACGGCGCAATTCGCCATAGCGCTCGCCCGGGCTGATGTTACAGCCGATGGAACACTGCTGGCAGATGCTTGGCGCAAACTGCATGTCCCATTTACGGTTATAACGCTCGGAGTGCGTTTTATCGGTGAAGACGCCGGTCGGACAAATCTCGACCAGGTTACCGGAGAATTCGCTTTCCAGGGTACCGTCTTCCGGACGCCCGAAGTAGACGTTGTCATGCGCGCCATAGACGCCCAGATCGGTACCGTCAGCATAATCTTTGTAGTAACGTACACAACGGTAGCAGGCGATGCAGCGGTTCATTTCGTGCGAGATGAACGGCCCCAGATCCTGGTTGCGGTGGGTACGTTTGGTGAAACGGTAGCGGCGGAAACTGTGACCCGTCATCACGGTCATATCCTGAAGATGGCAGTTACCGCCCTCTTCACAAACCGGACAGTCGTGCGGGTGGTTAGTCATCAGCCACTCCACCACGCTTTCACGGAACTGTTTCGCTTCTTCGTCGTCAATAGAGATAAAGGTACCGTCGGTGGCTGGCGTCATACAGGACATCACCAGGCGACCACGCGTATCTTCCGCGTTTTGGTATTGCTTCACCGCACACTGGCGGCAAGCACCGACGCTTCCCAGCGCCGGGTGCCAGCAAAAATACGGAATATCAAGGCCGAGGGACAGACATGCCTGTAGCAGGTTGTCCGCGCCGTTGACCTCGTATTCTTTGCCGTCTACATGAATCGTAGCCATTAGCATGCTTCCAAATTAAAAATCGTTAACTCACCAGCGCTCTTTGAGCAGGTTCGGCTGAATACCATTGATTAAATGGGTATTGCTGAACGGCTGCTTGATGCCAGCTTCGAATTCTTCGCGGAAATACTTAATTGCGCTTTGCAGTGGCTCAACCGCGCCCGGCGCATGCGCGCAGAAGGTTTTACCCGGTCCGAGGAAACGACACAGTTGCTCAAGTGTCTCGATATCCCCCGGCTGGCCTTCGCCACGCTCCAGCGCGCGCAGAATTTTCACGCTCCACGGCAGCCCGTCGCGGCATGGCGTACACCAGCCGCAGGATTCGCGGGCAAAGAACTCTTCCAGGTTACGCACCAGCGACACCATGCCGATTTCGTGGTCTACCGCCATCGCCAGCGCGGTGCCCAGACGGCTGCCTGCTTTACCGATGCTTTCGAACTCCATCGGCAGGTCAAGATGCGCCTCGGTCAGGAAGTCGGTTCCCGCCCCGCCCGGCTGCCAGGCTTTGAATTTCAGGCCATCGCGCATACCGCCGGCGTAGTCTTCAAGGATCTCGCGCGCGGTGGTGCCGAACGGTAATTCCCACAGGCCCGGATTCTTCACGCGGCCTGAGAAGCCCATCAGCTTGGTACCCGCATCTTTGCTTTTCGAAATGTTCTGGTACCACTCCACGCCGTTGGCGAGGATTGCCGGGACGTTGCACAACGTTTCGACGTTATTCACACAGGTCGGTTTGCCCCATACGCCGGAGGTCGCCGGGAAGGGCGGCTTGGAGCGCGGGTTCGCGCGGCGGCCTTCGAGGGAGTTAATCAGCGCCGTTTCTTCACCACAGATGTAACGCCCTGCCCCGGTGTGGACAAACAGTTCGAAGTCGAACCCGGTGCCCATGATATTTTTGCCAAGCAGCCCGGCCTCGGTTGCTTCCGCAATCGCGCGACGCAGGTGCTGCGCTGCTTCGATATATTCTCCACGCAGGAAGATGTAGCCGCGGTACGCTTTCAGCGCAAACGCGGAGATCAGCATGCCTTCCACCAGCAGGTGCGGCAGTTGTTCCATCAGCAGACGGTCTTTATAGGTGCCCGGTTCCATTTCATCGGCGTTACACAGCAGGTAACGGATGTTCATGGATTCATCTTTCGGCATCAGGCTCCACTTCAGACCGGTGGAAAAGCCCGCGCCGCCGCGCCCTTTCAGACCGGCGTCTTTTACCTGGCTGACGATTTCATCCGGAGACAGGCCGGTCAGCGCCTTACGCGCGCCTTCGTAGCCGTTTTTGCTACGATATTCATCCAGCCAGACCGGCTGTTTGTCATCGCGCAGACGCCAAGTCAGCGGATGGGTTTCGGGAGTACGGATAACGTTTTTCATTTATACCGCTCCAGTAGTTCAGGAATGGCTTCCGGGGTCAGATGGCTGTGAGTATCCTCATCAATCATCATGTTCGGCCCTTTATCGCAATTCCCCAGGCAGCAGGTCGGCAGCAGCGTAAAGCGACCGTCAAAGGTCGTCTGCCCCGGTTTGATGTTGAGATTTTTTTCCAGCGCGGCCTGAATCCCCTGATAGCCGGTGATATGGCACACCACGCTGTCGCAGTAGCGAATCACGTGGCGACCGACCGGCTGACGGAAGATCTGGCTGTAGAATGTGGCGACGCCTTCGACGTCGCTCGCCGGAATACCCAGCACATCGGCAATAGCGTAGATCGCGCCGTCCGGCACCCAGCCACGCTGCTTCTGAACGATTTTCAGCGCTTCAATGGACGCCGCACGCGGGTCTTCGTAGTGGTGCTTCTCGTGCTCTATCGCTTCACGCTCTGCCGCACTCAGCTCAAAAGCCTCGGTTTGTGGTTGTTGATTCTCGTGCATAATTAGCGGTCCACATCTGACATAACAAAATCGATACTACCCAGATAGACAATCAGGTCGGAGACCAGGCTACCGCGGATCGCCGAGGGAATCTGCTGCAGGTGCGCAAAGCTCGGCGTGCGCACGCGGGTACGGTAGCTCATAGTGCTGCCGTCGCTGGTCAGGTAGTAACTGTTAATCCCCTTCGTCGCTTCCACCATCTGGAAGGACTCCTGCGCCGGCATCACCGGGCCCCAGGAAACCTGCAGGAAGTGGGTGATCAGGGTTTCGATATGTTGCAGCGTGCGCTCTTTCGGCGGCGGCGTGGTCAGCGGGTGATCCGCTTTGAACGGGCCTTCCGGCATGTTATCGAGGCACTGCTGAAGAATGCGCAGACTCTGGCGCAGCTCTTCCACTTTCAGCATCACGCGGGTATAGCAGTCGGAAACGCCGCCGCCCACCGGCACTTCAAAGTCAAAGTTTTCGTAGCCAGAGTATGGACGCCATTTACGCACGTCGAAGTCGATCCCGGTCGCGCGCAGCCCTGCGCCGGTGGTGCCCCACTCCAGCGCCTCTTTCGCGCCGTAAGCGGCAACGCCCTGCGAACGCCCTTTCAGAATAGTGTTACGCAGCGCGGCTTTCTCGTAAGAATCCAGACGCTTCGGCATCCACTCAAGGAACTCTCGCAGCAGGCGATCCCAACCGCGCGGCAAGTCGTGCGCGACGCCGCCGATACGGAACCAGGCCGGGTGCATACGGAAACCGGTAATGGCTTCCACCAGGTCATAAATTTTCTGCCGGTCGGTAAAGGCAAAGAAGACCGGCGTCATCGCGCCGACGTCCTGAATAAAGGTCGAGATGTACAGCAGATGACTGTTAATGCGGAACAGTTCGGAGAGCATCACGCGGATGACGTTCACACGATCCGGGACGGTGATCCCTGCCAACTTTTCTACCGCCAGCACGTACGGCATTTCATTGACGCAACCACCGAGGTATTCGATACGGTCGGTATAGGGAATGTAGCTATGCCAGGACTGGCGCTCGCCCATTTTTTCGGCGCCGCGGTGGTGATAGCCGATATCCGGCACGCAGTCGACGATTTCTTCACCGTCAAGTTGCAGGATAATACGAAACGCACCGTGCGCAGACGGGTGGTTCGGGCCGAGGTTGAGGAACATAAAGTCCTCGTTGTCAGTCCCGCGCTTCATCCCCCAGTCTTCCGGCTTAAAGGTCAGCGCTTCCATTTCCAGATCCTGCTTGGCTTTGGTCAGCTCAAACGGGTCGAATTCGGTCGCGCGCGCCGGATAATCTTTACGCAGCGGATGGCCTTCCCAGGTTTGCGGCATCATGATGCGCGTCAGGTGCGGGTGGCCTTCGATATCAATACCAAACATCTCCCAGGTCTCACGCTCGTACCAGTTGGCGTTAGGGAAAAGTTTAGTGAAGGTCGGCACGCGCAGGTCGTTTTCAGACAACGCCACCTTGAGCATGATATCGCGATTACGCTCAATGGAAATCAGGTGGTAGAAAACGGAAAAATCCGCGGCGGGTAACCCGTCACGGTGCGTACGCAGGCGTTCATCCATGCCGTGTAAGTCAAACAGCATGACGTAAGGTTTCGGCAGTTTCTTTAAGAAATCGCCAACCTCCAGTAGTTGTTCACGCTTGACCCAAACAACGGGGATACCGGTGCGGGTCGCCTGAACGGTAAAGGCATCCGGCCCAAAACGGTTGCGCAGTTCGCCGATAACCGGATCATCAAGATGATCGCGGGTACTCCATGCAGCGTCTTGCGCGGTTAAGTCGGTCATATTGTTCACCATTGCAAATGGTCCGTGGTGGTCGGCAGTGCTTCGCGCTATTAAAATAGTGGTTAGCGAAGTGAAGTGCTGCTGCCGACAGGCGCAAATTAAATCTCGTCCGGGGTACGCAGGTTCGTGACGGCAATACGCTCGCCGCGTTTACGTTCGCGTTCTGGCTGCATATTGGCGCGATACACGCCCTGATCGCCCACCACCCATGAGAGCGGACGGCGCTCTTTGCCAATCGATTCTTGCAGCAGCATCAACGCCTGCATATACGCTTCCGGACGCGGCGGACAGCCAGGGATATACACATCCACCGGGATAAACTTATCAACGCCCTGCACTACCGAATAAATATCGTACATGCCGCCGGAGTTGGCGCAGGCGCCCATAGAAATGACCCATTTTGGCTCCAGCATTTGGTCATACAGACGCTGAATAACCGGGGCCATTTTGGTAAAGCAGGTACCGGCCACCACCATCAGGTCAGCCTGACGTGGCGACGCACGCAGCACTTCCGCGCCGAAACGAGCAACGTCATGCACTGCGGTAAAAGAGGTCACCATCTCTACATAGCAGCAAGAAAGGCCGAAGTTGTAGGGCCAAATTGAGTTTTTACGGCCCCAGTTAACCATGTCATGCAGTTTGCCCATGAACACGTTTTTGTTAACTTCCTGCTCCAGGGGGTCGGTTACGATCTCCTGTTTTTGCAGGGGGTAACGGTCATTCTCACCGTTAGGATCTATGCGGGTGAGCGTATAATCCATCTTAATGCCTCGCGGTTAGCGTTGACGATTAGCGATACTGTTCGTTTCCGGGTTCATACGCTCGCGGCGTGAACGCGCGGGCGTCCAGTCCAACGCGCCAATACGCGCCAGATAAACCAGACCAGCCAGTAACACAAAAATAAAAATTGCAGCTTCCACAAAGCCAACCCAGCCGCTTTCGCGGATAGAAGTTGACCATGCGAACAGATACAGCGCTTCAACGTCGAAGATAACGAAGAACATGGCTACCAGGTAAAACTTGGCAGACAGGCGTAAGCGGGCGGTGCCGACCGAGTCGATACCTGATTCAAACGGAACGTTCTTGTGCCTCGCGCGTGCGCGACCGCCCAAAAACCAACCGCCTACCAGCATCAGGCAGCACAGGCCAATGGCAACGATAAGAAAGATAGCGAATGCCCAGTGATGAGCGATGACTTCAGTGGATGTTGACATACTCATTGCTTACTCATCAAAAGTAGCGCCAGTTCCTCTGCTCTTTACGGCAGATGGACGCCACATCGATTCATGGGGAGGAATAAAAAAAACCCTACAATTACTGTAGAAAATGATAAAAACAGCTAATTGATGTGGTTTTTTACTCCTTTCTATAACCTTTTGTCAACTTTAACAAAAGTTCCTTCACATTAATTTACATCAATTCATCACCATTAACATTAAGTGCCATCCTGGAGAAAATGACTCTTCGACCAGGGGGGATTTTATGTTGTTGAATCGTGTCCGTTGTGAAGCAAAAGAAATAACACACACCTATTTTGACAGGAATTTGTGAAGATGCCTCCCCCTAAATGGGAGTATTTTCTTGATCTGTGACACGCTTTTGTTAATTCACCCCCTAAAACAGCAACAATTTCTCTAGTTTTTTAACATGCAAATTCATAAAATGGATGTTCTGGTTATTTTTTGCCCACATTGAACTGCGAATCGCTACTGGCTGATTTACCGCTACTTTTACAATTTGTGCGGTTAAGCGCGTACAGATGGGCACAAAAAAAGAGCCACTGAGCGTTTTTTCATCGCCAGCGGCTCTTTTTTACATTTACGACTTAGCGCCTTTTGCCTGCGAGCTACTCAAAACCCCCTTCCACCATCAGCGGATCATCTCCGCCCTCTGCAGAAAACTGGTTGTAATGCCATGGGTTTTGATAGCTTTCCATCGCATGGAAAATCACCATCGCCAGCTCGTTCTGGCTATTGGGATCGCGGCACAACATATATTCCGTATCCGGCAAAGGCGGTAATCCGTCTGCGGCGCCCAGCACGCGAAGGTCGGGACTCATCATTTCGACAGGTCGAGCCGTTACGCCAAGACCGGCTTTAACGGCCGCGCGTACCGCCGGTAATGTAGAGGCCACATAGGCCAGCCGCCAGGGAATACCCGCTGCATTTAGCGTCTCCAGCACCATATCGCGGAATGGGCTGGGATCGTCCAGCAGGACTAATGGTACGGGCTCTCCCCTTTGCAAAACATACTCAGCCGCACAATACCAATGGGTGGGCGAGGTCCGCAAATTCAGACAGTCCAGCGAATGAGGTTGGTTAGTCGTCACCACCAAATCTACTTCCTGCGATTTAACCATGTCCACCATATAGGCGTTGCGTTTTACCCGTACATCAAGCGCGAGTTTCGGATAAACCGAGCTGATTCGGCTAAGCAAAAAAGGCAGGATAGTATCAGCTGATTCATCAGAAGCGCCGATTGTTAACACTCCCTGAAGATTACTGAACATTAATGATGAACACGCCTCATCATTAAAACGCAGGATTTTTCTGGCGTACCCCAGAAGCTGGATACCGTGTTCGGTCAAAAGCTTGTTACGACCATGGCGGGCGAACAATTCCTTTCCCACGAGTTGCTCAAGACGCTGCATTTGCTGACTGACCGCAGACTGAGTACGACATACCGCCGCCGCCGCCGCGGCGAAGGTGTTCAGATCGGCAACGGCCACGAACGTTCTCAGCAGATCGAGATCGAGGTTAATTATCGGACGATTTGCATTTATCATAATTTTTCACTTACTGGCGGGTCATATCGGGCTGACCTGGTTAATGCTGTGCATTCAGAAACAAGCAATTCCATTTGTAATGTGCATCCTTCGCAGTACCGCCTGGTTACCCAGGTAAATGTTAGAATGTAATTGAAAATACGACCAAAACACTTCTCTTACTTACTGATATAATACCAAATGCAACTGATCGGGATATATCAAAGAGAATGTGTCATACCTTTAGGCGTCTACAGATTTCTGCTAATGATGGACGTGTAAATCTTGTAACAGCGTCAAATAGTTTACCGAGACGCACAGATACAAAAACAATATATTGAACAATAGGTTATGTATAAAATCGCGTCATGATAATTAGCAGACAACGCAGACTACGCCCCCGTTTCGGATCATTATCTTAACCTAAAACCGCTATATTTATAAGTATTATTACGAATAATCTTAACCTGGGATATGTTATACTAATCGGACCAGAAAGATATTATTACGACTTTAGTAAATGCTTTTTAAATATTAAATAATAATTAATTAAGATTTCTACCATTCATTAATTATACTTAACAATACTTTCACACCCCCCGCCGCCGGAAAGGTCTAACCTTCTCATTTTACCTTTAATACTCAGTATTTCCGAAATAGCCAGCGCGACACTAATGATGAATGCTTATCTCTCATAAAACAGATAATTTCTGACAACATAAAAAACCACATCACGCGCAATCACATAGAACAAAACACTATACATGCAACCAAAAATAGAAAATGCATCTAACCAAATGATTTTATGAAGTTTTAAACAGTACGAAAGCGCGTTAAAAATAAACAAAATCTTCTTCTGTTCACTCTTCAAAACTCACCGTCGTGGGAGTACATTGTTTCGTGCTGACTTCCACGGCAGGGAGTGGCAATAACAGCTAAAAGGTCAAGATTCATGTCCCCCATTGAAAAATCCAGCAAACTCGAAAATGTCTGTTATGACATTCGTGGCCCCGTTCTGAAAGAAGCAAAACGCCTTGAGGAAGAAGGTAATAAAGTTCTTAAACTGAATATCGGCAACCCCGCCCCCTTCGGATTCGAAGCGCCGGACGAAATTCTGGTCGATGTCATTCGTAATTTGCCGACGGCGCAAGGATATTGCGACTCGAAAGGGCTTTATTCCGCCCGTAAAGCGATTATGCAGCATTATCAGGCCCGTGGAATGCGTGATGTAACCGTGGAAGATATCTATATCGGTAACGGCGTTTCCGAACTGATCGTTCAGGCGATGCAGGCGTTGCTTAACAGTGGCGATGAAATGCTGGTTCCCGCGCCCGATTATCCGTTATGGACAGCGGCGGTATCGCTCTCCAGCGGCAAGGCGGTACATTATCTTTGCGATGAATCTTCCGACTGGTTCCCGGACCTTGACGATATCCGCGCCAAAATCACCCCACGTACGCGTGGTATTGTCATTATTAATCCAAACAACCCTACTGGCGCCGTCTATTCTAAAGAATTGTTGATGGAAATTGTCAACATTGCGCGCGAGCATAATCTCATCATCTTCGCCGATGAAATTTATGACAAGATTCTCTATGACGATGCCGAGCATCACTCTATCGCCGCACTGGCGCCTGATCTGCTGACCATCACCTTTAATGGTTTGTCTAAAACCTATCGCGTCGCCGGCTTCCGCCAGGGCTGGATGGTGCTAAACGGGCCGAAAAAACATGCGAAGGGCTATATTGAAGGGCTGGAGATGTTAGCCTCAATGCGCCTGTGCGCCAACGTCCCGGCGCAACATGCTATTCAGACCGCGCTCGGCGGCTATCAAAGCATTAGCGAATTTATTCTGCCGGGCGGTCGACTGTATGAACAGCGTAACCGAGCCTGGGAGTTGATTAACGATATTCCCGGCGTTTCCTGCGTAAAACCGCGCGGCGCGTTGTACATGTTCCCCAGGATCGACGCTAAACGTTTTAATATTCACGACGACCAGAAGATGGTGCTGGACTTCCTGCTACAGGAAAAGGTGCTGCTGGTGCAAGGTACCGCCTTTAACTGGCCGTGGCCGGATCACTTCCGCATTGTGACGCTACCGCGTGAAGATGACCTGGAGATGGCCATCAACCGTTTTGGGCGTTTCCTCTCAGGTTACCATCAATAATCTTAAATTCAGGCTACTTCGGTAGCCTGAATTGCATCTTCATCTCCCTCCCCGCACAATGAAGTCTGCCGCAGTGAAAACAAAAGGTAATCTATGAAGCAGAGCCATTTTTTCGCCCATCTCTCCCGCATGAAGTTGATTAACCGCTGGCCGCTGATGCGTAACGTGCGTACGGAAAACGTCTCCGAACATAGTCTGCAGGTGGCGATGGTCGCCCATGCGTTAGCGGCGATAAAAAACCGTAAATTTGGCGGCCAGCTCAATGCTGAACGCATCGCGCTTCTGGCGATGTATCATGATGCCTCGGAAGTACTGACCGGCGATCTGCCAACGCCGGTAAAATATTTTAATTCCCAGATAGCCCAGGAATATAAAGCGATCGAAAAAATCGCCCAGCAAAAGCTGGTTGATATGGCGCCGGATGAATTACGCGATATTTTCGCACCGCTTATTGATGAGAATGCCTGGAGCGAAGAAGAACAGGCAATCGTAAAACAGGCCGATGCGCTTTGCGCCTACCTGAAATGCCTGGAGGAGCTCTCAGCGGGAAACAATGAGTTTGGACTGGCAAAAACGCGGCTGGAAAAAACGCTGGAATTACGTCGCAGCCAGGAGATGGACTATTTTATGGCGGTGTTCGTACCAAGTTTCCATCTCTCTCTGGATGAAATTAGCCAGGATTCACCGCTTTAGTTGCCGGATGGCGGCTAACGCCTTATCCGGCCTACCGTTCTTCCCGTAGGCCTGATAAGCGTAGCGCCATCAGGCCTTTTCCTGTCTGGGGTTAAAACGGAAACAACATCGGAATCATCACAATACAAACCGCCATCACAATAAGCGTGAACGGCACGCCAAGCTTCACAAAATCGCTAAAGCTATAGTTTCCCGGCCCCAGAACCAGAGTATTGACCGGCGATGAAACCGGCGTCATAAAGGCGGCGGATGCCGCCATCGCCACCGCCATCGCAAACGGATAGGGCGACACCCCCATCGATTTCGCCGCCGCCAGCGCAATCGGCGCCATCAGCACCGCCGTTGCCGTGTTAGAAATGAACAGTCCTATGACGGCACACAGCACGAACAGGCATCCCAGCATCATATATGGCCCATAGCCGCCGCCGATATTCATTAACCCTTGCACGACCAGAGAGACGCCGCCGGTTTTTTGCAACGCCTGCGCAAACGGCATCATACCCACAATCAAGATAATGCTCGGCCAGTGGATCGCTTTATACGCGCTTTCAGCATCAATACAGCGAAATTTACCCATCAGCAGGCAGGCGATAATCGCCGCGATCGGGTTGGGAATTTCATCGGTCAACATCAGCGCCACCATCAGTACCAGGCAGAAAATGGCGTGCGGCGCCTGGCTGTGCGCAGGAGAGGCTTCGCTGACCTCGACCGGCATATTCAGCACCACAAAGTCGCGGCCTTTTTGCCCCAGCAGGCTGATTAACTTCCAGTTCCCCACAACCAGAATGATATCGCCCATCAATAACGGTTCATCGGCCAGCGATCCTTCCAGCGCGACGCCGTCGCGTTTCAGGCCGACCACATTCAGCCCGTAACGTGTACGGAAGGCGATTTCACGCACCGACTTGCCTATCAGTTCAGACTCCGGAATAAGCGAAATTTCCGCCATGCCAACATCCAACGCCTGATCGGAAAAATATTCTCCACGCAATACCATCGGTTCCAGCAGTTGCTCGGCGCAGAACTCTCTGAGGTCAACCTCCGCCGCCGACATATCAATCAGCAGAACGTCGCGAGCGCGAAACTCCGATACGCCGTTCACATTGACGATAACCCGCCGAAAGCGCCGCCAGCGTTCAACGCCGATGACATTGGCGCCGTAACGTTCGCGCAGTTTAAGGTCGTCCAGCCGCTGTCCCACCATTGGCGAACCGGGGCGAATCGCCAGACGGCGAGCGCGCCCCGTCAGACGGTACTCGCGGATAAGATCGCGGAAAGTGCGCCGCTTACCGGCCTGTTGTCCGGGCGCATCTCCTTTTAGCATGAAGCGCATCACCAGCATATAAACAATGCCGAGCGCCAACACCACTACCCCCAGCGGCGTCACGCTAAAAAAGTTGAACCCGTGCAGGCCTTCACGCAGCAGTTCACTGTTAACCACCAGGTTCGGCGGCGTCGCCACCAGCGTCATCATTCCGCTGATAAGCCCGGCAAAACTCAGCGGCATCATCAGGCGCGAAGGCGAGGTCTGCATATGCATAGAAACGCTAAGAACAACGGGGATAAAGATCGCCACCACGCCGGTTGAACTCATGAAAGCGCCAAGTCCGGCGACGGTGATCATCAGTAAAACCAGCATTTTGATTTCACTGCTGCCCGCCATTTTAACCAGCCAGGTACCGACCACCGTCGCAACGCCGGTGCGCACGAGGCCGTCGCCAATAATAAATAAGGCGGCGATAAGAATAACATTCGGATCGCTAAAGCCGGAGAAGGCTTCCGAAAGGGTCAAGGTACCGCTAAGGACAAAAGCAACAATGACGAATAAAGCCACCGCATCCATACGTACTTTGCCCGTCGCAAACAACACGACGGCAATCGCCAGTAAAGAGAGAACCCAAATCAATTCACCGTTCACAACATATCCTTGTCAGATGAGAAGATAACGCGATTCTGCCATAAATATGCCCCGCCAAAGCGGGGCGATATCATGATCAGGTCTTTCTTAACACCACCACATCGCCGTTTGGTTGTTTAGCGACCGATAATTGCGTCAGGCTATCCAACGCAAAATCAACATCCGCCAGACGCGGCGTGTCGGCCGGCGCATTGACCGCAATGACGTGGCAGCCCGCAGCCAGTCCGGACAGCACGCCAGCCGGGGCATCTTCTACTACGACGCACTCCTGAGGGGCCAGGCCAAGCAGTTGTGCGCCCAGCAAATACGCATCCGGCTCCGGTTTGCCGCGTTTGACTCGTTCGGCGGTGACAAACACCTCTGGCGCTGGAAGGCCCGCGACCTGATGGCGCGCACGCGCGACCGGCATTGAACCGGAGGTGACGATAGCCCACGGAATGCCCGCTTTATTCAGGTGATTGAGTAAATCGACTGCCCCCGGCAACGCGGTGATCCCTGCGGTTTCAGTGGCTTCTATTTGCTCCAGGCGCGTAAACTCAGCGGCAATTTCCGCCTCCGATTTACCCGCCATAAAATGCCGCAACGAGGTGATCGCCTGTTTGCCATGAATAAAGCCCAGCACCTCATCATGAGCAAGGTTAAAACGATCGGCCCAGCTACACCACGCGCGTTCGACGGCAGGTAATGAGTCAACCAACGTTCCATCCAGATCAAACAGAAAACCTTTACACTGCACGCGAGCCTCCTCAGGCATTAATGATTTGATTGATTTCATTCGCGCTCAGGTGGTACTGACGCGGGCAGGCATGCCAGACATTCAACATCCGCTGGTATTTTTCCCACATCGGCGTCTGGGCATTAAAGCCGTGTGTCCCGGCGTCAAAGTGAGTGTAGCGTCCTTCTATATTCACCATAAAACGGACATAGCCGAGGTAACGCGCTTCCGTCGCGGCGTCAAACCCCAGGAAGGTGACGCGACGTTCGTCGATGGCTTGCGTATCTTTGAGGTTGGTCCAGGAGACGTGCAGCGCATGGTACATCTCCATAATATCGATGATGGTACGACAGGTCTCTTCCGTCAGCTCGCCAAACTCGCGATCCAGCTCGCGCATCTGCAGGCCGTAGCCGCGTTCAATAATTGTTTGTAAGCGACGGTAACGCTCGGCGTTGGTGGGATCGAGCATCGTCATCATTTTGTACTGGTTAGACAAAATCAGACGTTGCGCGTTGGTCATTTCCATTTTGAACTCCTGTATCACGCTATAGCGATGAAAAAAAGAAGGCATTGGTATGCCTTCTTTTATATGCGTAATCCGGGGTCAATTACAAATCATCCAGGAAAGTTTTATCCAGTTGTTTGAAGGCGCGCTTAAGCGTGTCAGCTAATGCCTGGTAATCCGGCTTTCCTTCTACCGGCGCCAGCGCTTGTCCAGCCTCCTGCAATTTACCGCGAACTTCGTAAAACCAGTTAAGGATTGAAGGCGGCAATGGCGTCACAGAACGTTTCCCTAACCACCATAATCCCTGCATAGGCAAGCTCAGGGCGAACAGGGCGGTCGCCACGGCCGGACCTAACTGACCGCCCAGCGCTATCTGCCAGCATAATGTAAAGACGGCGACAGGCGGCATAAATCGTATGGCATAGCGCGTCATACGAATGACGCGGTTTTCGACGAAAACGGGCGCCAGCCGCTTTTCCATCGGCCACGTCTTCGCGTAGTGCTGCCCCCGGCGAAATAAGCTAAAAAAATTTACGGAGCGATTATCCGGTGTCGACATGGCCTACCTCAACTTCACATATAAAATTTAAAAAATTTGTGCAAAACAACAACTGCGAGGGACAACGTTCAAAACATTTTGTCTTCGATACCCACTATCAGGTATCCTGTGTCGGCCTGTCAAAGGCCGGTAGTTTAAAATCATTGAGTCGTCAATATTACACATAGTATGCCATTGGCTGAAAAATACGCAAAATGGCATAGACTCAAAGGTATTTCTTCCATCATGCCCAAAAAAACTCCTGCGCATGATGTTAATCATAAATGTCAGGGCTATCATGCGCTACGCTCTATGGCTCACTGACGTTTTTTTAGCCACGTATCATAAATAGGTACTTCCATGTCGAGTAAGTTAGTACTGGTTCTGAACTGCGGTAGTTCTTCACTGAAATTTGCAATTATTGATGCAGTTAATGGTGATGAATACCTTTCTGGTTTAGCCGAATGTTTCCATCTGCCAGAAGCACGCATCAAATGGAAAATGGACGGCAGTAAACAAGAAGCGGCTTTAGGTGCAGGCGCCGCTCACAGTGAAGCGCTGAACTTTATCGTTAACACTATTCTGGCACAAAAACCAGAACTGTCTGCGCAGTTAACTGCAATTGGTCACCGTATCGTACACGGCGGCGAGAAGTATACCAGCTCCGTAGTCATTGATGAGTCCGTCATTCAGGGCATCAAAGATTCCGCCTCTTTCGCACCGCTGCATAACCCGGCTCACCTGATTGGTATCGCCGAAGCGCTGAAATCTTTCCCGCAGCTGAAAGATAAAAACGTTGCAGTATTCGACACCGCCTTCCATCAGACCATGCCGGAAGAATCTTACCTGTATGCCCTGCCGTACAGCCTGTATAAAGAACACGGCGTTCGTCGCTATGGCGCACACGGCACCAGCCACTTCTATGTAACTCAGGAAGCGGCAAAAATGCTGAACAAGCCGGTAGAAGAACTGAACATTATCACCTGCCACCTGGGCAACGGCGGTTCTGTTTCCGCTATCCGTAACGGTAAATGCGTGGATACCTCTATGGGTCTGACCCCGCTGGAAGGCCTGGTCATGGGTACCCGTTCCGGCGATATCGACCCTGCGATTATCTTCCACCTGCACGACACTCTGGGCATGAGCGTGGATCAGATCAACAAAATGCTGACCAAAGAGTCCGGTCTGCTGGGTCTGACTGAAGTGACCAGCGACTGCCGTTATGTTGAAGACAACTACGCCACCAAAGAAGACGCTAAACGTGCGATGGACGTTTACTGCCACCGCCTGGCGAAATACATCGGTTCTTACACCGCTCTGATGGACGGTCGTCTGGATGCAGTCGTGTTCACCGGCGGTATCGGTGAAAACGCCGCGATGGTTCGCGAGCTGTCTCTGGGCAAACTGGGCGTACTGGGCTTTGAAGTCGACCACGAACGTAACCTGGCGGCCCGCTTCGGCAAATCTGGTTTCATCAACAAAGAAGGTACCCGTCCGGCGGTGGTGATCCCAACCAACGAAGAACTGGTTATCGCGCAGGACGCGAGCCGTCTGACTGCCTGATTTCACACCGCCAGCCTCGCTGGCGGTGCTGTTTTGTAACCCGTCCCCAAAAGACGGTAACGAAAGAGGATAAACCGTGTCCCGTATTATTATGCTGATCCCTACCGGAACCAGCGTCGGCCTGACCAGCGTCAGCCTCGGCGTCATCCGTGCTATGGAACGCAAAGGCGTTCGTCTGAGCGTCTTTAAGCCTATCGCCCAGCCTCGCGCTGGCGGCGATGCGCCTGACCAGACCACCACTATCGTTCGCGCGAACTCTACCCTGCCGGCGGCTGAACCGCTGAAGATGAGCCACGTTGAATCTCTGCTCTCCAGCAACCAGAAAGACGTGCTGATGGAAGAGATCATCGCGAACTACCATGCGAATACCAAAGACGCGGAAGTGGTGCTGGTTGAAGGTCTGGTTCCGACCCGTAAACATCAGTTCGCTCAGTCTCTGAACTATGAAATCGCGAAAACGCTGAATGCGGAAATCGTTTTTGTCATGTCTCAGGGTACCGACACGCCAGAACAGCTGAACGAACGTATCGAACTGACGCGCAGCAGCTTCGGCGGCGCGAAAAACACCAACATCACCGGCGTTATCATCAACAAACTGAATGCGCCGGTTGATGAACAAGGCCGTACTCGCCCGGATCTGTCGGAGATTTTTGACGACTCTTCCAAAGCGCAGGTGATCAAAATCGATCCTGCTAAACTGCAGGAATCCAGCCCGCTGCCGGTTCTGGGCGCGGTGCCGTGGAGCTTCGACCTGATTGCGACCCGCGCTATCGATATGGCGCGTCACCTGAACGCCACCATCATTAACGAAGGCGATATCAAAACCCGCCGAGTTAAATCCGTCACTTTCTGCGCGCGTAGTATTCCGCATATGCTGGAACATTTCCGCGCAGGCTCGTTGTTAGTGACCTCCGCTGACCGTCCGGACGTACTGGTCGCAGCTTGCCTGGCCGCGATGAACGGCGTAGAAATCGGCGCCCTGCTGCTGACCGGCGGCTATGAAATGGACGCGCGCATTTCTAAACTGTGCGAACGCGCATTCGCCACCGGTCTGCCGGTCTTTATGGTGAACACCAACACCTGGCAGACTTCGCTGAGCCTGCAAAGCTTCAATCTGGAAGTCCCGGTTGATGACCATGAGCGCATCGAGAAAGTTCAGGAATACGTCGCGAACTACGTTAACGCTGAGTGGATCGAGTCGCTGACCGCCACTTCCGAGCGTAGCCGTCGTCTCTCTCCGCCGGCGTTCCGCTACCAACTCACTGAGCTGGCGCGTAAAGCCGGTAAACGCGTAGTGCTGCCGGAAGGCGATGAACCGCGTACCGTCAAAGCGGCGGCAATCTGCGCTGAACGCGGCATCGCCACTTGCGTTCTGCTGGGCAACCCGGATGAAATCAACCGCGTCGCGGCATCTCAGGGCGTTGAGCTGGGCGCAGGTATTGAAATCGTCGATCCGGAAGTGGTGCGTGAAAGCTATGTCGCTCGCCTGGTTGAGCTGCGTAAGAGCAAAGGCATGACCGAACCGGTTGCCCGCGAGCAGCTGGAAGACAACGTGGTGCTCGGCACGCTGATGCTGGAGCAAGACGAAGTCGACGGCCTGGTTTCCGGCGCGGTTCATACCACCGCCAACACCATCCGTCCGCCGCTGCAGCTTATTAAAACGGCGCCGGGTAGCTCCCTGGTCTCTTCTGTGTTCTTTATGCTACTGCCGGAGCAGGTTTACGTTTACGGCGACTGCGCAATCAACCCAGACCCGACTGCAGAGCAGCTGGCAGAAATCGCGATTCAGTCTGCGGATTCCGCCATTGCCTTCGGCATCGAACCGCGTGTGGCAATGCTCTCCTACTCCACCGGCACCTCTGGCGCGGGCAGCGACGTAGAGAAAGTACGTGAAGCGACGCGTCTGGCGCAGGAAAAACGTCCTGACCTGATGATCGACGGTCCGTTGCAGTACGACGCCGCGGTCATGGCTGACGTAGCGAAATCCAAAGCGCCGAACTCGCCGGTTGCGGGTCGCGCTACCGTGTTCATTTTCCCGGATCTGAACACCGGTAACACCACCTACAAAGCGGTACAGCGTTCTGCCGACCTGATCTCCATCGGGCCGATGCTGCAGGGTATGCGCAAGCCGGTGAACGACCTGTCCCGTGGCGCACTGGTTGACGATATCGTCTACACCATCGCCCTGACGGCGATCCAGGCTTCTCAGCAGCAGCAGTAACAGTAACAGTAAAAGCTAATGCCGGATGGCGGCGTGAACGCCTTGTCCGGCCTACAGGTGAGATACCGTTGTAGGCCGGATAAGACGCGTTAGCATCGCCATCCGGCATTCTGCTATTTACCCTGCAAAGCGGAATTTTTTGCTTAACTGCGCTGCATCAATGAATAACTATTCCCTTCTTCTCATACTTAGCCTCTTTGCTTTGCAACAGGGATAGTCCGTCATGTCTGTCGTTACAGAATCAAAAACAGCCAGAAAATGGGCAATGCCCGATACGCTGGTCATCATCTTTTTTGTCGCCATTTTAACCAGTATCGCCACCTGGGTCGTCCCCGTTGGGATGTTTGATAGCCAGGAAGTGCAGTATCAGGTCGATGGTCAGACAAAAACCCGCAAGGTCGTCGACCCGCACTCTTTTCGCATTGTGACCAATGAGGCCGGGGAAGCGCAGTATCATCGCGTACAATTTTTCACTACTGGCGATGAAAGACCAGGGCTGATGAATTTTCCGTTTGAAGGGTTAACATCCGGATCGAAATTCGGCACTGCCGTCGGCATCATTATGTTTATGTTGGTGATTGGCGGCGCATTCGGCATCGTGATGCGTACCGGCACCGTGGATAACGGCATTCTGGCGCTTATTCGCCACACGCGGGGCAACGAAGTCCTGTTTATTCCGGTGCTATTTGTTCTCTTTTCGTTAGGGGGCGCCGTATTTGGCATGGGCGAAGAGGCGGTCGCCTTTGCAATTATCATAGCCCCGCTGATGGTCAGGCTGGGCTATGACAGCATTACCACCGTCCTGGTGACCTATATCGCCACCCAAATTGGCTTTGCCAGTTCGTGGATGAACCCTTTTTGCGTAGTCGTCGCCCAGGGGATTGCCGGCGTGCCGGTACTTTCCGGCTCCGGGCTGCGTATTGTGGTCTGGATTGTCGCCACGCTGATTGGGCTGGTTTTTACGCTGGTCTACGCCTCACGCGTGAAAAAGAATCCGCTGCTGTCCCGCGTCCACGAATCCGATCGCTATTTCCGCGAACAGCAGGATGAAGTCGTCCAGCGCCCTTTCACCTTCGGCGACTGGCTGGTACTGCTGGTCCTGACCGGCGTAATGATTTGGGTCGTCTGGGGCGTGATTGTCCACGCCTGGTTTATTCCGGAGATCGCCAGCCAGTTTTTCACCATGGGCGTGGTGATCGGCCTCATTGGCGTTATCTTCCGCCTCAACGGTATGACGGTCAACGTGATGGCGTCCTCATTCACCGAAGGGGCGAGGATGATGATCGCGCCCGCCTTGCTGGTGGGTTTTGCCAAAGGCATTCTGCTGCTGGTCGGCAACGGCGAAGCCGGGGAACCCAGCGTGCTCAATACGTTGCTTAACAGTATCGCGCATGGCATCAGCGGGCTTAATAATGCTATCGCCGCCTGGTTTATGCTGCTCTTCCAGGCGGTATTTAATTTCTTTGTCACGTCCGGTTCGGGTCAGGCGGCGTTAACCATGCCATTACTGGCGCCGCTCGGCGATCTGGTCGGTGTTAACCGTCAGGTGACTGTTCTGGCCTTCCAGTTTGGCGATGGCTTCAGCCATATTATCTATCCGACATCAGCCTCGCTGATGGCCACGCTGGGCGTGTGCCGGGTCGATTTTCGCAACTGGCTGAAAGTGGGGGCGTCGCTGCTGGGACTACTGTTTATTATGTCCAGCGTGGTCGTCATTGGCGCGCAGATGATGGGATATCATTAATCCAAAATGCCGGATGAGCATCAGCGCCATCCGGCAATATCTCCATGATTAAAGCAGTGATTTCGCGGCTTCTACAATCGCTTCGGCGGTGAGTCCGTACTCTTGTTGTAAGAAATCCTGCGTTCCTACCTGCCCATAACGCTCTTTGACGCCAACACGGCGCATCGGCACCGGGCAGTTTTCCACCAGCACTTCCGCCACCGCTGACCCCAGTCCATTATGGATGCTGTGGTTTTCACACGTGACGATACGCCGCGTTTTTTCCGCGTAGTTTTTCACCAACATGCGATCGATAGGCTTTAAGGTGAACATATCAATGACCGCGGCGCTCACGCCTTCCTGCTCCAGTTGGCGCGCCGCCTCCAGCGCCTCCGCCACCATAATGCCGTTGGCGATAAGCGTAATATCATCGCCCTCGCGCAGTACGTTGCCCTTGCCAATGGTAAAGGTAGAGCCTGGCGCATAGATACTCCGCGCCTGCTTACGGATAGTACGCAGCCAGTAAAAACCGTCCAGGTCCATTAGCTGGCGTAAAATATCCGCGAACATCACCGCATCCGTCACCTCCAGTACTACGGAGTGCGCCAGCCCGCGAACAATCCCCATATCTTCAAAAGACATATGGGTGCCGCCGTTATGGCACGCCGTCACTCCGGCATCGGAAGCGATCACTTTGACGTTGTTACGCTGATAATCCAGCGCCATAAAGAGCTGATCAAAACAGCGACGGCTGGCAAAAGCGGTAAAAGTATGCACAAACGGTTTACGACCGGTCAGCGCCAGCCCCGCCGCAGTGCCAATCACATTCGCCTCCATAATACCGCAGTTAATGACATGCTGCGGGTAGTCACGCGCCACGCTGTCCATCGCCATTGAGCTCATTAAATCAGCCTCAAGCGCAATAATTGGGCTTCCAGCCTCAATCTGCCCGGCGACAAAACCGGCGTAAACTTTGCGCATTTCGATATCGTCTTTAAGCCCTGCGGGCGCAAGCTTAATCATGCATGACCTCCAGTTGATGAATGGCCTCATTGAGCGTCTGCTTCATGCCATCCGTCAGGCGTAAGTGGTGAGAATTCGTTAACTGCTCCAGGCATGGCACCCCCTGCCCTTTAATGCTGTCAAGGATCACTACCCGTGGCCGGGCATCAGCGGGCGGCACAGGCTGAACCACCGCCAGTAGTCCGGCGATATCATCGCCTTTGACGGTGACGACATCGAAACCAAACGCGCGGAATTTCCCTTCCAGATCGAACGGATTGATAATCTCCTCCAGCTCGCCGTCAAGCTGCTGTTTATTCCAGTCAATGAAAACGGTCAGATTATTCAGGCGGTGGTGGGCAATAAACTGAAACGCCTCCCAGCACTGCCCTTCATTCAGCTCCCCATCGCCGACAATGCAAAATACCCGATTGGGTCGCCGCGCCAGTTTATGCGACAACGCCATACCGCCCGCAATAGAGATGCCCTGTCCCAGTGAGCCGGTCGTGGCGTCCACGCCGCGCGTTTTTAGCCGATCCGGATGGCTGGGAAGACGGGTGCCGTTCTGGTTAAGCGTATTCAGCTCTTCGCGCGGGAAATAGCCTTTAATCGCCAGGGTACTGTACAACGCGGGGCCCGCATGGCCTTTCGACAGCACGAAGTAATCGCGCTCCGGCCAGTCCGGGTCGGCAGGGTCGATTTTCATCACCGCGCCGTACAGAACCGCCAGAGTCTCCACTACCGACATGCTGCCGCCATAGTGACCAAAGCCAAGATGGTTTAAGGATTTGAGCGTGGCGACGCGAATATCGCGCGCCAGTTGGGTGATTTCGGTTACGTTCATTCTTTCGCTCCGCTATTTTCCTGCACTTCGGCAGTCGCTTTTTTGTTTTTGGCCAACACGTTGTACGCCACCAGTAGCGCGAATAGCGCCACCACCAGCCCCGTGATAGCCATCGGCGACAGATAACGCGCCAGGTTGCCCAGCAAAATACCGATTACGCCAAAGTCAGCATCCGAGAACGTGGTATTGGCGAAGCCGATCGCGCCGAGAACCGGCAGTAACAGCACTGGCAGGAAAGTGATTAATAGACCATTAGCAAATGCGCCGATCATCGCCCCGCGGCGACCGCCGGTGGCATTGCCAAAGACGCCTGCGGTCGCGCCGGTAAAGAAGTGCGGCACAACGCCTGGCAGGATTAACACAAGCTTCATCTGTCCAAGCAGGAACAGCCCCACCAGCCCGCCGAGAAAACTGAACAGGAAGCCAATCAGTACCGCGTTAGGGGCATAGGGATACACCACCGGGCAGTCCAGCGCCGGACGCGCGTTTGGCACCAGTTTTTCTGAAAAGCCGGTAAAGGCCGGAACAATTTCCGCCAGAATCAGACGGACGCCTTGCAGAATGATGAATACGCCGGCGGCGAAGGTGATTGCCATGATGATGGCGTACACCAGATAGTTTTGCCCGCCGCTAAACGTCGCTTCGACATACTCACGCCCTGCGCTGACTGCCATGATCAGATAGATAATCATCATGGTCAGCGAAATCGAGATAGAACTGTCGCGTAAAAAACTGAGGTTTTTCGGCAGGTTCATCTCTTCCGTGGAGCGGGAGCCTTTACCACACAGGCTACCTATCCAGCCGGAAAGCACATATCCCAGGGTACCGAAGTGACCAAACGCAATGTCATCGGTACCGGTAATCCGCCTCATATAACGTTGGGCCAACGCCGGGAAGAAGGCCATCACCAGCCCCAGGATTAGCGATCCGGTGAAGACCAGCCCTACGCCCTCAAACCCCGCCACGGTCAGGATTACGCCAATCATACAGGCCATGTAAAAGGTGTGATGCCCGGTCAAAAAGATATATTTAAGACGCGTAAAGCGCGCCACGACAATATTGGCCACCATACCAAATGCCATAATTAACGCCGTGGACGCGCCATATTTTTCCAGCGCGATTGAGACTATCGCTTCATTATTAGGAATAATGCCCTGAATATTAAAAGCGTGTTCAAACATACCCCCTAGCGGGTTTAATGAACCCACCAGTACGGTTGCGCCACCGCCAAGCACAATAAAGCCTAAAATGGTTTTAATCGTGCCTTTCACCACATCGGAAAACGCTTTTTTCTGCGCCACCAGACCAATCAGCGCAATTAACCCTACAAGCACCGAGGGCACTTTTAAAATATCAACAACAAAATTCAGCGTTTCAAGGATAAACATATCCACCTCGCCAGCAATAATTATTGTTTAGCGAACCATGCGCGCAGCTGCGTTTCCAGTTCGTTGATGTCGATGATGTTATTGATCACCACCAGTTGGCTTTCCGGTACGCTGGCGCTGGCCGCGATATCTTTGGCCATTACAAAAAGATCGGCAGCCCCGGGCGTGGCCGATGAGAGATCGGAGTGTTCCACTTCAGCGTCAATATTGAGTTTCTTTAATACTTTTTTAATGTTCATTTCTACCATAAAACTACTACCCAGGCCGGAACCGCAAATTGCCATGATTTTCATTATTGTCACCTTTTAAAAGTAGAGTTGGTCTGCATCACGCACGGGCGCAATGTTATTTACCGCAAGAAAATGAAATAAAATCAGAAACGGTCAATAATCGTTTTAATGTCCTCCAGGTTTTTTGCCTGATGTAATTTTTCCATATCTGCATCACTGGAAAATAATTCCGCCAGCGCCGATATCATTTCGATATGACTGTGCTTATCAGGCGCCGCCAGCATAATAATGATGTCAACCGGATCGAATTCGTCTGCGCCAAATGAAACGCCGCGCTGTAGTTTCAGTAACGATAAACCTAACCCTTTCGCCCCCTCTTCCGGCCTCGCATGCGGCATCGCTAACCCTGGCGCTAATACATAATACGGCCCAAGCTTTTGATGCTGCTGAACAATCGCCGTAATGTATTCCGGTGCGATAACACCTGCGTCCAGCAGGGGTTTGCCGCAAATTTCCAGCGCCTGCGGCCACGTTTCTACGCTCTCCCGTAGCGTGATGGTTGCGTCAGATAACCAGGTTCCCAGCATGTTATTCGCCCCCACGGTGTATGAAATTATGAACAAACTTTATTCAAGCCATCCGATATTAGCTGCGATCGTTATCACAAAGATAGCGCTACCAGCGACTATTACTCAGAATTGTGATAGCGCTATCAAATTAAAATCATGGTGTGAAATCACAGCAAAAAAGCGGATTTAAGGCGTATACTGCCAGTCATGCGAAGCAAAGAACGACAATAAAAAAGCATCTCAACATGTTGTAATGACGCAGGAATTTGTATGTCGATACCCCGTAAACGGCGCAGTACCGGTAAAGTGACTATCGCCGATGTAGCCCAACTTGCCGGTGTAGGCACGATGACCGTATCACGAGCCTTACGCACGCCGGAACAGGTCTCTGATAAACTCCGGGAAAAAATCGAAGCGGCAGTGCATGAGCTGGGCTATATGCCTAATCTCGCCGCCAGCGCGCTGGCGTCTGCCTCCTCGCACACCATCGCGATGGTCGTACCGAACCTTGCGGAAGCGGGGTGTTCTGAAATGTTCGCCGGGCTGCAACAAATTTTACAGCCCGCTGGCTACCAGATTATGCTGGCGGAATCGCAACATCGCGTGGAACAAGAGGAGAAGCTGCTCGAAACGCTGCTGGCCTCCAACATTGCCGCGGCGATTCTGCTTAGCGTCGAACATAGCACTACCGTGCGCCAGTGGCTGAAAAATGCCTCTATCCCGGTGATGGAGATGGGCGCGATTCGCAGCGATCCTATTGATATGAATATCGGTATTGATAACGTTGCGGCAATGTATGAGCTGACGGAAATGCTGATTCAGCGCGGTTATCAGAATATCGGGCTGCTATGCGCCAATCAGGAGCAGTGGATTTTTCAGCAACATCTGCACGGCTGGTACAAAGCGATGCTTCGCCACCATATGTCGCCAAACCGGGTGATTAATGCCGCTTTGCCACCCAATTTTTCTACCGGCGCGTCGCAACTGCCGGAGTTTTTACTGGCGTGGCCGGAGCTGGACGCGCTGGTATGCGTATCGGATGAGCTGGCCTGCGGCGCGTTATACGAGTGCCAACGACGGCGGATCAAAGTTCCGGACGATTTAGCGGTGGTCGGGTTTGGCGATAGCGATGTCAGCCGGGTCTGCCAGCCGCCGTTAACCACCATGGCCGTACCGCACCGTAAGATTGGCAGTGAAGCCGGACGGGCGCTGTTGGAAAGGTTAAATCAGGGAAACTGGAGCGATCGGAAATCCATCGCCTCCAGTTTATGTATGCGGGAAAGCTGCTAAAACGCTTATTCCGTCTCTTCCGGTTTCTCCTGGAGCGCGGCTTCGTTTTTGGCGTTGCGGGTCATCCACAGCGCCAGCGCTTTGAGCGAATCTGGCGTAAACTCATCACAGCGCGCGGTGATCTCCTCCGGAGTCAGCCAACACACTTCGCTGACTTCATCTTCCTGAAGCGCGAAAGGCCCGTGGGAAACACAGCTAAACAGCGCGCCCCAAACCCGGCAATGTTGGTCTTCAAAGTAAAACAGACCGTGTTCGGCAAACGGCACGCCTGCAATACCCAACTCTTCTTCCGCTTCGCGGCGGGCAGATTCCAGTAGCTGCTCATCAGCCTGGACCACGCCGCCTGCGGTAGCATCTAACATACCGGGCAAAAAATCTTTTGTTTCGGTACGACGCTGCACCAGAATTTTACCCATACCATCATGAACGACGATATACGTCGCACGATGCCGTAAGCGTTGCGCACGCATCTGTTCCCGGCTGGACTGTGCAATGACTTCATTGTCTTCATTCACAATATCCACCCATTCCGTACTTGCCAAACGACGCTGTTCCACCATCAGGAAACCTTCTTATTTCTGGCGCTCTTACGGCGCATTTACGTTTGTGAGGTAAATTACGAGTTAATTGCAACCTGCGCAATGATACTTTGATCATTGAGTGCGATTACGCTCAACACATTATCATCCAGAATACCGTAGCTTGCCGCATACCCGCCTTTCGGGATACTCACTGACCCAGGATTAAAGTGATACAGTCCTTCCTGCTGTTGCGCCACCGGCAGATGCGTATGACCATAAACCAACACATCGCCAGTATGCAGAGCGGGCAGATTCGTCGGCCCGAAGAGGTGCCCATGCGTTAAAAATAGCCGCCTCTCTTGCGTCAATATTTGCTGCCACGGCGCAGTTATCGGGAAATGCAGCAGCATCTGATCCACTTCGCTATCGCAGTTGCCGCGCACGGCAATGATTTGCGTCGCCACCGCGTTCAGGCGTTCGGCGACCTGGGCGGGCGCATAGCCTTCAGGCAGCGCATTTCGCGGCCCGTGGTTAAGGACATCGCCTAATATCACCAGCCAACGCGCGCCGCTTTGCGCGAACCGCTCAAGCACGCGTTCCGTGGCGGGTAAAGAACCATGAATGTCCGATGCGAACATCAGTTTCATCGCTCACTCCTCGTTGTGAAAAACGGCGTTATGATACTGGAATATGAATAGATTTTCAGCCTGAACGCTTCGAGGAAAGCGCAATAAAACGCTGTACGGAAGCACGCTGCCACTGGAATGTCGCATATGCCGCCAGCGATGCCGGCACGTCATCGCCATGCAGCGCCAGACGATTGATCATCAATGCCAGATCGGTATCGGCAATGCACCATTCACCAAATAAATTTTGCGTCCCCTGCCCCAATAGCGCTTCAGCCGTCGCAAACAGTTTTGCCGCGCTGGCTTTTCCAGCCTCGCTTAACGGCGCTTTTTTCGCCCCGGCAAACACCACGTCGGTAGGCCGTTCTTCGCGAAGCGGCAGTAAATCGCTGCGTAGCCACGCCTGAATCTGTCGCGCGCGGGCGCGTTTTTGTAAATCGTGCGGGTAGATACGCTCCCACTGCGGCGGCGCGAAACGCTCCTCCAGGTATTCCGCAATAGCGGACGACTCGCTCAGCTCAAAATTGTCGGCCTCAAGCACCGGTACGCGCTGCGTCAGCGCATATCCTCGCCAGCCAGGTTGCAGATGTTCTCCCTGGTCCAGATCGCGAGTTTTCAGAGTAAAGGAAAGCCCTTTTTCTTGTAATGCCACCCAGGCGGACAAGACGTAGGGAGAGAAAAAGTTCGCATCCGACCACAGCACAATAACAGGCTTACTCATAATGTCCTCTTGAGGGCGTATTAGGTTTCTTCCCAAAATATAGCGTCTTTCGCCTGCTGTCACCTGATGAAAACTCACACACATCAGGAGGCTTTCTATACTTAATTCAGCCCAGACTCTTTACGCACATGCAGGAGCCAAAATGATTGACCTTTACTACGCCCCCACGCCCAACGGGCATAAAATAACGCTGTTTCTGGAAGAGGCGGAGCTGGCGTATCGTTTGCTAAAAGTAGATATCAGCAAGGGCAATCAGTTTCGCCCTGATTTTTTGGCTATCTCTCCCAATAATAAAATTCCTGCCATCGTCGATCACGCCCCGGCAGACGGCGGTCAACCGCTTAGTCTTTTTGAATCCGGCGAAATTCTTCTCTACCTGGCGGAAAAAAGCGGCAAACTGCTTAGCGGGGAGCTGCGTGAACGCCATACCACGCTGCAATGGCTGTTCTGGCAGGTCGGCGGGTTAGGGCCGATGCTGGGCCAGAATCATCACTTTAACCACTTTGCGCCGCAGGCCATCCCCTATGCAATTGAACGCTATCAGGTTGAAACGCAACGCTTATACAACGTCCTGAATAAACGCCTGGGAACCTCCCCGTGGCTGGGCGGCGACCACTACAGTATTGCGGATATCGCCAGTTGGCCGTGGGTTAACGCACATCAGCGTCAGCGAATCGATCTTGATACCTACCCGGCGGTGTATAACTGGTTTGAACGCATTCGCACGCGTCCTGCGACAGCGCGCGCACTGTTACAAGCGCAACTGCACTGTAACAGTACGAAAGCGTAACGCGGTAGCATACATCATGTATGATGTAGAGGTGTATACACGGAAAAAACCTGCGTCCGGCACCCTTATTCGTATTAAAAACCTGACATTAGGGAAGAGGAAATCCTCCCTACTCTGGAGGTCATATGCAGATTCTGATTACCGGCGGTACGGGCCTGATAGGGCGTCATCTCATTCCCCGGCTGTTAACACTGGGGCACCAGGTGACGGTCGTTACGCGCAATCCCGATAACGCGCGTCAGATTCTCGATTCCAGAGTGACATTATGGAAAGGGCTGGCGGAACGTGAGCACCTCAATGAGATTGATGCCATCATCAATCTGGCGGGCGAACCGATTGCCGACAAGCGCTGGACGTCGCAACAAAAAGAACGGTTGTGCCAAAGCCGCTGGGCTATCACGCAAAAGTTGGTGGATTTAATTCATGCCAGCGCTACGCCGCCCTCGGTGTTGATATCCGGCTCCGCCACGGGCTATTACGGCGATCTGGGCGACGTTGTCGTCACTGAAGATGAGCCGCCGCACAACGAATTTACGCATAAACTTTGCGCCCGCTGGGAACAGATTGCCTGTCGTGCGCAGAGCGACCAGACCCGCGTCTGCCTGCTGCGTACCGGCGTTGTCCTGGCGCCGCAAGGCGGGATTCTGGGGAAAATGGTTCCGCCGTTTCGCCTCGGACTCGGCGGTCCGGTGGGTAATGGTCGGCAATATCTGGCCTGGATTCACATCGACGATATGGTCAACGGCATTCTGTGGCTGCTGGATAACGATCTTCGCGGTCCCTTCAATATGGTCTCGCCGTATCCCGTCCATAATGAGCATTTTGCTCATGCGCTGGGTCGCGCGCTGCGCCGTCCGGCGATTATTCGCATTCCGGCGACGGCAATTCGCTTATTGATGGGAGAGTCGTCAGTGCTGGTATTGGGCGGACAGCGGGCGCTGCCAAAACGGCTTGAAGCCGCCGGATTCGCATTTCGCTGGTATGATTTAGAAGAGGCGCTGGCGGATGTGATTCGCTAGTTCCCAAAGCGCCGTATCCTGCCCGGTGAGCGATGCGCCGCCGGGCTTCTTTTATTTCAGCGAGCCTTTCAGGAATTGCTGTAAACGCGGGCTTTGCGGATTGCCGAACACCTGCTCCGGATCGCCCTCTTCTTCAATTTTCCCCTGATGCAGAAAAATAACGTGCGAAGAGACATGGCGAGCGAAGCCCATTTCATGCGTGACCACCACCATCGTTTTGCCTTCTTCCGCCAGTTGTTGCATGATGCGCAACACTTCGCCGACCAGTTCAGGATCGAGCGCCGAAGTGGGTTCATCGAACAGTAAAACGTCAGGTTCCATCGCCAGCGCGCGCGCAATAGAAACGCGCTGCTGTTGGCCGCCGGAGAGATGGACGGGATATTTGCCCTGAGCGCGCTCATCAATCCCCACCTTCGCCAGATATTTCAACGCCCGCTCGCGCGCGTCGTGCTTGCTTAATCCCAGTACCTGAATCGGCGCTTCCATCACATTTTCCAGCACCGTCATGTGGCTCCAGAGGTTAAAGTGCTGAAACACCATCGTCAGGCGGGTACGCAACAAGCGTAGCTGATTTTTATCCGCCACTTTGAGCTGCCCGTCTTTGTCGCGCACCAGATTAATGTTCTGACCGTTCACGATAATCGCGCCTTCGCTCGGTTTTTCGAGGAAGTTAATACAGCGCAAAAAAGTGCTTTTACCGGAGCCGGACGAGCCGATGATGCTAATCACATCTCCGGCGCGGGCCTGCAGCGATACCCCTTTCAGCACTTCATGACCGCCGTAGCGTTTGTGCAAATCGATAACGTGTAATTTATTTTCTGACATCATGTTACTCGAATTATTTAGAGGACACGTGCTGCAACCAGCGTCTTTCCGCCCGACGGAACAGGCTTATCAGGACATACGAAATGAGTAAATACAACACGGCGGCAATGCCAAACGCGGTAAACGGCTGGTAAGTCGCTGAGTTAATATCGCGGGCGATTTTCAACAAATCCGGCACCGTCGCGGTAAACGCCAGCGCCGTAGAGTGCAGCATTAAAATCACTTCGTTGCTGTAGGCAGGCAAGGCGATGCGTAATGCCGACGGCAAAATAATGCAGCGATACATTTTAAATGACGAGAAGCCATAGGCCCGTGCCGCTTCAATTTCACCGTGCGGCACCGAGCGAATCGCCCCGGCGAAAATCTCCGTGGTATACGCGCAGGTATTCAGCGTCAGCGCCAGTACGGTACAGTTCAGTCCGCTGCGGAAAAACGCGTTAAGAAGATCGGTGCCTTTGACTATCTCCAGCGTATACATCCCCGAATAGAACACCAGTAGCTGTACGTACAGCGGTGTGCCGCGAAAAATATACGTGAACAGCCAGATGGGAAAACGGATGAATTTATTACTGGAAACGCGACCTACCGCCAGAATCACCGCCAGAAGACCGCCCATCACCACCGATGAAATTAACAACCACAGCGTAATCGCCACGCCGGTAAAACGATAGCCATCCGTCCACAGCAGGGATTTCCAGTACTCCTGAATGATCTCAATCACAAATCGGCCCTCTTCACGCCCACGGAATAGCGACGCTCAAGTAAGAGCAGCACACCATTGGAAACGGTGGTAAATACCAGGTAGATAAGTCCACAGACCACGGCAAAATAGAAAGGCTCCCAGGTGCTTTTACCGGCAAGCTGCGTGGCTTTGACGACATCTTCCAGGCCCAGTAGCGACACCAGCGCCGTCGCTTTGAGTATCACCTGCCAGTTATTGCCGATCCCCGGCAGGGCGTAACGCATCATCGCCGGGAACATAATCCGCCGGAAGGTTTGCCCGTGGGTAAAACCAAAGGCCGTCGCCGCCTCGATATGGCCTTTCGGCACCGCCATAAACGCGCCGCGAAAGGTTTCGGTAAAATAGGCGCCGTAGATGAAACCAAGGGTGATAATACCGGCCACCATCGGATCAATATCTATCTGGTCGATACCCAGCGAATCGGTCACCACGTTAAGCGCGATTTGCAATCCGTAAAATATCAGCAGCATTAAGACCAGATCCGGCACCCCGCGAATCAGGGTGGTGTACCCTTCAAAAATAAGCCCCGTTACCCGGTTTTGCGAAAGCTTCGCCCCCGCGCCGACGAGACCGATAAGCACGGCCAGCACCACGGAACTGAGCGCCAGTTCCAGCGTGACGATCGCGCCCTGTAAAATTACGCCTGAAAACCCGTACAACATGCAGCCTGTCCTGTTGTGTGTGGTGAAGTAAGAAGCCTCTTTTGCATTTTTGCCTCACATCACGCCGGATGGCGGCTGTGCCTTGCCCGGCCTACGATGCTCCCCGTAGGCCTGACACGCACAGCGCCCTCAGGCAATGCAGACAGTCAATATTCTTTGGGCTTTATCTGCACCGACGGTGATTAACCGCCATAAACATCAAAATCAAAGTACTTTTTCGCCAGCTTTTCGTAAGTACCGTCAGCACGCATTTCAGCAAAGGCTTTGTTCAGCGCTTCGCGCAGCTCGTTATCCTCTTTGCGCAGCCCCATACCGGTTCCTACGCCGAATAACTTCTCATCTTTCACCGCCGGGCCGCCGAATTTATAGTCTTTTCCGACGGGCTGTTTAAGGAAACCTTCGCTGGCCGCGACCTCGTCCTGGAACGCCGCATCAATACGGCCAGCCGTCAGGTCGGAATAAATGTTGTCCTGCCCCTGGTAAGAGACGATCTCAATCCCTTTCGGCGCCCAGTGCTCATTGCCGAAGGTCTCCTGCGTCGTCCCCTGTAGCACGCCGACGCGCTTGCCTTTCAGCGACGCGACGGTCGGCTGAATATCAGAGTTCTTCGCCACCACCAGACGGGAATCAGCGGCGTAAAGCTTGTCGGTAAACGCGATTTCCTGCTGGCGCTTTTCAGTGATGGACAGCGAGGACATGATGGCATCAATTTTCTTCGCTTTTAAAGACGGAATCAGCGCATCCAGCGGGTTTTCCACGAACGTACACTGTGTGTTGATACGTTTGCACAGCTCTTTGGCCAGATCGATATCAAAGCCGACCAATTCACCTTGTGCATTTTTGGATTCAAACGGTGCGTATGTAGGATCGGTACCGATACGAATCTTTTGTGGAATAGCGGCAAATGCTGCGGTAGCGCTGGAAAATGCCAGCACCAGAGAAAGGGATAACGCCAGTTTTTTCATAACTATCCTCAACAGACTGTCTTTCCAGGAGATCTTTACAGATCCGATGCGACTATCGTGCCATTAATCAGGCCGACAAGGCAAAGCATTCTACCTTGTCAGCCGGTTTATTTTGCATAAAAATCGATTAAGTATGCATTTATGCGCCTGTTCCGCAACGGCTTATGCACCAAAAAGGTGCAAAACATCTATTTTGCACCGTGATAGTTCCCCAGCGCGGCGCGTTATCCCCTTCCCTCAATCGCCGTAGACATTAAAATCGAAGTACTTTTTGGCCATTTTGTCGTAAGTTCCGTCCTGGCGCAGTTCGGTCAGCGCCTTATCAAACGCGGCTTTTAGCTCGGTATCGTCTTTACGCAGCCCAACCCCCGTCCCGTCGCCAAAATATTTTTTATCCTTCACGGAAGGACCGGCAAACGCATACTCTTTGCCCGCTGGCTGCTTCAGGAAACCTTCGCTGGCGGCGACTTCATCCTGCAATGCGGCATCCAGACGACCGGCGGTTAAATCGGAATAGATAAGATCCTGGTTGGCATAAGCCACCACATCCACACCTTTAGTGCGCCAGTTATCATTGGCGTAAGCCTCTTGCGTGGACCCTTGCAGCACGCCGACATGCTTGCCTTTCAGCGATTCCAGCGTCGGCTGAATGGGAGACCCTTTTGCCGCAATCAGGCGTGAATCCGCCGCGTAAAGTTTGTCGGAAAACGCGATTTCTTGCTGGCGTTTATCGGTAATAGAGAGCGATGAAATAATGGCATCGATTTTTTTCGCTTTTAGTGAGGGAATAAGCGCATCAAAGTCGCTGGCGACCCAGGTACATTTCACCTGCATACGCTTACACATTTCATTACCGAGATCGATATCAAAGCCAATAAAGTCGCCTTTGGCATCTTTCGATGAGAAAGGCGCGTAGGTGGTATCTGTTCCAATACGAACCGTTTGCGGGAGCGCGGCGTAACTGGCCGCCGTCGCGCCCAGACCTATCAGCAAAGACAAAGCGAGAACGGTCTTCTTCATACATACCCCTCAAGTAGCGTCATTTTCTTATGTTTTACGTGGCGTTGTGTGTTTGCAGACTTTTTCATGCAGGTCTTATGCCATTTTCACGTCAGCAAAACGATTCGACGTTAAATTTGTTAATAAAACGTTGCAATATTGTCCTGATGTTGAAGATAGCAGGTATGACGGTTGAACCGCAGCGTTTCGGCGGCTTTTAACGAATTAAATGTTGAGGATATGATCGCGGTTACAAAATTGCCCTGAAACAGGGCAACAGGGACAATAATGCACGCTAAACAGACAACGCTATGCGCCCTGCCAGCGAACAAAAAGATCGTGCGGAAGGGGGATGTCAAACTGATCCAGTACTCGATTAACCGTTTGATTTATAACATCATCTAACGTCTGAGGAAGGTGATAAAAAGCCGGAACCGGCGGCATAATCACCGCGCCTATCTCAGCGGCCTGGGTCATTAAACGCAAATGCCCGATATGCAGCGGCGTTTCGCGCACACACAGCACCAGAGGTCGCCGCTCTTTTAATATCACATCCGCCGCGCGGGTAAGCAGTCCGTCAGTATAACTGTGGACAATCCCCGACAGCGTTTTAATCGAACAGGGCAGGATAACCATTCCCGCCGTCGGGTAAGAGCCCGAAGAAATGCTGGCGGCAATGTCGCGCGCATCGTGCGTCACATCGGCCAGCGCCTGCACCTCGCGCAGCGAAAAATGGGTCTCCAGCGCCAGCGTTTGCCGGGCCGCCTGGCTCATCACCAGATGCGTTTCCACGCTATCGACATCGCGCAAAATTTGTAATAAGCGCACGCCATAAATCGCTCCGCTGGCGCCGCTAATTCCTACAATGAGTCGTTTCATGTTCTCTTACCGTTTACGAGCGCCGTTCATCCCACTGTGTTACGTAATCGGCTCAAAGTGGGTCTGAAGAGATACCATGACAAAAGAATCCCTATCATAAAAGCCAGCTCAACCAACATTATCACTACCCCCTGCTCACTAAACCAGGTGCCGACCATAATGGCAAAATTGGTGATAATGACAAATCGGGCCGTCCAGGGGAAAAGCGGCGATCGATAGCGTAGCAAATCGCTGGCGTACGTGCCATTACGCACCGATTGCCGGAAGCGATACTGGCACCATCCAATGGTTATCCATGCCAGGCAACCCACCTGCCCGGTACTGGCGATCAGATATAAATAAAATTGCTGTGCGGGAATATAGCGGGTCAGCAACGACACCAACGCCAGCAAGGCCGTGATTAAAATAGCATACACCGGCACGCCGCCGCCGTTCGTTTTACCAAAGCAGGCTGGCGCAAAGCGATCGCCCGCCATAGACCACAGCATGCGCGAACTGGCGTAAATGGCCGAGTTAGCGGCAGAAACCGCGGCGGAAAAGATTACCAGCGTCATCAGCGTATCCGCCCCCGGAATGCCCGCGTGGGAGAATACCCATACAAAGGGACTTTGTCCATTTGGCGTCAGTTCATGCGGATAGACCAGCGCCAGCACCGCAATCGCCAGGCCGTAAAACAAAATGATTCTGAGACCGATCCCCAGGATCACTTTCGGTAAAATAATGTGCGGCGATTCAGTCTCCCCTGCCGCATTTCCTACCAGTTCCACCCCCTGGAAGGAGTAAATCACGATCGTCATACAGACCACAATTTGCTCCCAACCGTGTGGAAACCACATTCCGTCTGTTTTTAACGTCGGGTGCCAGTCACTATGGCCCATTAGCGAGTAGATCATGACCCCGCCCGCGCAGATAAACAGCACGATCGCGAAGACCTTAATGGCCGAAAGCCAGTATTCGCATTCGCCAAAACTTTTTGCGGAGGTAAGATTGATGGCCGTCAGGATGAGCAGAATCGCCAGGCAGAACATATATACCGGAACCGCGGGGAAAAACTGGTGAGCAATAAACCCTGCGGCAGTGAGGTCGGCCGCCAGGGAAAAGACCCAGCTAAACCAGTAAAGCCAGCCAATGGTATAGCTCCAGCAAGGTGACGGCATAAACATCAGCGCGTAATGTTGAAATGAACCGGAGTGAGGAAAAGCGCATGATAATTCGCCAAGACACATCATCGTCGCCAGCATAATGGTTCCGGCAAACAGATAGGCCAGTAAGGTTCCCGCCGGCCCGACGCTGCTTAACGGTTCGGCAATGCCGATAAATAAGCCGGTGCCAATCGTGCCGCCCAGCGACATCATCAGCAGGTGCCGCTTCTTCAGGTTACGCCGCAGACCGCCTTCAGGCTCTGCTGGCGGAGATTGTTGCAGGGTATCCATCGTTACTCCCTGTCTTTCGTGAGGTCAAAGATGCCGCCGCGACATAGCCGCGGCGGTTATGCGTTAACGCGTAAACCTCCAGGCGACGCCTTTGGTCTGGCAGGCCATTAACAGGCCCGTATAATCCAGCTCAAAGCGAACCACATCGCCTACTTTTAGCGACTGACGACAATCTTCAATATCCACCAGCGTATGATCGCTGGTTTGCCCTAAGATAGTGATAGCGTCGTCGCATGGCACACAGTTATCCGACGGCACATCCTGGCGACCAAACGCCAGCAATGCGCGTCGGCGTATGCCACGATCGACAAAGGTTTTACTTTGCAAAAAGGCATCGACGCCCAGCTCCCCGACCGGGACGGTAGGTTTACTGTTCAGTTCGATGATTTCCGCTTCCAGGATATACATATCGGAACAGGCTTTATCTACCGGTTTTGCGGAGTGGTGAAATTCATTCAGGTATTTCATGTCCACATATTCAATGCCGAATTCATGCAGTCCGCCGATGCGCAGATGATTCAGTCCCTGCGGCCAGATACCTTTATCCAGCAGGTGATAGCTGGTGCAGTTTCCCGCAGAAAGCCGCCGGACAGGAATACCGCTGTCGGCTTCCAGCCGGGCGGCCAGCGCCAGAAAATCCTCGCCATTTTTTACCGTTGGCAACACGGTGCCGTAACAATTAAAGTTGGTGCCCAGTCCATATAATTCCAGACCGGGCAGACCAGTAATCAGAGTCACGGTCTCAAGAATGCGTTGATATTCACCAAACCAGATACCCTCGCGTAAATCGCCCATATCCACCATCAGTAATACCTGATGCGTTTTCCCCTGGCGTTGGGCTTCTTGCGATAATGCCCGTAATACCACCGGCTCGCTATTTAAACTAATATCCGCGTAGCGCACCACATCTTCGATTTCACTCAGACACGGGCTGCGTAACAGGCAAGTCGTACATCCTGTCTCGCGTATTTTTTTCAAATTATAGGTTCGTGATTCAGCAATAACGGTAATTCCGCCGTTGAACACCGCCTGTGCAGTTTCCACGCAGCCGTCAAAAACTTTATTGACAGCCATCACGTCAATACCGCTGCTTGCCAGCAGAGCTTTTTCCGTGCGGGCGTTTTCTTCCAGCTTGCGTAGATTGATTTCCAGAACTGGCATATACATTTTATTTTCCTCCCGCCATGCTTAAACGGGCATTACGTTTCTGCGCCCGATGGTAAATGTACTCCGCGACGACAACCGCCAGCACGGCTCCGCCAATAATTTTCCCGGCGTACTGGAAATATCCGCCCATATCAATTTGAGAAGGCGGAATAAATAACAGCGCAACGGCAAAGGCGATAGAAAGAAAGCCCAGCGCGGGTAAAATAGCCGGTAAAACCTTGCCCGGAATTTTAAAACTTCTTGGCGTATCCGGCTGAGTCTTACGTAAACGCCAGAACGCCGGGAACATCACCAGGTAAGGAATAAAATAGGTGATGGTCGTTAGCGCCGTTAACATCCAGTAAGCCGCCGCAACGCTTGGCGAAATAAAAGTCGAAAAACACAGGACCGTGACAATAATCGCCTGTACAGTCAAGGCAAAGGCGGGCGTTTTCCACACCGGATGTAATTTGCCGATTCGGTCCCCCAGCAGATTATCTTCACGCGAGGCTTCCTGGAGCATATAAATCGGCCCCACCAGCCAGGAGTTAATCTGCCCGAGAGCGCCAAAAAACATACAGATGGCCATAACAGGAATTAACCACGGCATATGCAGCGTATCCGCAGCAGCATGCATAGCCTGCATGACGCCTGCCACAATGTCGGTTTTCCCGGCGGGTAAAAGCGTGTTTAGCGCCCAGGTGCCGACCATATAGATCCCAACGATAACGGCGGCGGAGACGGCCATCGCTCGCGGAAAATCACGCTGTGGATTACGGGTACGCCCGGCAATCATCGGGGCGACCTCCAGTCCGGCAAACGCAAACATCATGCTGGATAAGAAAACGATCGTATCCCAGTGTCCGAGATCCGGAATCCAGTTTTTCGCTGTAGTGTAGTCCGTCTGCATCTGGTGTCCGGTACATAGCCATACCACCGCCAGTAAAATGAGGATGGCGGAGGGAATAAATACGCCGCACCAGGCGCTGATGCTATTAATAATTTTTGTCCATTCCATCCCGCGGATATTCATCAGCGTTAATAGCCAGAAAATTACCGCGGAACCAATACCGATAAATGCTTTATTTTCCGCCAGGCCGCCGCCGATCATATAGCCCAACGCGGTAAAGCCGAATTGCAGCATTAATGGGAAAAACAGTACGCAGGAAAAGAGAAAACAAACCACGACAATCCATGCAATACGTTTACCAAATGCCTCTTTAATCCAGACAAATATCCCGCCATCTTTCGGCCAGCCGGTTGACAGCTCGCCGCATACCATCGCTAAAGGAAAAAACAAGCAGAATGCGGCTATCACCCATAACAACATGGCCGATGCCCCGTAAGGCGCCACGTTAGGGATTTGCCGCAAACTCAGAATAGCGATGACATTCATAAAGACAATGTCTTTGATGCCAAGTAAGCCAGAATTCGTGTTACTCATGGCCATCTCCTGTTATGCATTCAGGCATCACTGCCCTCTTCTTATCATCTGACGACGGGCTTCAGCATGAAACTGAAGCCCAAAACAGTATTAATAAATGTCGTACTTGACCATATCTTCGTAACTGTCTTCCCGACGAATCAGACGCGTCTCACCATTTTTATCGATCATCACCACGCCCGTGCGCGGACGGTTGTTATAAACGGTTTGACTTTCAATGGTGTATGCCCCGGCATCAAGAAACGCGACAATATCGCCAACATGAGTCTCCTTCGGCAGTAAAAACTCTTCGCCTTTCACTCCCATGTGGAAATAATCCCCGCCATCACACAGCGGCCCGGCTAATTTTATCCAGGCGTCGTGCGCTGCCGTCATGCGAGAGGCGTTATAGACATAAAAGAACCAGTCAAAATGCTGGCTGTCAGAAAGTACGCTGTAACCAGCGTCGACAAATTTCCATTCAACGTGGCATTCCACATTGCCGTTAAGATCGTAATTTGTTTTACGTTTTTCGCAGGAGACTTCCGTAAGTAAAACCGCCGCCGACCCGGTCACTTTACGTCCCGGTTCAATACATATTTCCACATCGGTACGCCATTTATGCACTTCGCGAATGACCGCATCGGCAAAATCCTGGGCGGTAATACCGGCATACATATTATCTTTTAACGGGTCGCCATTCTCGTCGTCATATTTATAGGGAACCGGAATTCCGCCGCCCACGTTAATCAAATCAAATTTAATACCGAGCACCTCTTCCAGGCGACGGGATTCATCCACCAGCACTTTAGTCGCTTTTGCGAAAGGCTCTGACTCCGGCACCTGATCGCCTACATGCATATGCAAGCCGCGCAAATGCACATAAGGCATTGCCAGAATGCGGCGGCAGGTTTCTTCCGCCTGTTCCAGGTCGAGACCCGACTTCGCATGGAAAGCGGTAACCAGTTCCGCATGCGTCGCCGAGGGAACATTCGGCTCTACGCGGACGCAAACATTGGCGACTTTCTTCAGCTTGCGAGAGATGGCATCAATATGTTCCAGCTCATACAGGCTATCAACATTAATAAGATACAGATCGTTAGCGATGGCATATTCCAGATCGGCAGGCTTTTTCACCACGCCGTTGAAGACGATCTGATCGCCGCGAAAGCCTATCTCCAGACACTTGCGAACCTCATATTGTGAGTTTGCCTCCGCGCAAATTCCGGCGTCACGAATGGCTTTCAATACCCCCATGACCGAGCAGGTTTTTGACGCAAAGAAGGTTTTGGTATTTTTATGCGCCGCAAATGCCTGCTGGATTTCATGAATGTTACGAATAATCTCCGGCTCAGAAAACACATAGAACGGCGTGGGGTACTGGCGCGCCAGAGCGTCCAGATCGACCCCTTCAAAACACAAATGACCGTCTTTGTGCTGGAAACGGCGATCGCCGTTGATTACCTGCTCACGTAGCTGGTTGTAATTCTGCATAATCGAGTCAGTCATAACGCCCTCTGCTTAATGTTTATGGTAAAAATACGCATTCTTTACAGGGATAAAGCAAAAGGCATGCCACTATTTTTTATCAAAATAATCAATTACTTATAAAAATAAGCTATTTCTCATTTTCGTCATTGAGTTTGCTATTCATCACAACGACGAAAATTCGTCACTTTTATAATGGCAACATGAACAATAGATATAAGGAATGCATGTATGGCATCCACCAATCAGGAACTGGCCTCGGCGCTCAGGATGTTTTCCCGCTTTTTCGATTTGATTCATCAGCCGTTGGCCGTCATTAATGAGCGTGGTGAATACGTTTACTACAATCAGGAAAGCGCGGATCTGGACGGCTACAGCATTGAACGGGCAATGGGAAAACATATGCTGGATGTCTATCCGGGCATGAAAGAGACGCAAAGTACGATGCTTTCATCGTTAAAAAAAGGCGTGGAATACATTGGCCATTATCAAATTTATTACAATGCGCGAGGCCAGGCCGTTGACTATCAGCACACCACCGCACCGCTCTATGCAAGCGATGGCGGCATGGTCGGCGTTATCGAAATCGGCAGGAATATGTCCGGCGTCAGGCGGCTCCAGGAGCAGGTGGTAGAACTGAACCAACTGCTGTATGCCGATCGCCATGAGAAGCACCATGCCATTATTACCGAAAACCCGGAAATGCTCAGTAATATCGCCAAAGCCAAACGGCTGGCCGCCAGTAATATTCCGGTGACGATTGTCGGGGAGACGGGTACGGGTAAGGAGCTATTTTCCCGCCTGATACATCAATGCAGCAAGCGGGCGAATAAACCCTTCATCGCCCTGAACTGCGGCGCTCTACCGCCTACGCTTATCGAAAGTACGCTTTTCGGCACCGTGCGCGGCGCCTATACTGGCGCGGAAAATAGCCAGGGCTATCTGGAGTTGGCAAACGGGGGAACGCTCTTTCTTGATGAGCTGAACGCCATGCCGATAGAAATGCAAAGTAAGCTGCTGCGATTCTTGCAGGATAAAACCTTCTGGCGGCTCGGCGGACAACAGCAACTCCACTCTGATGTCAGGATCGTTGCCGCCATGAACGAAGCGCCCGTCAAATTAATTCAACAAGAACGCCTGCGGGCGGATCTTTTTTATCGGTTGAGCGTCGGAATGTTGACGTTACCGCCACTGCGCGCCCGCCCGGAAGATATTCCCTTACTGGCGAATTATTTTATTGATAAATACCGTAATGATGTGCCGCAGGATATTCACGGATTAAGCGAGACGGCACGTGCTGATCTGCTCAATCACGCCTGGCCGGGTAATGTCAGGATGCTGGAAAACGCGATTGTACGCAGTATGATCATGCAGGAAAAAGACGGGCTGCTGAAACACATCATTTTTGAACAGGACGAGTTAAATTTAGGCGTACCGGAAACCGCGCCGGAAAATCCCCTTCCCTCGTCACCCGATCCGCAGTATGAAGGGTCGCTGGAGGTACGGGTTGCCAACTACGAAAGGCATTTAATAGAAACCGCGCTGGATACGCATCAGGGGAATATTGCCGCCGCGGCCCGCAGCCTTAACGTATCGCGCACCACGTTACAGTACAAAGTACAAAAATACGCTATTCGCTTCGGCGTGGTACGTAATTGACATCGGCCAGCGGCATCGCGCCGCTGGCAAAGCCATTAGCCTTCGTTATGCATTTCCAGGTTTTCCATTTCGTTCTGGAACAGCACCGCTTTGGCGTCGTCATTACGTAATGAATCCAGGAAGTCGAGGTATTGCTGGTCTACGTCTTTGGTGACATATACCCCGTTAAATACCGAACATTCAAACTGCTGGATATCCGGGTTTTCCGCGCGTACGGCTTCGATCAGATCGTTCAGATCCTGGAAGATAAGCCCGTCTGCGCCGATAATCTGCCGAATCTCATCCACCTCGCGACCATGCGCGATCAGCTCATTGGCGGTCGGCATATCAATGCCATAGACGTTGGGGAAACGAATTTCCGGCGCGGCGGACGCCAGATAAACCTTCTTCGCGCCGGCTTCCCGGGCCATCTCGATGATCTGCTCTGATGTGGTGCCACGCACGATGGAATCATCCACCAGCAGGACGTTCTTATCGCGGAATTCCGCGCGATTAGCATTGAGCTTACGGCGCACGGATTTACGGCGTAGCTGTTGGCCCGGCATGATAAAGGTACGTCCCACGTAACGATTTTTGACAAATCCCTGGCGGTACGGCTTGCCGAGAATACGGGCAATTTCCAGTGCGATATCGCAGGAGGTTTCCGGGATAGGGATCACGACGTCGATGTCCAGATCTTCCCATTCACGAGCGATTTTTTCGCCAAGTTTGGTGCCCATATTCACACGAGCGCTGTAGACGGAGATTTTGTCGATAAAGGAGTCCGGGCGAGCAAAATAAACGTACTCGAACAGGCAGGGATTACTGACCGGGTTATCCGCGCACTGGCGCGTGAACAGTTGCCCCTTTTCGGTAATATAGATAGCTTCGCCCGGCGCGACATCGCGCAGAAACTCAAAGCCCAGCGTATCCAGCGCCACGCTTTCAGAAGCGACCATATACTCCGTACGACCATCGCCAACGTCACGCTTGCCCAGCACTAACGGGCGAATGCCGTGCGGATCGCGAAAAGCCACCATGCCGTGGCCGATAATCATCGCCACGCAGGCATAGGCGCCGCGGATTTGACGGTTAGTCGCGGCAATCGCGGCAAAAATATTGTCGGCTTCCAGCGGATAGTGACGGAAGTTGTCGAGCTCGCTGGCGAAAATATTGAGCAGAATTTCGGAATCGGAGGTGGTGTTGATATGACGGCGCTTTTCTTCAAACAGCTTTTTACGTAGCTCGTGCGCGTTAGTCAGGTTGCCATTATGGGCCAACGTGATGCCATACGGCGAGTTAACGTAAAAAGGTTGCGCTTCCGAAGCGCTGGAGCTGCCTGCGGTAGGGTAGCGTACATGGCCAATCCCCATGTTGCCCTGCAAACGCTGCATGTGGCGAGCTTCAAAAATATCGTTCACCAGCCCGTTTGCCTTACGCAAGCGGAAGCAGTTATTCGCATCAATGGTGATGATACCGGCAGCATCCTGACCACGATGCTGGAGCACTGTTAACGCGTCATAAATCGACTGGTTGACCGGCATAACACCGGCGATACCGACAATACCGCACATACGTCATTTTCCTCGTTAAGCCACATCTCAGAACCTGTTACGTCCTGGGCAAGAAACTCGACGAGCTTTGCAGATAGTCAAAGAACCATCTGATGATGAAGCTGAACTGCGGGATGAGCTGCGATTTGCTCCAGTCTTCGCTTTTCGACAAGCCGGTAAAGGTATCAAGGAAGAACAGAATGGCGGCGACAATCAGCGCGCCTCGCAGTGCGCCGAAACAGATCCCCAACACCCGGTCAGTTCCCGACAGGCCGGTCTTTTCTACTAGCTGACCTATCACAAAATTCACGATAGCGCCGACGATAAGCGTCGCGATAAACAGTACCGCGATAGCAATCCCATTACGAACCAGTTCGTCTTCAAAGCCCGTAAACCAGACAGACAGGTAAGTGTAGTAGTGACTGGCGACAAAGAAAGCACAACCCCACGTCACCAGCGATAACGCTTCACGAACAAAGCCGCGGATCAGGCTAACCAGACAGGAAAAAGCAATCACCGCGATAATGGCGTAATCAATCCAGACCATAGATGTCCCACGATTTTACGCCCTGTCGTCCTGTTCGGGGCGCATTCTAACAGAAAAAGAAAACGTTTGCGTAGGGATTTCCTTCCCACGCGTAAATAAAAATGGCGCTGAAAAAATATTCAACGCCATCACACTTTTTATCTCTTCGGGCACGACCAGAAGAGCTGCCATCGGCCTGATAAGCGCAGGATACCAGGTTTATTCCTTCTGCCGGATGGCGACGTAAACGCCTTATCCTGCCTACAGAACTTCGGCTATTTACCAGGTGAACACCGTAGGCCTTAACGCTGCGTGCTCAGGCAAAACGCGCCTTAGTTCGGGCTATATCCCATCACCACGCCGCTTAACCCGGAAATCTGCTTGAGCTCGCCAAGCGATCCTTTCATCTTATCTTTCGACGCATCCGGCCCAACGAGAATACGGGTTATTTTACCCTGTACCGGCGTTGAGGGGGAAGTATAAACCCGGAACCCGGCGGAACGAAGCTTGCCGACTATCTCGTTGACTTTATCCGCATTTTTCAGCGCGCCCAACTGTACGACATAGGCTTTGCCGGTCGGCGCAGGTTTATCGTCGGCGACTGGTTGCGGCGCGGGCGTCGGCGTGGAAGCGGCGACAACCGGCTGTTGCGGTTTAGGCTGCGGCTTCGGCTTTTCAACCGGCTTCGGTTTAGGCGTCTCCGCCGGTATCGGATCAAGCTCAACATTGTTAGACGCCATGCGCGACGGGTCCAGCGATGGCGCTGCCGCATCTCCCGCCCGCACCTCTTCAGCCGCCCCTTCCGGCGGCTGTGTCGGCAGCGCCTGCGTTGCGGCCGGCATCATATCCGGCTCATCACGGTCGCCAGGCTTCGGTACCAGTGGAATCGCAGCAAATTCATCCTGATAATGCTTTTTCTGTCCGTCCAGCAGACCGGGAAGCACAATAACCCCCAGCGCGACTAACACAATCGTGCCGACTAAACGATTCTGAAACTTACTCGCCACCGATTCTCCCCGCGTCTATCACTTCCATAACATGTGCGACGGTGTGGAATGATCCGCACACCAGCACGGTATCTTCTAGCTGCGCCGCGTCGATAGCGGCCTGCCATGCCTGCGCGACGCTATCATAGACATTCCCTTTCCCCAGATGTTCCAGAAGTTGTTCCGCCGTCGCGCCGCGCGGCCCCTCTAACGGAGCACAATACCAGTCGTCAACCACGCTTTTCAACCAGGCTAACGTGCCGGCGATATCTTTATCATGCAGCATACCAATCACCGCAAGCACGCGCCCGCGTTTCGGCAACATTTTCAGACGACCCGTCAGGTATTCCGCCGCGTGAGGATTATGGGCGACATCAAAGATAACGCGCGGCGACTCACTCACGATTTGAAAACGTCCCGGCAAGGTAGCCTGCGCAATACCGTCGCGAATCGCCTGCTCGTCAATGTTCAACCTGCTGGCGCGCAGCGCGGCCAGGGCGGTGGCGGCATTCGGCTGGGGAACCTGCGGCAACGGCAGTCCGGCAAGCGTGCCGTCGCCATCGGTAAACGCCCAGTGGGTCGCTGTCACCTCATAACGCCAGTCAACGCCGCGACGCCGCAACAGCGCGCCGGTCTCCTGCGCGACATCCGCGATGGTTGCCGGCATTTCCGGTTCGCCGACGATAGCGGGTTTTTCCGCGCGAAAAATCCCGGCCTTCTCGCGGCCGATACTTTCGCGATCCGGCCCCAGCCAGTCAGTATGGTCAAGCGCGATGCTGGTAATTACCGCTACATCGGCATCCACAATGTTCGTGGCGTCCAGGCGCCCGCCCAACCCGACCTCCAGAATCACCACGTCAAGGTTAGCCTGTTTAAACAGCCACAATGCCGACAACGTGCCATATTCAAAATAGGTCAATGAAATATCGCCGCGCGCCGCTTCTATTTCCGCAAAGGACGCGGTATGCGCGGATTCCGCTAATTCTTTCCCCTGCACGCGCACGCGCTCGGTGTAACGTACCAGATGAGGTGAACTATAGACGCCCACACGGTATCCCGCCGCGATTAACACCGACTCCAGCGTTCGACAGGTCGTACCTTTGCCGTTGGTTCCCGCAACGGTAAAAACGAACGGCGCAGGCTTGAGGATGTCCAGACGCGCTGCCACCTGGCTTACGCGCTCAAGGCCTAAATCGATACTCTTGCTGTGCAGGTTTTCCAGATAAGAAAGCCACGAGGCCAGGGGCGACGCAGCTTGAGGTATAGATTTGTTTTTCATTGATTCCGCTGCTTCTTTACGGTGAAAAGCAAAAGGGCAGAGCCTGCGGCCCTGCCCTTTTCAGTTATCGGGCCTCAGACTCCTGATCCGGCGCCGGAGGCACCACCACGCCTTCACGCGGGGCGTCCGGGTTCGGCGCGGGCAGATTCATCAGCTTCGCCAGAATGCTCGCCAGCTTCAGGCGCATTTCCGGGCGGCGGACGATCATATCAATAGCGCCTTTTTCGATCAGGAACTCACTGCGCTGGAATCCCGGCGGGAGCTTCTCACGAACGGTTTGTTCGATAACACGCGGGCCGGCGAAGCCAATCAGGGCTTTTGGCTCGGCGATGTTGAGATCGCCCAGCATCGCAAAACTGGCGGAAACGCCGCCCATTGTCGGATCGGTCAATACCGAAATGTAGGGTAGACCACGTTCCTGCATTTTCGCCAGCGCAGCAGAGGTTTTCGCCATCTGCATCAGCGACATCAACGCTTCTTGCATACGCGCGCCGCCGGAAGCAGAGAAACACACTAACGGACAGTTGTCTTCCAGCGCCTGTTCAACGGCGCGAACGAAGCGTGCGCCAACGACAGACCCCATTGAGCCGCCCATGAACGCGAATTCAAACGCGGCGGCGACAACCGGCATACCGTGAAGCGTCCCTTTCATGACCACCAGCGCGTCTTTCTCGCCGGTTTCTTTCTGCGCGGACGCCAGTCTGTCTTTATATTTTTTGGAGTCGCGGAACTTGAGCACGTCTTTTGGCTCCAGCTCGCTACCCAACTCCACAAGGGAACCTTCATCTAACAGGCTATGCAGGCGATTGCGCGCCGACATGCGCATATGATGGTCACACTTAGGACAGACCTCAAGATTACGTTCCAGCTCAGCGCGGTATAAAACCTGACCGCAGCTATCACACTTGGTCCACACCCCTTCAGGAATGCTAGCCTTGCGGGTGGGAGTAATGTTGCTTTTAATTCGTTCAATCCAGCTCATTGGTGACCTTTCTGCCTGAACCTTAGTCAGCTTTATTATAAGGGGCGCATAATGCCATTTTTGCCCCCAACAGACCATGAATGTTGCACATTAAAACATAACAGCCCGAAACTTTGGATAAAAAAGTGGTCGAACCGCTGAGTTACTTTCTATTTTGCGGCACGCGACGCAGCGCGCTTATGCCGGACAATCTCAATGACGCCAGGTAATATCGAAACCACGATAATCCCCACAATCAGCAGCTTAAGGTTATCCTGAATCAACGGTATCGTACCGAAGAAATAACCGGCGTAGGTAAAGAGCAGCACCCACAGCAGCGCGCCGATGACGTTATAAGCGGCAAAATGCCGATAGGACATGTGCCCCATCCCTGCCACAAACGGCGCAAAGGTTCTGACGATCGGCACGAAGCGAGCGAGAATGATAGTTTTACCGCCGTGTTTTTCATAAAACTGGTGGGTTTTATCCAGATAACTGCGGCGGAAAATTTTCGAATTCGGATTACTGAACAGTTTTTCGCCGAACAGTCGACCAATCGTGTAATTTACCGCATCGCCGACAATTGCGGCGATCAGCATTAACGCCACCATGACATGCACATTGAGATCGTTGGTTTCCAGCGAAGCCAGCGCCCCGGCGACAAACAGCAGCGAGTCGCCCGGCAGGAACGGCGTGACGACCAGGCCGGTTTCACAAAACAGAATCAAAAACAAAATAGCGTACACCCAGACGCCGTACTCCGCGACCAGCTCCGCCAGATGCACATCGATGTGCAGAATAAAATCAATAATAAAGTAGATCAGGTCCATATTTGTCTTTGCCTTTCTACCCGACACGTTTCGGGTGTACGATTCGGATTAGTCCGCCAGAAATAGCGGGCCCATTGGCGGTTTTGGAAGGTCAAACCGGTCAGGGTAATCCACCGCAACCAAATATAGCCCCTCCGCCTTCGCCGTTGCCGCCGCCAGCGTTCTGTCCCTGGCCGCTAACAGCTCTGCGATCCAGCTCTCCGGCTGGTTGTGAGCGCCTACTTCCAGCAGGCTGCCGACAATATTCCTGACCATATGATGAACAAAGGCATTCGCTTTGATATCGACCACCACATAAGGGCCGTGGCGGGTAACGTTGATGTGCATCACATTACGCCACGGCGTGCGCGACTGGCACTGCACCGCGCGAAACGAGGTAAAATCATTTTCGCCAAGCAGACACTGCGCCGCGCGATGCATCCGCTCTGCATCCAGCGGCTCATAGTAATGCGTCACGCCTTTTGCTAATACCGCAGGACGCAGTCGATGATTGTAGATGATATAGCGATAACGGCGAGCCGTAGCGCTAAATCGCGCGTGAAAATCATCCGGTACAGTTTTCACCCAGCGCACGGCAATGTCACCAGGCAAATTCGCATTTACCCCCAGCGTCCATGCCGCATCTTTGCGCAATGCGGTCGTTTCGAAATGGACAACCTGCCCGGTGCCGTGAACGCCGGCATCGGTACGCCCGGCGCAGAACACGTTAATAGGTTCATTTGCCACCTGCGAGAGCGCTTTTTCCAGCTTTTCCTGCACGCTGCGCACTTCATTCTGACGCTGCCAGCCATAATACTTGCTGCCGTCGTACTCAATACCCAGCGCAATTTTATAGACCGGCGATGATTGCTGTCCGGACATCAGTACAGATACTCCTGCACCAGCTTCTCCGCAATTTTAACGGCCATCAGCGCGCCGCCGAAACGCACGTTGTCCGCCACTGACCAGAACTGAATTTGTTCCGGCATACCGTAATCATTATGCACACAGCCAATAGAAAGCTGTGGATTGCCGGAAGCGTCGCCCACCTGCGTCGGGTAATCCGTCTCTTCTGACAGTACGATATCTTCACCGCGGGAAAACGCCTCGCGCGCCTCTTCCGCCGCCAGCGGACGGAGCGCTTCAAAGCTCACCATCTGCGCATGGCCATAGAACACCGGCGACTGCACGACACTGGCGGAGATCATCACGCCATCGTCCTGTAAAATTTTACGCACTTCATCGACGATACGACGTTCCTGGCGCACGCTGCCTTCACGATCCGGCAGCAGCGGCAGCATATTGAACGCTAACTGGCGGCCAAAGAAATCATCTTCATCAATCGGTATGCCGTTAAGCAGCTTCGCACTCTGTCCGGCCAGCGCATCGACCGCTTTTTTCCCCTGTGCGGACGCTGATAACATACTGGTGACGGCGATGCGCGACAGTCCCCCCTGATCGATTAACGGCTTGAGCGCCGCCAGCAGTTGACTGGTCAGACTATCGGCGACCGCAATCACGTTACGGTTACGGTAATCCGCCAGTACATACGGGTTAACTTCCGGCACGACCAGCGGCACATCAGGCTCCAGCGCGAACAGACCGCTGGAATCTATCACCAGGCAACCTGCATTAGTCGCGTCGTCTATCCAGGCAGCCGATGCCTCTGCGCCGGCAACGAAAAACGCCAACTGCGCCTGCGTCCAGTCAAAGTCCGCCGCATCCTGGACAATGACCGACTTGCCACCAAAACGGAGGTGCTCGCCCGCGCTTTCATGACGCGCCAACGCATAAATTTCACCGACCGGGAACTGGCGTTCAGCCAGTGTTTCAAGCAGGGCTTCGCCTACGGCGCCCGTTGCGCCCAGAATGGCAATGTTCCAGCCTTCAGACATGGTGATTTACTCCAGAAATACATAAGCGTCCCTGTCGCATTATTCGACAGGGAGCATTAAGAAGACATTAATGTGCCGGGTGATGAACAGCGTTAAAACCTAGCTTACACAGCAAGGCGGCTGCCGTTTCGTCGTCACACATCACGTATAAAGACGACCATTCACGGCGCTCAAGATAATTTTTACGCAATTTATCAAATTCACCCGGAATTCCAGCGACTTTACGCAGCGGCGCATCGTCGCGGCGCACATCATACACCAAATGCGCCAGTCTTTTCAGCGTCGGTTGATCCAGCGGGCCATGAAGCGTAATACGACCAAACTCAGGCGCAGGCAGTAATGTCTCCAGCGCGACATGCTGCTCGCGGCCAATAAACGCGCTATACGCCTCAAAGACCTGGGTGGTGCCGCGCGCTTTGCCTTCCAGCGTATAGCCGGCAATATGCGACGTGCCGATATCCACGGCTTCCAGTAGCGCGACGTTAAGATCCGGTTCGCCCTCCCACACATCAAGCACCACGCTCAGCGGCTGCCCGGCATTAAGTCGCGCCAGCAACGCGGCGTTATCCACCACCGGACCGCGGCAGGCGTTAATGAGAATGGCGCCGGGTTTCAGTCGACGGATCAGCGTCTCATCGGCCAGATGCAGCGTTTTGTACGGTCCGTCTTTATAGAGCGGCGTATGGAAAGTCAGGACATCCGCTTCCTGCACCAGCTCATCCAGCGTACGAAAATCACCCTCGTCCCCGCGTGCGGCGCGTGGCGGATCGCACAGCAACGTGCGGATACCCAACGCTTCAAGCCTGGTCTGTAGCCGGCTTCCGACGTTACCCACGCCGACAATCCCTATAGTGCGATCGCGTAACGAAAAGCCGTCACGTTCGGCCAGCATCAACAGCGCGGAAAACACATACTCCACCACGGCGATAGCATTACAGCCGGGCGCGGCTGAAAAACCGATGCCCGCCTGCTTCAGCCATGCCTCATCCACATGATCGGTGCCTGCCGTAGCAGTACCAACGAAGTTAATCGGCGTGCCGCTCAGCAGCGATTCATTCACTTTCGTGACCGAACGCACCATTAACGCATCGGCATGGTTCAATTCTTCAACGGGGATCGGGCGACCCGGCACTGCCTTTACCTCACCCAGGCGGCTAAATAATTCGCGGGCGTAAGGCATATTTTCATCAACGAGAATTTTCACGACTGTCGTACCTGTTTGAGAACGAGAGTTAACCGGACAAGTGTGCCATAATCTGGCCGCCAGGCATATATTGCTCAGATTTATGGTTAAAGGATAATTAATTATGCATCCCATCTCCGGCGCCCCTGCACAGCCTCCAGGCGAAGGGCGTAATCCTCTTTCCGCTGCGAGCGAGCAGCCGCTTTCCATGCAACAGCGTACGGTACTGGAAAGGCTGATCACGCGCCTGATTTCACTGACCCAGCAGCAAAGCGCGGAAGTATGGGCCGGAATGAAACACGATCTGGGGATAAAAAATGACGCGCCGCTACTGTCGCGCCACTTCCCCGCCGCTGAACAGAATCTTACCCAGCGTCTGGGCGTAGCGCAGCAAAATCACGCCAATCGTCAGGTACTTTCACAGCTAACAGAGCTGCTTGGCGTCGGGAATAATCGTCAGGCCGTCAGCGATTTTATCCGTCAGCAATACGGTCAAACCGCGCTTAGCCAGCTTACGCCCGATCAACTCAAAAACGTGCTGACGCTCCTGCAACAGGGGCAGCTTTCCATTCCGCAGCCGCAGCAACGTCCGGCAACGGATCGGCCATTATTGCCTGCTGAACATAATACGTTGAATCAGTTGGTGACGAAGCTGGCAGCCGCGACCGGCGAGTCAAACAAACTTATCTGGCAATCAATGCTGGAACTCTCCGGCGTGAAAAGCGGCGAGCTCATTCCGGCAAAGCAGTTTACCCATCTGGCGACATGGCTACAGGCGCGGCAGACGCTGTCACTACAACACGCGCCTACGCTACATACGCTGCAAGCTGCGTTAAAACAACCGCTGGAACCGGACGAACTCACAGCGATCAAAGAGTATGCCCAACACACTTATCAAATTCAGCCGCAAACGGTGCTGACCACCGCCCAGGTGCAGGATTTACTTAACCATATTTTCCTGCGTCGCGTAGAGCGGGAGGCGGATGAGCTGGAACCGCTCTCTATTCAACCCATCTACCGCCCGTTCGCGCCGATGATTGAAACCGTAAAAAATCTGTCTGCGCGGCCAGGCCTGTTGTTTATCGCGCTAATAATTGTACTGGCGCTTTTCTGGCTGGTTTCTTAACCACGCCGGAACGATAATATCGTCACCAGGATGCCAACCACCGCGGAGATCGCTCCCGCGAGGAATACGGAAGGATAGCCGCATGACGTGGCCAGCACGCCCGCCAGCGGGCCGGTAACGCCGTAGGAGATATCCTGAAACGCGGCGTAACCGCCGAGCGCCGTACCGCGTACCTGAGAAGGTACGCGTTTCACAACCTCCACGCCCAGCGCCGGGAAAATCAATGAACACCCTGCCCCGGTGAGCGCCGCGCCTACCAGCGCTATCCAGGCCGTCGGCGCCAGCCACAAGAGCAGCAGTCCTGCCGTCTCAACCAGCAATGAGACAACGGCGACCTTCACGCCGCCAAAGCGGTCCGGCATCCAACCGAACAATATGCGCATCAGTACAAACGCACCGCCAAACGCGGTCAGGGTGAATCCCGCCATCGTCCAGCCATTGCTGACAAAATAAAGTGAAATAAACGTACCGATGACGGCAAAACCCACGCCCTGCAATGCCAGACCCAGACCCGGTTTCCAGATAAGCCCGATCACGCTCCACAGTGAAGGTCGCTCCCCCGTATACGCAGGCACTTTACGCACGGTGCCGTTGAATGCCCAGGCCAGCAGCGGTAAAACCATCGTCGTCCCCGCCAGCGCCGCGAAGCCAAAGTGGCTATGGATCAGCAAGCCCAACGGCGCACCGGCCGCCAGCGCGCCGTAAATCGCCATTCCGTTCCACGACATCACCTTACCGGAACGCGTTGGGCCAACCAGCCCCAGTCCCCAGGTCAGGGTTCCGGTCAGCAGCTGGCTTTCGCCAAATCCGAGGATCAAACGCCCGACAATAAGCAGCGCGAATTTTACCGGCGCGGAAACCGGCAGCAGCGCGGCCAGGAGCCAGGCGGCGCCCGCCAGCCCGCAGGCAAACATCCCCTGTAACGCCGATCGTTTAGCGCCATATTGATCCGCCAGCCGTCCGGCATAGCCGCGCGTCAGTACCGTCGCAAAAAACTGAATGCCCACGGCGATCCCAACCATCGTATTGCTATAGCCCAGTTCGTGATGGACAAAAAGCGGGATGACGGGTAACGGCAGCCCGACCGTCATATAGGTCAGGAAAACCGCAAAGGCGATGCGGAACAGCGAAAAATTCGCAGACGGGGTCGTTGTTTTTTGGCTAACTGCTGTCATGCATTACTCCAGAATGCAGAGTAAGGCGGGGAAAGGCCACGCCCCCCTCTACCTGAACGTCAGGATTAAGGTGCGTTGGATAACGTTAAACGCTTACGCATTATCGGAAGGATAATGTAGAGAGTGAAGTCTGCCTGTGAGACGCGAAACTTGTCAACCTTGAAATTGCAGCCAGGGTATCAACGTGGCGGCGTGTCATCAAACAGAAAGGGAAAGACCGCTTTCATCCCTCTCACCTTAAACCGTCCGGTCACCTGCTTGCGCTGTTCTGGCGTCAGTAACCTGAACATCATCTCCCAGATATCTTCAGGCTCCGCTTCCTGTAAGGAAATGGGTTCCGGCGTAGGTTCCTCTCCGCTGTCGTCCAGATAACGATGAACATAAAGAGGGAAAACAGATATATGAAACTCCTCGGCCTTTGATTTAACACGCTTACGCCTGACACCCTCTTTCCCTTCGCTGTACTTATACAAACGTTCGCGAACCGCAGGCTCGCTTCCCGGAAACCCCGGTAAGCCAAGACATTCCTTAACCGTGAACCATTCCTTTGCCATCGGTTTCTTTCCTTTCCCCTGATGAAATAAAAATATTTCTTCTTTTTCGCGAAATTTTGCTTTCTTTCTGGCACTATTCTCAGAGTGAAAAAGAAAGTAACTTTCTTTTTCTCGCGCTAATTTTTACCTTAAAAATATCGGTGCCGATAACACATCTTCTTAGGATTACAGAATGGAACCAAAAAGCCAAGACTGGCATCGTGCAGATATTAAAAGTGCACTTGAAAAAAGAGGTATTACGCTCAGAGATCTTTCTCGTCAGGCCGGTGTGCGGAATTTACCCGAAAGGCAATTCAGGCGGGCGGTATCACGCTGGGGCATACATATCATGCGAAAGATTATGGCCCAATGTTAAGAAGCGCCGGATTCACCGCTATTGGTACCTATGAAATGCCGCGCGAGGGTGACGTCATCATTATTCAACCTTACGCTGGCGGAAACCCGAGCGGTCACATGGCGATATACGATGGCGCAGAGTGGTATTCGGATTTTAAACAACGCGATATGTGGGCCGGCCCGGGCTACCGGGCAGCCAGGCCCTCATATACCATCTACAGGAAGAATTAATGAAAACGTTCTCCCTTGTCGCGCTTATCCTGTTGCTTTGTAGTTGCTCCACGCCTCATCACGACAGTACGCAGGCCGTGAAGCAGTTCTATACCTCATGGATGACGACGTTCACGAACGATGTGAATCCCCCTGACGACACCACCGCCTTAATGCAACGTTACGTTGCTAAAGAGGTTATTCATCGCCTGGCGCTAATACAGTCCCTTTATGAACAGGAGATTGTGGGGGCAGATTATTTTATGTATGCGCAGGACTATGCGCCAGAGTGGATTCCACAGTTACGGGTTGGGAAGGCACACCCTTTCCTCGGCGGAGAAAAAGTGGATGTTCTGTTGGCTACAGAGTCAACGCCCATCCACCTGGAAGTTTATACCCGTTGGGAAGAGGGACGCTGGAAAATTTACCGCGTTCGGGATGCTGGTAAGGGTTATGAACAGCCGATTTATGACGCAGGCGCCATCACCCAGGCTGAGGCCTGGTCAGCGAAAGTCGCGCCGGAATATAAGAAGCATTAAAAAAGGAAACCGCCATCGGTCTCTTGTTCGTACCGGAGAGGTTAAAGCGCCTATTGCATCAGGCGCTTATTCCGTCGCTGAAAACAGTAAGCCGAAAATAACCCAGGCATTATTTAAAATATGAAGTATTATCGGTATCATTAACCCACGGCTTCTCATTCGAACAACGCATAATATCGATGAAAAAACAAACAGATAAACAAAAGTCACCGCAAAGAGATATTGTGTATGCATAATTGCAAAAGCGAGTGAGGTAATAATAATACCGGAAACTCTTGAGTACCGACCCCAACCGATACTGCTGTTTAATAAAAACCCTCTGAATATAATTTCCTCCGCCACAGGAGCCAGAAAGCACATCGCCAGCGTGTTAAGAAATTTATGAAGAAAAAATTGCCTTGATAACTCGGCCATCCAGGGTTCCGGGCCACTAAAAGCATTGTAGAGAACGGTAAGGCACACCAGGGCCAGCGCCGGAAAAAAACATTCCACAAATGATAAGCGGCCCAATGATAAAAACGGATAATACTTTGAATAAATACTCCAGGCGGCAATCGCATAGACAAAAACAATACTATATATAAAAGGCGCAGCCAGACCTCCCAAATAAAGCCAGGCATAGGAAGGCGAAAATGAGGCAAAAACAAAAATGCCAAGCAAACCAAATAAAACAGCCACACAACTCAAACTATGCCTAATTTTATCTAATGTATTAGTTGGCATTTATAGAATATCCATATAATTTGTTGTTCCCTGAATAATGAAACAGGTCGCATTAGCGACCTGTTTCATTATTGATACTACAACGTAATAGTCAGGCTTACAACTTACGCATCACCAGCGTGGCGTTGGTGCCGCCAAAACCGAAGCTGTTAGACATTACGGTAGTCAGTTCACGCTCGGTCGTTTCGGTCACGATGTCCAGACCCGCAGCCTGCTCATCCAGCTCTTCGATGTTGATACTCGGCGCGATAAAACCATGCTCCAGCATCAGCAGAGAGTAGATAGCTTCCTGCACGCCAGCCGCACCCAGCGAGTGGCCGGTCATCGCTTTGGTCGCGGAGATAGCCGGGCTGTTATCGCCAAACACTTCACGGATTGCACCGAGTTCTTTCACGTCGCCTACCGGCGTGGACGTACCGTGAGAGTTCAGGTAGTCGATCGGCGTGTCTACGCCGTGCATCGCCATCTGCATGCAACGTACTGCGCCTTCACCAGACGGAGCAACCATGTCTGCGCCGTCGGATGTTGCGCCGTAACCGACGATTTCCGCATAGATATGCGCGCCGCGCGCCAGAGCGTGTTCCAGCTCTTCGACAACAACCATACCGCCACCGCCCGCGATGACAAACCCATCACGGTGCGCATCATAGGTACGGGACGCTTTTTCAGGCGTATCGTTATATTTGGTGGACAGTGCCCCCATCGCATCGAACTCACAGGCCATTTCCCAGCACAGCTCTTCGCCGCCGCCAGCAAAAACGATGTCCTGTTTGCCCAGTTGGATCTGTTCAACCGCATTGCCGATACAGTGTGCGGAGGTCGCGCAAGCGGAACTAATGGAGTAGTTCACGCCATAAATTTTAAACGGCGTAGCGAGGCAAGCGGAAACGCCGGATGCCATTGCTTTCGTCACCACATACGGGCCCACGGCTTTCAGACCACGCGGGCTACGCATGGCGTCTGCGCCAAAGACCTGGAATTTCGGGGAGCCGCCGCCGGAACCTGCAATCAGGCCGACACGCGGGTTATTCTGATAGACTTCCGGCGCCAGACCGGCGTCGGCCACTGCCTGCTCCATAGACAGATAAGCATAGATGGAGGCGTCGCTCATAAAGCGCACGACTTTGCGGTCAATGAGGCCAGTGGTATCCAGTTTTACGTTGCCCCATACCTGGCTACGCATGCCGGCGTCCTTCAGCTCCTGAGAGAAAGTGATCCCTGAACGTCCTTCACGCAGAGATGCCAGGACTTCCTGCTGGTTATTACCGATGCTGGAAACGATGCCCAGGCCAGTAATCACTGCACGTTTCATTCAATACCTCTGTAATTCGCACTATTTTTAAGTTTCGATTGGCACAATAGCGTACACTTGTACGCCGAACAAGTCCGATCAGCCATTTAGTACGGAAATTTGCGCCGTCAGGCACACATCGTTAAGATCGCGATACCGCCCGTCAGACGAGTAACTTACGTGAAACAATACGCCATACAACCCGCCACACTCGAATTTAACGCTGAGGGTACACCTGTTTCCCGAGATTTTGATGATGTCTATTTTTCTAATGACAATGGACTCGAAGAGACACGCTACGTTTTTCTTGGCGGCAATCGTCTTGCGGAGCGATTTCCCGTACATTCACATCCATTATTTATAGTCGCGGAAAGCGGTTTTGGCACCGGACTTAACTTCCTGACGCTGTGGCAGGCGTTTGACAGCTTTCGTTCTGCGCACCCACAGGCGACGCTACAAAGGTTACATTTCATCAGTTTTGAGAAATTCCCGTTAACGCGCGACGATCTGGCGCTGGCGCACCAACACTGGCCGGAGCTCGCGCCCTGGGCAGAGCAGCTGCAGGCGCAATGGCCGCTGCCGCTCCCGGGGTGCCACCGCCTATTGCTGGATCGGGGCCGGGTGACGCTGGATTTGTGGTTTGGCGATATTAATGAGCTGACCGACCAACTGGACGCCACGCTGAATCAAACAGTCGACGCCTGGTTCCTCGACGGTTTTGCCCCGGCGAAAAATCCGGATATGTGGACGCCAAACCTGTTTAACGCGATGGCGCGGCTGGCGCGGCCCGGCGCAACGCTGGCGACGTTTACCTCGGCGGGTTTCGTCCGTCGGGGATTACAGGAAGCCGGTTTTACCATGCAAAAACGCAAAGGCTTCGGACGTAAACGCGAGATGCTTTGTGGAGTGATGGAACAACACCTCATGCCGACCCTTTCCGCGCCCTGGTTTTACCGCAGCGGAAGCGAAAAACGTGAAACGGCGATCATTGGCGGCGGCATCGCCAGCGCGCTGTTATCACTGGCGTTACTGCGTCGCGGCTGGCAGGTGACGCTCTATTGCGCAGATGATCAGCCCGCCCAGGGCGCTTCCGGTAATCGACAGGGCGCGCTTTATCCGCTCCTTAGCAAACATGACGCCGCCATTAATCGCTTTTTCCCGACCGCATTCACCTTTGCCCGTCGCCTGTATGATGCCCTGCCCGTCTCTTTTGATCATGCCTGGTGCGGCGTGACACAGCTCGGATGGGATGAGAAAAGCCAGCAGAAAATTACCCAGATGCTGTCCCTGGCGCTGCCCGCCGGACTGGCCTCGGCGCTCAATGCCGAAGAGGCGGAACAGGCGGTTGGCGTGACGACACGCTGCGGAGGAATTACCTATCCGGCAGGCGGCTGGCTGTGCCCGGAACAATTAACTCGCGCAGTCATCGCACTGGCGACCGAACAGGGTTTACAAACGCGCTTTCGCCATACGCTCACGTCGCTCGTTGCGCAGGAGTCTCGCTGGCAACTGCGCTTTACGTCAGGTGAAACCGCCAGCCATGAGACCGTCGTCCTGGCGAACGGCCATCAGATTAACCGTTTTGATCAGACCCAGCCGCTGCCGGTGTATGCCGTCGGGGGGCAGGTCAGTCATATTCCCACCACCCCCGCTCTCTCGGCGTTGCGTCAGGTGTTATGCTACGACGGCTATCTGACGCCGCAAAATCCGCATAATCAGCAGCACTGTATTGGCGCCAGCTATCACCGGGGCGATGAAAGCACCGTCTGGCGCGAAGAAGATCAGCGTCAGAACCGACAGCGTCTGCTTGACTGTTTTCCGGATGCGAAATGGGCCACAGAGGTTGACGTTAGCGGCAACAGCGCCCGTTGCGGCGTGCGTTGCGCCACCCGCGACCATCTGCCGATGGTGGGCAATGTCCCGGATTACCACGCCACGCTGACGCATTACGCCGATTTAGCCGATAACAAAACGTCGGCGGCGCCTGCGCCTGTGTATCCGGGTTTATTTGTGCTTGGCGCACTGGGATCGCGTGGTTTGTGCTCAGCGCCATTATGCGCAGAAATTCTGGCGGCGCAGATGAGTAACGAGCCGATTCCACTGGATGCCGGTACGCTGGCGGCGTTAAATCCGAATCGGTTATGGGTGAGAAAGTTATTGAAGGGAAAAGCGGTGAAGTAATGGGTCAGTCAATAGCGGAAGGCGGCAAGCGTCGCCTTCCGGCCCACGGCGTTATTGTTTTGCCTTGTCGAACAAATTGTCCCACATCGCTTTGACTAACGCCTGATCGCGCGGCGACAGTTCGCCGGCGCCGATCGCTTTCTCCAGACTTTGGCTAACGTTGGCATAGACCGCCTCAACGGAGTGGTCATCACCGCTCTCCAGCTCGGCAATGGCTAACGTCAGGTGGCCACGCAGGTATCCACTGGCAAAAAGCTCATCGTCGCTGGCGTGCTCTACCATATCGTCAATTAATGCCAGAATGCGTGATTCAAACTCCGCGATCATCTTCTTTCCTCATTGTAAACGTGGCGCTGGCTTTAATTAAGCGCTTCCGGCCACGGGAACTGTTCCGCCTTAAGTTCGGGCGTGTGATAGTAATTCTGTAGCGCTTTGATGAAGCGGGCCGGACGTTCAGGAATGCCCTGCTCCAGATACGCCATTACCTGCGCATGAACCCGGCGCTGAAACGCCACGCGATCCGGCTCAATATCGCCTTCCAGATTGTCGCAACTGACGTTAAAGGGATACCCCGCCGCCACGCAAAACAACCAGTCGAAAGCCTGTGGCTTCACCTCGACGTCTTCAAATTGACTTTGGGTCTGCGCGTCGCGTCCATCCGGGCAGTACCAGTAACCAAAGTCAACCAGTTCGCGGCGCGCCTTACCGGCGATACACCAGTGAGAAATCTCATGCAGCGCGCTGGCGTAAAACCCATGCGCAAAGACGATGCGGTGGTACGGTACCTGCGCGTCAGCAGGAAGATAGATCGGTTCGTCGTCGCCTTTAATCAGACGGGTATTAAATTCTTCGGCAAAGCAGCCGTTAAAAATCTCAATTAACTGTTCGTAATGGTGCGTATTGTTCATTAATTCATCCCCAACCAGTGGAGGATCTCCTGTCCGTGGCTATCATAAAGTAACCTGGCGCTCATTACCGCCGAGACAATAACGATCATCGGTCTGATAAGCTTTTGGCCTTTGCTCAACACCAGACGCGACCCCATTCGCGCCCCTAAAAACTGACCAACCAGCATCACGAAGCCCGTCGCCCAGATCACTTTGCCGCCGATGATAAATAACAGCAGGCCGCCAACGTTGGAAGTAGCGTTAAGCACTTTGGCATGTGCCGTGGATTTCGCCAGGTTATAGCCACATAAGGTGACAAACGCCAGAGCGTAAAACGACCCGGCGGCAGGCCCGAAAAAGCCGTCGTAAAACCCGACGCATCCCCCGGCTATCAGCGCGAACGGTAATCCATACAGGCGGCGCTGGCGATCTTCCTCGCCCAGCTTCGGCATCAATAAAAAATAGAGGCCGATGAAAATCACCAGGATAGGCAAGATCTGGCGCAAAATATCCGCCTGCACGTGCTGCACCAGCAGCGCGCCGCTCATCGAGCCAATGAACGTCATCAGAATATTGAGCTTTTGCTCGGCCAGGTTTACCACTTTACGGCGAATAAAATAGAGCGAAGACGAGAGGGAGCCGCCGCACGCCTGTAATTTATTGGTCGCCAGCGCGTTTGCCGGCGACATCCCGGCGGCCATCAGCGCAGGGATAGTGAGCAGCCCTCCGCCCCCGGCGATAGAATCGATAAATCCTGCCAGTACGGCGACAAAAAACAGCACTACCAGCAGTAGCGGGGAGACCATAAACAGATCATAAAAATTGTCCATCAGAGTACATGCTCATCCAGTAGCGCCTGGCAGGAAGGCGGCAGCGGCGGCGGTGTCTTCTTCTCAGGCTTTGTGGTGCCAGGTTTTGGCGGTTCGAACCAGCTTTGCAGTTCAGCGCCGCATCCATCGCCCGGCGGGGGTAAAGGTTGATCTTCGCACTCCAGGCTGTCGGCAGGGCAGCGTAAACGCACGTGCATATGCGCGCGATGCTGGAACCAGGGGCGTACTTTACGTAGCCAGTCACGATCGTTTCCGGCATCGAGGCAAAGCTGTTGTTTAATAGCCGGATTGACGAAAATACGGGTGACGTCATTGTCTTGTGCCGCCAGTTTGATCAGACTGGCGATATCCGACGACCAGCGCGACGGCACGACATGTTTACCGTCGCGGGACACCAGATCTAACGCCTGCGGGCGCAATAGCTGCGCCTGGCTCCAGCGCGTTTTCGGCAACTGCAAGAAAATATCCACATCAAGCCCGGTCTGATGACTGGCGTGTCCGCCATTAAAGCGGCCTCCGGCAGGCATCCCCATGTCGCCTATCAGGACGGTTCCGAGCCCCCGTTGCTGCGCCTGATGACTCAACCGCTGGATAAACATAACCAGATCCGGGTGGCCGAAATAACGACGCTGATCGGTGCGCATCACCTGATAATTATCGGACTGTATCGGCAACGTGTCGGCGCCAATGATGCATCCGTTGGCAAAGCTACCAATAGACTGGGCGGCGCCGGGGACAGGATGAGTTATTTTCTGCCACGGCGTCGCCGCCAGGCTGGAGCTACTGACAAACCATGCCAGCAGCGCAATCGCGGTTTTTTTCATTTCTTACCAGCGTGGAATCTCTGTCTTTACATCCGCATTCTGTGCCCGATGGCGCAGCAGGTGATCCATCAGCACGATCGCCAGCATGGCTTCTGCGATCGGCACTGCGCGAATCCCCACACACGGATCGTGGCGCCCTTTGGTGATCATTTCGACTTCTTCACCCGCCCGGTTGATCGTACGTCCCGGCACGGTAATGCTGGAGGTAGGTTTCAGCGCCATATGCGCCACAATGTGTTGCCCGCTACTGATGCCACCGAGGATGCCGCCAGCGTGGTTGCTCTGAAAACCCTGCGCCGTGATTTCATCGCGATTCTGGCTGCCGCGCAGCGCCACTACGTTAAATCCTTCGCCGATCTCCACGCCTTTCACCGCATTGATGCTCATCAGCGCATGGGCGATGTCCGCATCCAGTCGGTCAAATACCGGTTCGCCAAGCCCTACCGGCACGCCGCTCGCCATCACCGTCACTTTCGCGCCGATGGAGTCACCCTCTTTTTTCAGCGCGCGCATCAGTTCGTCCAGCGCGTCAAGTTTGTCCGCATCGGGGCAAAAGAACGGATTAAGCTCAACCTGACGCCAGTCTTTAATCTCCAGCGGAATGTCGCCCATCTGGGTCAGGCAGCCGCGGATTTCGATGCCGAACTTTTCCGCCAGGTATTTCTTGGCAATCGCCCCTGCCGCTACGCGCATCGCGGTTTCACGCGCGGAAGAACGTCCACCGCCACGGTAATCGCGAAGGCCGTATTTCTGCTCATAGGTGTAATCCGCGTGTCCCGGACGAAAAACATCTTTAATCGCGCTGTAGTCCTGCGAGCGCTGATCGGTGTTTTCAATCAGCAGGCCAATGCTGGTGCCGGTCGTCACGCCATCAAACACGCCGGAGAGAATTTTTACCTGATCCGGTTCGCGGCGCTGGGTAGTATAGCGCGAGGTGCCGGGGCGGCGTCTGTCGAGATCGTGCTGCAGATCGGCCTCCGTTAACGGGATGCCGGGCGGCACGCCATCGACGATACACCCAAGCGCCAGCCCGTGTGATTCGCCGAAAGTGGTTACGCGAAAGAGTTGTCCAATTGTGTTTCCTGCCATCACGGCTCCGTTATCGTTGTTGTCGTTTGCGTGTTTTAATCTTTATAAATGTTGAAATGTTCACGGGCCGCGAGCAACTGCGCTTTGGTCAACATAAAGACGCCATCGCCGCCGTTGTCAAACTCCAGCCAGGTGAACGGCACATCCGGATACTGCTCCATCAGATGTACCATGCTGTTTCCGACTTCACAAATCAGAACGCCATCATCGGACAGATAATCCGGCGCATTTCCCAGGATACGACGAGTCAATTTGAGGCCGTCAGTGCCGGACGCCAGCCCCAGCTCAGGTTCGTGGCGATATTCGTTCGGCAGATCGGACATATCCTCCGCATCGACATAAGGCGGGTTAGTGACAATCAGATCGTACTGAACTTTCGGCAGATCGCGGAACAGATCGGAACGGATTGGCGTCACGTGATGGATAAGACCGTGTTCTTCAATGTTATGCTCGGCGACAGCCAGCGCATCCGGCGAAATATCGACCGCATCAACCTCTGCGTCCGGGAAAGCATAAGCACAGGCGATGGCGATGCAGCCGCTGCCGGTACACATATCCAGAATATATTTCGGCTGTTGGCTAATAAGGCCGGCGAAGTGGTTATTAATCAGCTCGCCAATGGGCGAACGCGGCACCAGCACGCGCTCATCGACATAAAATTCGTGGCCGCAGAACCAGGCTTTATTGGTCAGGTAGGCGACCGGGATACGCTCGTTAATGCGACGAATCACTCGCTCGACAATGCGGTGTTTTTCGCTGGACGTCAGCCGCGCGGTCCGCATATCCTCCGGAATATCCAGCGGCAGATAAAGAGACGGCAACACCAGTTGTACCGCTTCATCCCACGGGTTATCGGTACCGTGTCCATACCAGATATTCGCCGCGCTAAAGCGGCTTACCGCCCAGCGCAACATGTCCTGAATGGTATGCAGTTCACTTACTGCTTCATCGACGAAAATTTTATCCACGTATTCCTCCAGGGCATGCTCGCATTAAATTCGGCGGCTAGTTTGCCACGAAGACAGGGATAAATCAGCATTGACGCGGCGGGAGAATACGAAAAATCCGTTTTGACCGTTCGGATATCCTCCGGGTCGGGTAAACTAAGGCAAAAGATCAGACGAGACCCACGAATGAAAAAGAAAACATCGCTCAGCGAGGAGGACCAGGCGCTGTTCCGTCAGCTGATGGTCGGCACCCGAAAGATTAAACAGGATACTATCGTCCATCGGCCGCTGCGCAAGAAAATCACGGAAGTCCCTACCCGAAGGTTAATTCAGGAACAGGCGGACGCCAGCCACTATTTTTCTGATGAGTTCCAGCCGCTGCTCAATACGGAAGGGCCGGTAAAGTATGTCCGTGAAGATGTCAGCCATTTCGAGCTAAAAAAAATGCGCCGCGGCGACTATTCGCCAGAACTGTTTCTGGATTTACACGGCTTAACGCAGCTTCAGGCCAAGCAGGAACTGGGGGCGCTGATTGCCGCCTGCCGTCGGGAACATATTTTTTGCGCCTGCGTCATGCATGGACACGGTAAACATATTCTGAAACAGCAAACGCCGTTATGGCTGGCGCAGCATCCGCATGTGATGGCCTTTCACCAGGCGCCGAAAGAGTACGGCGGCGACGCCGCGCTGCTGGTGTTGATTGAAGTGGAAGAGTGGCAACCGCCCGAATTACCCTGATGCGGAATTGCCGGATGGCGGCGCAAGCGCCTTATCCAGCCTACGAACAGCCAGCGCTGTCGTAGGCCTGATAAGCGAAGCGCCATCAGGCAGCAAAGATTAAATCGCTTTCGCCATTTTCAGATTGCAGGGACTCATTTGCCAGTTGAATGTCCCCTTGCCGCTTTCATCAAGCGTAACGTTGGCAATTGCGGACGTCGTGAACATCGGCGGCGTTTCGCCCGGACAAAGCTCAGATACCAGGTATCCGACCAGAGGTAAGTGAGAGATCACCAGCACCGATCCGACCTCTTCATTGGCCAGCGCCTGAAGGTAAGCGCTGACCAGACCGACATCGCCACAGGGCGTTAGCTCCGGCAGGACATCCACCTGAGCCGGCAGATTCATACAATCGCCGACCACATCTAACGTCTGTTCGGCCCGAAGAAACGGACTCACCAGAACACGTTCGATATCCACTTTTTGACCTTTCAGCCAGTTCGCCATCAGGCGAGACTCGTCACACCCACAAGAGGTCAAGGGACGAACCGAATCACTGGCGGCATCGAGGGCTGCGTCGCCGTGACGCATGATAAAAACTTGCATATTGCACCGCTTTTGTTAACCAGTTTCACCAACACGCTTACCACATGCCCCTATTGGCTGCGGCAAAAATGCGGTGGCCGGCATTGTGCCTTATCCATTCACCGAATGAAACGCTGTTTTTTACCTCAATGGCGTAAGTATAGTCAATCCTTGATTATTATTTCGCCACTAAGGAGGCATTCAGTGCGGATTCATATTCTCTTTGACCTCAATTTCCCTGGTCAGTTTCCCCATTCGTCCAGAAATGCTCCCTGCGCTCCGCCATGCGCACTAATTGTTCACAAGGCGCGTAACGAGGACCGTAAAGTGCGGCCAGGCGCTGTAATGTCGCCACCATTTCACCCGGCCCGAGAGCATCCATATAGCGGAACGGGCCACCGAGAAACGGCGGAAAACCGATACCAAACACGGCGCCAATATCGCCATCGCGCGCGCTGCGAATCACTTTTTCGTCGAAACAGCGCGCCGCTTCGTTAAGCATTAACATGACACAGCGCTCTGCCACCTGCTGCGCAGACAGTCGACTCTGCCCTTGCACGCCAATAAGCTTATAAATAGCAGGGTCAACCTGTTTTTTGCTTTTACGCCCTTTTTCGCCATAAAGATAGAAACCGCGACCATTTTTTCTACCTTTGCGATCGTCATTCAAAATTGAAGCGACAACATTTGCAGGCGCGCTAAAACGTTCTCCATACGCCGCCTCAAGCACAGGAATAATTTTAGTGCCCGTGTCGATTCCTACCTCATCCAAAAGTTGGATTGGCCCCACCGGAAAACCAAATTTTACCAGGGCGGCGTCAATATGTTCGACGCGTTCGCCTTCAGTCAGCATCCGAATCGCCTCATTGATATATGGCGCAAGAATTCGGTTAACATAAAACCCGGCTTTATCACTGACGACTATCGGGGTTTTACCCTGTTTTTTCGCCAGCTTAACGGTAGTGGCGATGGTCTGCGCGGAAGTAGACGCGTGAGGAATGACCTCAACCAGCGGCATTTTTTCGACCGGGCTAAAAAAGTGCAATCCAATCACCTGTTCCGGTCTGGCCGCATTCGCCGCAATATCGCCAATCGGCAGGGAAGAAGTATTGGAGGCAAAAATGGTGTGAGCAGCGCAATTTTGCTCCACTTCCGCCACCATCTGTTGTTTTAACGGCAGATCTTCAAACACCGCTTCAATGACCAGATCACGATGACTGAAACCACGGTAATCGGTAGAACCTGATATCAACGCCAACTGTTTATCGCGTTCGCTGGCTTTGATATGGCGGCGGCGTACTTTTGTTTCAAGCAGATCCCAGCTGTATTTCAGAGCATGATTGATCCCCTGAGTATTTATATCCTTAATTCGTACTGGCAAGCCGCCTTTACAGGCCGTAACCCAGGCGATACCGCCGCCCATTAACCCGCCGCCTAAGATGCCCACGCTGTTCAGCGGGCCGGGCGGTGCATCGCTACCGGGATCTTTTTTCACCTCGGTACTGGCAAAAAAAACAGCGCGCAGCGCCTGCGATTGAGGCGTCATCGCCAGCTCGCCGAAAGCGCGCGCTTCCGCGTCATAGCCGCTACTGCTGCCCTGCGACAGTCCGGTTTCAATCACATCAATGATCCGCTCCGTCGCCGGATAATTACCCTGCGTTTTTTGCGCTGTCTTTTTACGCACCAGGCGAAATAACAGCGCGCGCCCCAGCGGCCCCGCCAGGATACGTTCACGGACCGGTAATGTCCGCTGCGCCAGGCGTTCTTTTTTAGCCAGCTCGACAGCCGCTTCCAGTAAAATAGTTTGCGGCACCACATCATCAACCAGCCCGGCTTTAAGCGCCTGTCTGGCGCGAAGCTGTTTACCTGTCAGGATCATATCCAGCGCGGTACTGACCCCCACCAGCCGTGGAAGTCGCTGCGTTCCGCCCGATCCCGGTAAAAGCCCTAACTGTACCTCCGGCAGTCCGAGAACGGTTTTAACGTCGTCGGTACAGATACGCCGATGGCAGGCCAGCGCCATTTCAAGACCGCCTCCCAGGCAGGCGCCGTGAATGGCAGCGATAACCGGAACAGGCAACGCCTGGATCTCCGCCATCAGTTGTTGCCCCTGACGCGCCAGCGTTTCCGCTTCCTGCGCGTTTTGGCAGTGACCTATCATGTTGATATCAGCGCCAGCAATAAAGTTATCTGCTTTGGCTGAGATAAAAACAACGCCCTGCAACGCTTTATTTTCCCGGATCTGCTTCAGGATGGCGCGTACCTGCGCGGCAAACTCCGCTTTCAGGGTGTTCACCTTTTCTCCAGGGACATCAATAGCGACAACCGCGACATTATCCAGACGCACGTTAAGCATAAAAGCTGATGTGGTAGTCATTATTCCGCCTCCAGAACCATCGCCGCGCCAAGACCGCCAGCCGCGCAGGCCGTGACCAGGCCAAAACCTCCGCCCCGACGCCGTAATTCATGCAACGTTTGGGTTATCATCCGCGCGCCCGTTGCGGCAAAAGGATGCCCGTAGGCGATTGAGCCGCCGAGCACGTTGAATTTAGCGTCATCCACCTCCCCTGTCGCCTGCGCACGACCAAGCACCTCACGGGCAAATCGTTCGCTGCCCAGCAGTTGTAAGTTCGCCAGAGTCTGAGCGGCAAACGCTTCATGCATGTCAAAAAGCGTCAGATCGGCCATCGTCAACCCGGCCCGCTCCAGCGCCAGCGGCGTTGACCAGGCCGGCCCCAATAGCATGTCCTGCCAGACATCAATAGCGGTAAAGGCGTAGCTGCGCAGATAACCAAGCGGGTGCAGCCCCAGCTCTTTAGCGCGGGATTCGGTCATCAGAATAACGGCGGCAGCGCCGTCGGTCAGCGGTGTACTGTTGGCGGCGGTTACGGAGCCATGTTTTCGGTCAAAAGCGGGACGCAGTTTAGCGTAGTCCGCCAGCGTGGAGGCGCCGCGAATGTTGTTGTCTTCTGCAAAGGGGTTTTTATACGGCGGCACATAGGTCGTCATCACTTCTTCCGCCAGTTTGCCCTCCGCCCATGCCTGCGCGGCGCGCTGATGTGAACGATGCGCCAGCGCGTCCTGCTGTTCACGCGTAATACCATACGTTTTCGCCATCTGTTCGGCGGTATCGCCCATGCGCAGACCGGTGGAATACTCAGCAACGGCGGGAGGAACGGGCAACAGGTCGCGTAAGCGCAGACGAGAAAAAAGCGTCAGCCGTTGGCGGGTCGTCCGGGCTTTATTGACATCAACCAGTACCCGCGCCAGGGCTTTACTCACGCCTATTGGCAGTACCGACGACGAATCTGCGCCGCCAGCGATACCCGCGCGTATCGTGCCGGCCATCAGGCTTTCCGCCACATTCGCTACTGCCTGAAAACTGGTGGCGCAGGCGCGGCTTACGCTATAGGCATCGGTATGAACATTCATTCCCGTACCCAGCACAATTTCGCGCGCAATATTGGGGGCTTCCGGCATTTGTACTACCTGACCAAAAACCAGTTGCTCAATGGCATCGGCTGGAATTTCACTGCGCGCCAGCAGCTCGCCTACCACCATCTTGCCGAGATCAACAGCGGGAATACCATGAAATGCAGTGGCCTGACGAGCGAAGGGGGTTCGTAACCCACTGACAATAGCAATGCGATCGCCCTGACGGGTGACCAACGGTAAAGCCTGACGCATAGTACTCCCCTGTAAAAAAATAAATTAGTGGTCTGACCTGATCACAGTCTTAACCAATTTTTTACATTTAGCCAAGCAGAGAGAAAAGAAAGTGGGAGCTAAGGCACAGTGAAGGGAAGCGACAAAAAAAGAAAACGCCTCCGCCAGATGATGACGGAGGCGTCGTGAATGAACGGATTAACGCAGGCCGAGCTGGAAGATCAGCGTTTCTGCTTCGCAGGCGAAAACAAAATCAATATCCAGACGAACGCCTTCGGATTCCTCGGTAAAGGTTGGCGTAATTTGGCAAGGTTCAGACTCCACGCTACGCGCTTTTTCGGTTAACGCCGCCAGCGTCTCTTCAGCCTCTGCGCGGGTAGCGAATACGCGGCTGTATGACGCGGTGCAATCGGAGTTGTCCATGATGGTTCCAACGTCCATACAGCAGCAAACCGGGGTTTCATCAGCACTGCATTTACTCATTGTAGATTTCCTCTGTATTTGCACCCAGGGTGCCAGATAAACGATGGGGATATTTTACGCTCCCGGCATTCGCCTCTCCAGTCGTTAATGGTGGGAAACGCGTTAAGTGACCGAAATCACACTTAAAAATGATCTAAAACAAAAATCGCGCGATCGGGTGACCGTTAAGCCCGCCGATTTTGCCAGCCAGATCTCGTTTCTAAGATCACAATTGAAAAAACTTATAAACATACTTGCAACATTCTAGCTGGTCAGACCTATACTCTCGCCACTGGTCTGATTTCTAAGTCGTACCGCAGACCCTACACTTCGCGCTCCTGTTACAGCATGTAACATAGTTTGTATAAAAATAATCAATGAGGTTATGGTCATGAGCCAGAAAACCCTGTTTACAAAGTCTGCTCTCGCAGTCGCAGTGGCAATCATCTCCACCCAGGCCTGGTCTGCAGGCTTTCAGTTAAACGAATTTTCTTCCTCTGGCCTTGGCCGGGCCTATTCGGGTGAAGGCGCAATCGCAGATGATGCGGGTAACGTTAGCCGCAACCCGGCGTTAATTACTATGTTTGACCGCCCGACGTTTTCAGCGGGCGCGGTTTATATTGATCCTGATGTTAATATTAGCGGGACATCGCCATCTCGTCGGACGTTAGATGCGGATAACATCGCGCCGACGGCCTGGGTGCCGAACGTCCATTTTGTCGCCCCGATTAACGATCAGTTTGGCTGGGGGGCTTCTATTACCTCTAACTATGGTCTGGCGACAGAGTTTAACGACACATACGCCGGCGGCTCGGTTGGCGGTACGACCGATCTTGAAACCATGAACCTGAATTTAAGCGGCGCTTATCGCTTAAATGAGGCCTGGAGCTTCGGCCTCGGCTTTGATGCGGTATACGCGCGCGCGAAAATCGAACGTTTTGCGGGCGATTTAGGCCAGTTGGTCGCGGCACAGAATCCGGCGCTGGCGCCGGTCGCGGGTCAGATTCCCAGCGACACCAAGATTGCCCACCTGAACGGTAATCAGTGGGGCTTTGGCTGGAATGCCGGTATCCTTTATGAACTGGATAAAAATAACCGCTACGCGCTGACCTACCGCTCGGAAGTCAAAATTGACTTTAAAGGCAACTACAGTAGCGATCTTCCCATCGCTATAAACCGATTTAACCTGCCTATCCCAACGGCAACCGGCGGCGCGACGCAGTCAGGCTACCTGACGCTGAATCTGCCGGAAATGTGGGAAGTGTCCGGTTATAACCGTGTGGCGCCACAGTGGGCCATCCACTATAGCCTGGCCTATACCAGCTGGAGCCAGTTCCAGGAATTGAAGGCAAAATCGACCGCCGGCGATACGCTCTTTGAGAAGCATGAAGGCTTTAAAGACGCTTATCGCATTGCGTTGGGTACCACCTATTACTACGATGACAACTGGACGTTCCGTACCGGTATCGCCTTCGATGACAGCCCGGTACCAGCGCAAAACCGTTCTATCTCTATTCCGGACCAGGACCGTTTCTGGCTGAGCGCCGGTACGACTTACGCCTTTAACAAAGATGCGTCTGTCGACGTTGGCGTCTCTTATATGCATGGTCAGAGCGTGAAAATTAATGAAGGCCCTTATCAGTTTGAATCTGAAGGGAAAGCCTGGCTGTTCGGTACTAACTTTAACTACGCGTTCTAATCTCTTTCTGAAACGGATCAAAAAGGTGAGCATTGCGCTCACCTTTTTATTTACTGCCGTTTATTCCGAGTCGATCTCTTTGAGTTCGTCCTGAATCGCCTGTGCGTTCGGGTTTTCCTGCGGCTTGAGTTTTCCGCCATTGGCGATAAAGTCATGACGCTGGAAGTACGCCTCGCGCACCATAATATAAGGATCGGAAGACTGGCGCAGCAAACCATCGGAGTCCAGCAACTGCGCGCGGGTTTCTATCCCTTCGATAGTCCATTTTCCTATGGACATTGGCCAGGTCAACCACGAGAGCACCGGATACAAGGTATCCGCCATATCCCCGCCATCTTCACGCAGCGTAAAGCTGCCGTAGAACGGAAGTTGCATATAAGGCCCATACCCCACGCCATAATGGCCCAGCGTACTGCCAAAGCGATGCGGTTCAACGCGCTGCAGCTTAGGATTCGCCATTCCCGCGACGTCAATAAAGCCGCCCATCCCTAATAAGGTGTTCAGGAAGAAACGGGTGAAATGCACCATACCCTGATAAGGATCGCCCTGCAGGAAATAGTTCACCATGATCGCCGGTTCTTCGAGGTTACCGGTGAAATTACTTAAACCGTTACGCGCAGGCTGTGGAACATAATCACGCCAGGCGACCGCGACCGGCCGAACAACATACGGGTCCAGCACATTAAAGTTGAAGTTGTACATGGTGCGGTTAAACCCTTCAAATGGGTCTGAACGCCCCTGCTGTTCTGTACCGGAACTCGCACACCCGACCAGCAGTGTGGTTCCCAGCGCCAGCGCCGACAGGCGAAGCTTCATAGATGTCTCCCTGTGAATTATGGCTATCGCTGATTGCCATCCATGACGGAACGCTACCGTATCCGCCTGTTTAGGTGTGAGCGATTTTAACAGCACGTCAAACGATGTCTATATGCGCGATCTCATTGCTCTGAGCATAGCCTGGTAACGCAACAACGTGACGGCCCTATTCTAACGAAACAGATAAAAACGAGCGTGATCATTTTTATTTTTTCGGAGAATGCCCCGGCCTGGGTAAATGAAAAACCGCTACGCTTTATTAATATGTGTTAATCAGCAAGGATCATCATGGATAGCCTTAACGACGATAAAATTAACCGGCAAAGCAGTGACCTGGAAGTTGAAAGCGAAGAAAAACAAAGCGGTAAAGAGATTGAAGTGGATGAAGATCGTCTTCCTTCCCGCGCCATGGCGATTCATGAACATATTCGCCAGGATGGTGAAAAAGAGATGGAACGCGATGCGATGGCTTTGCTCTGGTCAGCCATTGCCGCAGGACTTTCTATGGGGGCATCACTCCTGGCGAAAGGGATTTTCCACGTGCAGCTTGAAGGCGTTCCCGGCGGCTTTTTACTGGAAAATCTCGGCTATACCTTTGGTTTTATCATTGTCATCATGGCCCGCCAGCAATTATTTACTGAAAATACCGTTACCGCCGTATTGCCGGTAATGCAAAATCCCACTCTGAGTAACGTTGGCCTGCTGATGCGCTTATGGGGCGTAGTCTTATTGGGCAACCTTATTGGCACCGGGGTTGCGGCGTGGGCATTTGAATATATGCCTATATTTGATGAAGAGACCCGCGACGCCTTTGTCAAAATTGGTATGGAGGTCATGAAAAATAGCCCAACGGAGATGTTTGCCAACGCGATTATCTCTGGCTGGATCATCGCCACAATGGTATGGATGTTTCCTGCTGCAGGCGGGGCAAAAATTGTGGTCATTATTTTGATGACCTGGCTTATCGCGCTGGGCGATACCACCCATATTATCGTCGGTTCCGTTGAAATTTTGTATTTGGTTTTCAACGGCACGCTGCCCTGGAGCGACTTTCTCTGGCCCTTCGCCCTTCCCACACTTGCCGGAAATATCTGCGGCGGCACCTTTATTTTCGCATTGATGAGCCACGCGCAGATCCGCAACGATATGAGCAATAAGCGTAAGGAAGAAGCGAGGCTACGCGGCGAGCGCCTGGAACGGGAGCGGAAAAAAGCGGAAAAACAGCGCTGAGTGGCGACGGTTTAACCAGTCAGGCGGCGCTACACTTACTCCGGCGAATAAAAAACGCTATACTGGCGCCGCGTTGTCCCCTTAGTTAAATGGATATAACGAGCCCCTCCTAAGGGCTAGTTGCAGGTTCGATTCCTGCAGGGGACACCATTGATACCCAAGACATTCTCTTCTTGCTGCATAGTCTTTCGAGCGGTTCCCCTTTCATGTTGCTTTTATTGCCCCTATGCAATATCACCGGACATGCCATACGTTCAGCAAAAAGTCGTCATCGGCCGGTTATGACCGATGACATGCTGATGTGGTCTAGAAGCGATACTGCAACCCCGCGGTAACCGTATAGTTATTATTAGCTATACCTGCGGCATCGCCACCAAAATACGCCGTATCACCGCTGGTTTTATCTATGATTTGCGTACCGCCCTTACCTTCTTCATATTTACTGTAAGCGAACTCAGCAAAGATTTTTGCATTACTGGTAATATAATATCCGGCGTCAATAGAAGCGCCATAATATCGTGAATTTTCCGTTTTTTCACGGAAGGTAAGTTTGCGCATGTAGTGTTCGTCATTATCATGCGCATTTACCCAGTCGCTGTATTTAAACAGTACATTACACTCAAAGTCATTAATACGATAATCACCCGCCAGCCCGATATAGGGCATTTCGAAACGCTGGCTATAACCTATGCCGCGCACGCCATGAGGAAAGTTACCAATATACCGACCATTATCATAAATATAAGACCCGCCTCTTGCCGTCCAGCTAAAACGGGTTTCCTGATAGCCCGCTGTTACGCCCGCCTTGTAGTTATCGCCCTGCAATAACCAACCTTTCACATTCAAATCGTATTCATTAGCATAGTTGGCGCTGGTGTCCGGATGAATTGAACGATCGGTCCAGCCAGGCTGCTCACTGCTCATCCAGTCATGGTCAACCATATGACCCGATCCCGACGCCAAAGACGTCCAGCCGCGGGCGTCCAGCGTCATGAACGAATAGGGTTCCCATGATAAATCCCCCTGCAACGTGGCGACATTTTTTATTTTCCAGTCCAGTTGACTCAGCTTCCGCCCGGTGTCGGTATCATAAACCAGCTCCCTGGATTTACCATTTAACACACCCACAGAAAGGGATGTCGTGACGCTATCAGGAGAGACGTCCGGAATAAATAAGGTAGACTCCGCATAAACCGACTCAGAAAATACGGCGATCATCATTACTGCAATAGCATGTTTTTTCATTTCTCTTGTCCTCATATTCAGATGTAATCTGGAGAGGTGATGAAGTTTTCATCTTGTCAAATCGTCGGACAAGAGTACATTTATTACGCCAGAGAACTTGACGTATTTTTACCTTATATTGAAGTTAAGAAATAGAATTTGATGCTCAGGTGAATAATAAGCAATCTATAATCATGATGGAATGATTTACCATTACGGTGATACGGCGTTATCTGGCTAACGACATCGCTGCTGATGTTGTCAGCCAGATTGAAAGTAACTGTAATATCAGAATTTATAATGCTCTTTACTTAGACCATATTTTTTCATGCGCAGATAAAGTTTTTTACGGGGAATTTGCAGGTACTCTGCCACTTCATTAATTCGTCCCTGATGAATATTTAATGCTTCGGTAATAATTTGTCGCTCATACTCTTCAACGCGCCGGTCAAGCGGGCTCGGCTCCTGAAGAAGCAACTGCGGGTTGACCGTTTCCGCCAGCGGCAGCACGCCAACAGCAAAAAGCTCTGCCGCATTAGCCAGTTCGCGCACATTGCTTGGCCAGGCGCGTCGCATTATTCCTTTCAGTAATTCCCCCGCTATTTCCGGCACTGGATGATTGAGCCGCAGGCAGGCTTTTCGAAGATAATGGCGAAATAACGGCTCGATATCATCCGGTCGCTGAGAAAGAGACTGGCAGGCGATTTGGGTCATGGCGAAACAGTAGTAAAGCTCGGCCGCAATCTGGTTAGCTGCCGCCTGCTCCACCAGCGAAGCGCTACCAACGCCCACCAAACGAAAAGGCCGATGCTCCAGGCTTTGTAAACGCGCCAGATGGTGCTGCTGTTCGCGTGTCAGATATTCGGGATGACTCAACACCAGCGTACCTCCTTGCGCCTGGTCGATGAATGTCTCCAACTGCCCGGCATTCTCCGGCGTGAGTTCATAGCGTACAAACGGCCCTTTCGCGTTACGCCCCAGTTGATGGAGATAACGGGCGCCAGTCATACGTCCAGTGCCATGCTCACCGTAAAACCATACGGCAATGTCCGTTTCCGCCAGTTGTTGTAACCGTTGTCGAAACTGATTCATCCACTCGCTGCGCCCAATCAGTTCAACCTGTAACGTCTGCTGGCAATATTGCCGCCGTGCAATGACCGACCGGCGCTGGCGTAGCGCGTCTTCAATTAATATCAACAGCTTGCCCGGATCGACGGGTTTTTGCAGAAAATCCCAGGCGCCCTTTTTCACCGCATCAACCGCCATCGGTACATCGCCATGTCCGGTAATCAATAAGATTGGCAGTTGATCGTCATCCTGATGAAACAGCGTCATAAGATCGATACCGGAACACCCCGGCATACACACATCGCTCAAAACGATCCCCTCCCAATCCGCTTTTACCCACTCTTTGGCCTCGAAAGGATGGGTAAAGCCACGCACGCGGTAGCCTGCCTGCTCAAGCATTTGGGTATAGGCGTCAAGTACATCAACGTCATCATCAATCAGCAAAATAGAACATTCATCATTCAACATCATCGACATCCGTTACCGAGAATTGCAGCACCACGCAAGCGTTACGCGTCGGCGTCGACGCCAGACGCAGGTCGCCCTTCATTTGCGCCATCAGCGACACGCTAATCGACAGCCCAATACCCAACCCGACAGCTTTACTGGTAGTAAACGGCTTGAGTAAAGAGGGCAACAGCGCCACAGGCCAGCCAGGGCCGTTATCTGCAATATAAACCTCCAGCGCCTCTCCCTGCGTCTGCCACGTCACCGCGATCGCCGCATCATGCGAACAGGCGTCAAGCGCATTCGCCAGCACATTCACCAGAACCTGCTGAATACGCACTTCATCGCCGCTAACCCATACGGTGTCGGTTGGCAGTGAAAGCGCTCCCTGCCGGGATTGGTGGCGCATGGCCAATAACTCCCATGCCGCCACGAAAGTTTGGCGCAGATCAACGGGATACAATGGCGTTTCCAGCTCCGCCCGGCGGGTAAACTGCCGCAGCGAACGGATGATGGCGTCAATCCGGTTAATGAGCCCTTCCGCTTTGGTGAGAGTATTTCTCGCCTGTCCGCTCTGACCTTGTTCAATCGCGCGTCCCGCCGTAAATAAATACATTGAAAGCGCATTCAGCGGCTGGTTAATTTCATGCGCCAGCGTGGTCATGGTCTGGCCGACTACCGCCAGTTTCGCCGTCTGAATCAACTCATCCTGCATGGCGCGCAGGTCGGCTTCTATCTCTTTGCGCTCGGCGACCTCTTGTTCAAGCTGCCTGCGTTGCATATTGAGCTGGCCCAGCGTATGGCGTAGCAAACGGGCTATCCGTCCTAGCTCATCGCGCCCGTAAACCGGGATAGTCGAGTCGGTTCTCCCCAGCCCTATCTGTACCACAGCCTGATTAAGCGCGGTAAAACGCTTTACCAGTCGGGAACGGATAAAATAGTGGTTGAGTCCCCAGGCCAGTAGCAACGCCAGGAGCGTCGCCACTAAAATAAGCCCGCCGCTAACGCGGACAATCTGTTCCAGGCGTTGATTGAACGTCTGCATTTGCTGGTGACTACTACCTAACTGCGCCTCAAGCAGCGTGCGAAAGCGCCCTAGCGTAGCCTCTCTGGCGCGGCTGGCGTCCAGTAAGGCTTTTTGCGCCGCAACATAATCGCGCATGGTATCGGGCATCTTATTTTTTACCATCCCGATTTCCAATAGTTCGTCGATGGTTTGCCGCAGCGTGATCGTACTGGGCCAGTCATCCAGCGCACGAATATTCTCATCCGCCGTTTTTTTTAGGTTTTCCAGATAGCGAATATGGGTCTCTACCAGCATCCCGTCATTATTGCCGGACTTGAGCTCATTCAATCTGTCGCGCAGGTCGTCAACAATCTGATTTTCAATTCGCGCCAGGGTATATACCTGTTGCTGCTCGTTCTGCACCTCGCGCGAACGTTGCAAGTACTGCGCCGCGTCGCCCTGATTCGCCTCAATTTGATCGAGCAGCGTCCCTTGCTGCCAGGTAAAATCCTGTACCAGCGAATTTAGCTCCGTGGTGAAATCATCATGGAGCCAGTCGATGCGAGCGGAAAGCTCACTGACTTTCTCCCGCACCAAAAACATGTTGTAGAGGGCGTTGTCCAGCTCCGCCAGCAAGGTCCGGCTATCCTGTAAAATGACGGCCAGTTGCCGGCGCTCAGCAAGCTGAAGCCCCTGACTGAGACGCTCAATTTTATCCAGATGCTGAATAATCTGCGTACGTAACTGCAAACGTACCGTCGTGTTCGGCGCCAGCAAAAATTCATTGAGTTGATCCACGGCCAGATTCAGGTTCCCCTCAATTAAAAAAGCGGAGTGGATGCGAGGAAAATATTCATCAAGCGAATAGCGAACCTGCGAACTTTGCTCATGCCAGGAATAAAGGCTGACCATACTGACAATCAGCGTCAGTAATGCGCCAGTTAAAAATGCGCCCCGTAAACTGTTGCTGATACTGAGCTGACGAAGCCGTTGCAATAATCTCCCCTTCATTTCAGCTCTTCCAGTTTGTGAATCGCCAGCCGCTGATTGTTCAGAAACCAGATCTGCCACTCCATCATTTTTTGTTCGGCAAAGCTTTTATTATCAAACTGCGCCAGCCAGGTTTCATCTTCGCTGCTTGCCGCATCCACCGGGACGCTGGTCAATAAGGCTCTGATTTCAGGTAAGGGGCGTTTAAGCCGCGTTTCTGCGCTGTGCAACGCTCGCCATGCATCTTTAAGCTGCGCAAGACGAAAACTGATCGCGGTATCAAACATGCGTTGTACCAGTTGCTGACGCTTCAGGATCAGGTGATAGTTCAACGGCGGCTGGGCCATCAAACGCTGTTGTTGCGCGGCGCGAGGATTATCGGCGCTAAGCGGTGCGACGGGATACTTACCGGTATTCGCGTCAGCCAGTATCCTTTGCCCTTTCGGACTTAATAAGTAATGAATAAAAGCACGCGCTTCATCTGCATGACGGCTGTTTTTCAACACCGCGACGTAAGTGGGCGACACCGCAGAATACGGAAAATAGGTAAAAGTAAGATTAGGATCGTTGAGTAGCAAATTAGCATAGTTATCAATGACCGGCCCGGCAACGCCAAGCCCGCTTTTGATTTTATCCGCTACGCCGAAACTGCGAGAGGAAATCGTGACCAGATTACCCGAGATTGCCAGCAGCGTCGCCCATCCTGCCGTCCAGCCTTTTTGCTGCAACAGCGACTCCACCATCAAATGATTGGTGTCTGAGCGTGACGGACTGCTCATTAATAGAGCGCCCTGGTAACTGGGCAGGCCCATATCCTGCCAGTCGGCAGGCGGCGGAAGATGGCGCGCAGCGAGCGCTGAACGATTGATCAATAGCCCAAATCCGGATACCGCTACCGCCACTGAAGTTGAGCGGATAGAACGCGGCACCAGCTTCTGGCTGGCGGCAGGCGCGCTATCCAATAGCGCCAGCTTTTGGTGCTCCTGAAGGTGTTGCAACAGCATGGGGGATGACGTCAGGATCAGATCGACATTTTCCGCATTCGCCGTATCAAGTAATTGCTCTAAAGAACCGCTGGTACGGTTGAGCGTACGAATCATGACGGAACCCGGCTCCGTCTGCCAGCGCTGGATAATCCAGGCGGTCGCGCTGGGTGAAAAGGTCGTTGCCATCACCAGCTCGCGGCTGTACGCCTGGCAAGAACCGAACATTGCCGCCAGCCATAGCGTAAAAGCGCCCACTCTGGCGAAACGACTACAGCATGAGAAAAGTCGATTTGTGATCCCGTTCATAAATATCGATATCACATAAAGAAAATATTGAGACAAAACTTACCCTTTTATTTCTGTTGGCATCCAGAACAACGTTATTTGAATAATAACGGGTCCGTCGCCCGAAAACATCAATAAAGCGTATCAGATCACTGGCAGCAAATTTGTTAATATCCGCACATGCTAACGATAAAACGGCCATGCCAATAATTAAAGTTTCACCACACCCTTCAGGATGGGTCAAAAATAACCTTTAAATTCACCCAATTGAGTCAATTTTGACACATTTCTTCGACTTGATTTTTATTGTCACTCCTTTCACTCTACCGACAAAACCTCCTGATGTTCATCTCACTATAAAATACAGGTGACTCCATGTTAACAATATTAAAAACAGGGAAATCGGCGCATAAAGTCCCACCGGAAAAAGTCCAGGCTACGTATGGTCGATATCGTATACAGGCACTGTTAAGCGTATTTCTGGGATATCTCGCTTACTATATAGTCAGAAACAATTTCACATTATCGACGCCTTATTTAAAAGAGCAATTGGATCTCAGCGCTACGCAAATCGGCCTGCTGAGTAGCTGTATGCTTATTGCTTACGGAATCAGTAAAGGCGTAATGAGCAGTCTGGCGGATAAAGCCAGCCCAAAAGTCTTCATGGCGTGCGGTCTGGTACTCTGCGCGATTGTTAACGTTGGGCTGGGATTCAGTAGCGCATTCTGGATATTTGCCGCTCTGGTGGTCTTCAATGGCCTTTTTCAGGGCATGGGCGTCGGCCCCTCGTTTATTACTATTGCAAACTGGTTCCCTCGTCGGGAGCGCGGACGCGTAGGCGCCTTCTGGAATATCTCGCATAACGTTGGCGGCGGGATCGTCGCGCCTATCGTCGGTGCGGCTTTTGCGATATTGGGCAGCGAACACTGGCAAAGCGCCAGTTATATCGTTCCGGCCTGCGTCGCCGTCATTTTTGCCTTAATTGTTCTGGTCTTGGGAAAAGGTTCGCCGCGCGAAGAAGGTCTTCCCTCCCTGGAACAGATGATGCCGGAAGAAAAAGTCGTACTGAAAACGAAGAATACGGCAAAAGCGCCGGAAAATATGAGCGCATGGCAAATCTTCTGTACTTATGTGCTGCGCAATAAAAATGCCTGGTATATTTCGCTGGTCGATGTCTTCGTCTATATGGTGCGGTTTGGCATGATTAGCTGGTTGCCTATCTATCTGTTGACAGTAAAACACTTTTCAAAAGAACAGATGAGCGTCGCGTTTCTCTTTTTCGAGTGGGCGGCGATTCCCTCCACGCTACTGGCAGGCTGGCTGTCAGATAAACTGTTTAAGGGCCGCAGAATGCCGTTAGCCATGATTTGCATGGCGCTGATTTTTGTCTGTCTGATCGGATACTGGAAAAGTGAATCTTTGCTGATGGTAACGATTTTCGCCGCCATTGTAGGTTGTCTGATTTACGTCCCGCAGTTCCTCGCGTCCGTACAGACAATGGAGATAGTCCCCAGCTTTGCCGTAGGTTCCGCCGTCGGTTTACGTGGGTTCATGAGCTATATTTTCGGCGCCTCATTGGGCACCAGCCTGTTTGGTGTCATGGTGGATAAACTGGGCTGGTACGGCGGATTTTATCTTCTGATGGGCGGCATCGTGTGCTGCATTCTATTCTGTTACCTCTCCCATCGCGGCGCGCTGGAACTGGAACGCCAGCGCCAGAATGCGTTACATAATCAGGACTCACTGCAGCTTGCGGACGCGCAATAAACGATTAGCCTTCCCGGGGAACAGAAGCGCCGACATTGTCGGCGCTATCTATTCGCTGACATCGTGTATACCAAAAATAATTCGAGTTGCTTAAAAGCGGCAAGGGAGTGAGTCCCCGGGAGCATAGATAACGATGTGACTGGGGTGAGCGACAAATCTGCCGGGAGCAGATTTGAAAGTCGCGTGCGACGGCCCGTCAGGGCGAGGCCCATGAATGGGCCGAGTAATCCGTAGCCAACACATGAGCCACTTGAAGTATGAAGGGTATGTACTGACTAACGCTTACCGTATCCCACCATAAAGCGAATAATTAACCCACATGCCGGTGCGAGAAAAAGCAATAATCCGCTAACGATGTCATCGCCATCCTGCAGCCATACATTGAGTAAATAAATCAGCGCGGCAAGGATAACCATTCCCGTAAAAGAAGAAACCGCAGAAAAAGCCCCCATCACCTGACCGATATAGCCACTCACGGCAAGTATACTTATTGCAAGAAATGTCCATAAATAGATCATCTATAATACCTCCTGTCTATGGCAAGGCTTCCATATAGCCTTACGGTCCCTCTCACTTCTCCTTTAAGATAAACCTTATCAGCACGTCATTTCCATAACATTTATCTCACATTTTATTTTTCTAATCATTTTTCAATAACCTTCGTCTGAAATAAAATTATCACTGTAAAAACAATGCATTAAAAATAATGATTAGCTTATTTTTGCTACGGGAGAAATATTTACGCTTCTTGATAAAGAATTTCTGGGCGCGAGTAAATAACTGGTGGTACATTAGCCTGCCTGGCGTTCATGCCCTCGTGGTTTAGTACTGACTTAGTTTTACACTCCTTACGGGAACCATTGTCGTACATGATGGCCTAACTATATGTAAATCATTCAAGTTACCCTGATGAGCTTACTCAAGTAAGTGCTTCGGATAAGCGAACGCAACTTGAAGGATGATGCGTATTTCAGAGTGTACCGCTGCGGATAATGACTCTTCTGCGATACATTATTTTCGTATCTACAGAAGGTATTTTATGTTTCCTCAAAGCAAATTTTCACGCGCGTTTTTGCACCCGCGCTACTGGCTGACGTGGTTTGGCGTTGGCGTCCTCTGGTTACTGGTGCAGCTTCCCTACCCGGTTTTGCGTTTTCTGGGCACCCGCACCGGTAAGCTGGCGCGCCCTTTCCTGAAGCGACGTGAGTCGATCGCCCAGAAAAATATTGAACTCTGTTTTCCGACCCTCTCCCGGGAAGAAAGGGAAAAACTGATCGCCGAGAATTTCCACTCTCTTGGCATGGCGCTGCTTGAAACAGGCATGGCCTGGTTCTGGCCTGATAGCCGGGTTCGTAAATGGTTTGATGTGGACGGGCTGGACAACCTTACCCGTGCGCAGGCGCAAAATCGCGGCGTAATGGTCGTTGGCGTGCATTTTATGTCGCTGGAATTGGGAGGCCGGGTAATGGGTCTCTGCCAGCCGATGATGGCGACCTATCGTCCGCATAACAACCCGCTCATGGAGTGGGTGCAGACGCGCGGTCGTATGCGCTCAAATAAAGCGATGATCGGCAGAAACAATCTGCGCGGCATTGTGGGCGCGCTAAAAAAAGGGGAAGCCGTTTGGTTTGCTCCCGACCAGGACTACGGCCCTAAAGGCAGCTCCTTTGCGCCATTTTTCGCGGTTGAAAACGTCGCCACCACCAACGGCACCTATGTACTGTCCAGGCTGTCTGGCGCCGCCATGTTGACCGTTACAATGGTAAGGAAATCCGATAACTCGGGTTATCGTCTGTATATTACCCCTGAAATGGAAGGTTACCCGGCAGATGAAAATCAAGCCGCTGCCTATATGAATAAAATTATTGAGAAAGAGATCATGCGCGCCCCGGAGCAATATCTCTGGATCCATCGCCGTTTCAAGACTCGCCCGTTGGGGGAAGCGTCACTCTACATCTGAAAAAGGCCGCAAGGCCTTTTATTTTGGCATTTCGCATTGCCATAATATTCATATCGTAAATTACTCATTCCTGCTTTTAGCGATAAGTCTCCTGTTTACAGGCGATTTTTTACTGTGTCGGCGGCGTCGCTCAATAGCGATTCATCACTGTCAGAAATTAAACTGTCGCCGATTCACGACACTTGTAAGTTACTAAAAGTAAATAAGAAAATGCCTCTTGTTTCACCTCATTTTTAGGCGTACATTAGCGCCGTCTGGAGCGATGACGCGCAGAATTCTGAGGTGATGCAGGCGGTCGAAACACGAATAATTCTCAATTTCGTATTGTCCGGCATCAACTCTCTATAATCAGGTAAGTGTAAGTTCATTTAGGCGTACGACAGGTACGCGGAGAGATGAAACGTGAAATATTTCTTTATGGGCATTTCATTTATGGTCATCGTTTGGGCCGGTACTTTCGCCCTGATGATTTAAAAGTACAATGCAAAGAAAAACAGGAGCCATAGGGCTCCTGTTTGCTTTTCTACTCCGTGCTCGCTTCAACGGGTTTCGGATGTGACGGCAGCACGCCATCGGCGCGGAACATCGCTTTAATCCCCCTGACGGCCTGGCGAATGCGATCGCGATTCTCTATTAATGCAAAGCGTACATGGGTGTCGCCATAGTCACCAAAGCCTATCCCTGGAGAAACGCAAACCTTCGCCTCATTCAGCAGCTTCTTGGCAAACTCAAGTGACCCCATCGCCGCATATTGCTCCGGGATTTTCGCCCAGACGTACATTGAGGCTTTCGGCATTTCAACCATCCAGCCCGCCTCATGCAGTCCCTTCACCAGCACATCGCGACGACGTTTATACTGCTCGGCAATATCGCGCACGCACTGCTGATCGCCTTCCAGAGCGGCGATAGCCGCCACCTGAAGCGGGGTAAAGGTGCCATAATCGTGATAACTTTTAATGCGCGCCAGCGCGCTGACCAGGGTTTTATTACCCACCATAAACCCAATACGCCAGCCCGCCATATTATAGCTTTTCGACAGCGTGAAAAATTCAACCGCCACGTCGCGCGCGCCGGGCACCTGCATAATGGATGGCGCTTTCCAGCCGTCGTACACGATATCGGCATACGCCAGATCGTGCACCACCAGCACATCATAACGTTTAGCCAAAGCAACCACTTTTTCAAAAAATTCCAGTTCGACGCACTGGGCCGTAGGGTTAGATGGAAAACCCAAAATCATCATTTTCGGTTTCGGATAACTTTCGCGAATAGCGCGCTCCAGCTCGTTGAAGAAATCCACCCCCTCGACCAATGGAACCGAACGCACCTGCGCCCCGGCGATAACGGCGCCATAGATATGAATCGGGTAACTGGGGTTCGGCACCAGAACCGTATCGCCATGATCCAGCGTCGCCAGCATTAAATGCGCCAGTCCCTCTTTGGAACCGATGGTCACAATCGCTTCGGTTTCCGGATCGATATCGACATCATAACGTTCCTGATACCAGTGAGAAATCGCGCGGCGTAAACGCGGTATGCCGCGAGACGTGGAATAACCGTGCGTATCCGGACGCTGCGCGACGGTGCAAAGTTTTTCGACAATGTGGGGAGGGGTTGCGCCATCAGGATTACCCATACTGAAATCAATAATATCTTCACCGCGCCGACGCGCAGCCATTTTGAGTTCAGCGGTGATGTTAAAAACATAGGGCGGAAGGCGATCGATACGCGTAAAGCGACGTTCAGGGCGGAAGTCAGCCATAATATCCTCAGATTAACGTTAGCGCCCGGACCGTCCGAGCGACGCTGCCACGATGGTGGCTCCTTTAGAAAATAGCCTGAAAATTTTCTTCCTGTCGAGAGGCTAATGAAAATATTTTTAGCGACAAAAAAGAGGAACAAGCGTAAAAACTTACTTTTTAAGCGTGTCAGTTATAGCATCAAACAAATCATATTATTAACAAATTGATATCATTGAATTTACGTAATGTGTTACAGCCGACGATAATTTCCTGTCAATAAACCTTATCTCAAATAATCCCCTTTTGATTTTGTGGTTTTTCCTCTTTAACCAAAATCCTTACTAATGATAATGGTATTCAATCATGTCATATTGCGGTATTTTCAGGGATATTTCCCCGAAAATAAGGATCCTTTCCGACAAGCTGCCGCGATGAAACCGTAAATAAGGCAGCGAACCGGATACGTATAGTAAAATAAATCCCTGTTTTCGCCTGACTAACCGCCATGACGTGATGACTCAACGCGCTGGTGTTTGACCTTTCGCTCAGCAAAAGTAAAGTGAAATAATTCAGTCAGTTGAAGCATTCATGCACAGGAAAGGCAATGAAAAAACCGCGTGAGACACGCGGTTTGAGACTGACAAGAGAATGTTTAATTGCCTGATGACGCTGCGCTCATCAGGCCTACAGATGACACACTATTGTAGTCCGGATAAGGCGTTTATGCCGCCGTCTGACTTATAGAATATGGCCTAATGTCTGGCGCAGATGCGCGCCGGAGCCTAACAAGCCGGGATTATCATGGACAATCAGATAGACCGGAATACCGTGTACATAATCTTTAAAGCGGCCTTTATCTTCAAAGCCCCCACGGAAGCCAGACGCTTTAAAGAATTCCAGGAAGCGCGGGACAATGCCGCCAGCGATATAAACGCCGCCAAATGTCCCCATGGTTAACGCCAGATCGCCGCCAAATCGCCCCATGATGACGCAAAAGAGCGACAACGCGCGGCGACAATCGATACAGCTATCCGCCAGGGCGCGCTCGGTAATATCTTTCGGGCGCAGATTTTCCGGCAGACGGTTATCGGACTTAACAATCGCCCGGTAAAGATTCACCAGCCCCGGGCCAGACAGCACGCGCTCGGCGGAAACGTGGCCAATTTCGGCGCGCAATATTTCCAGAATCATAGCTTCTTCTTCGCTATTAGGCGCAAAATCGACATGCCCGCCTTCGCCCGGAAGGCTAATCCAACGCTTATCCACATGCACCAGATGCGCCACGCCCAAGCCGGTTCCCGCGCCATACACCGCAATAGGTTTGCCGTCTACCGGTTCGCCGCCGCCGAACTGAATTAAATGCTCTTTTTTCAGCATCGGGATCGCCATCGACACGGCGGTGAAATCGTTGATGATTTCCAGATGGCTAAAGCCGAGATTTTTTTTCATTTCCGCAATAGAAAAAGCCCAGGTATGGTTAGTCATCGCCACCCAGTCGCCAGTAATCGGGCAGGCTATGGCGATACAACCATCTTCCACGCTGACGCTATGCTCATCGAGATAAACGCGCACCACGGCCTCAAGACTGGGGTAATCCAGGCCGGAATACGTTTTGGCCTGCGAGATTTCTCCACTGGCGATATCACACAGGGCAAGACGCGCATTCGTGCCACCTACATCTCCTACTAAAGCATACTTTGTCATTCTTCTACTGCTCCGCTAAAGTCAAAATAAGTCTTTGTCACACTGTAAATTCATGGGGGCATAACAACAACGGCCATCAGGCTGACTGCCTATAAATATAGATCTTCATCACAGAATTACTTTCTTGTTTCAGCACCAATTGCAGCAATGCCGTCGGGCAGGCTGTGCAAAATAGGTATACGACCCCGTGTAAGGAAGAGATTATGTTCCACCCGCGTGCCCGAACGATGCTGCTGCTGTCGCTCCCCGCGCTGATTATTGGCGTAGCGTCAAGCCTGGTTTTAATCGCTGCGATGAAAGTCGCGTCGGTTTTTCAGCAATTTCTTTGGCAACGACTGCCCACCAGCATCGGCATCGCTTATGATTCGCCGTTCTGGATAGTGGGCATGCTCACGCTAACCGGGATCGTGGTGGGTTTGATTATCCGTTACAGTCCCGGACACGCTGGCCCCGATCCGGCCATCGAACCGTTAATCAGTATGCCGGTCTCGCCATCTGCGCTGCCCGGGCTGCTTCTCGCCTTAATCATCGGCCTTGCTGGTGGGGTAAGTTTGGGGCCAGAGCATCCGATAATGACAATAAATATCGCGCTGGCGGCGGCTTTCGGCTCCCGCCTGTTTCCGCGTATCACGGCGTTAGACTGGACGATTCTGGCCTCAGCGGGCACCATCGGCGCGCTGTTCGGCACGCCCGTCGCTGCGGCGCTGATTTTTTCGCAAACGCTTAGCGGCTCTAACGATATTCCCATGTGGGATCGCCTGTTTGCGCCGTTAATGGCGGCAGCGGCGGGGTCACTCACCACCAGCCTGTTCTTTCATCCGCATTTTTCGTTACCCATCGCCCATTACACGCAGATGCGGCTGGTGGACATTGCCAGCGGAGCGATCGTCGCGGCGATCGCTATTGCCGCCGGGATGGTCGCCGTCTGGTGCCTTCCGCGTCTGCATGAGTTGCTGCACCGACTGAAAAATCCGGTCCTGATTCTCGGCATTGGCGGTTTTATACTGGGTATTCTGGGCGTCATTGGCGGGCCGCTTACCCTGTTTAAAGGCCTTGACGAAATGCAACAAATGGCGTTTAGCCAAACGTTGGGCGCGGGAGATTATTTTACCTTAACCGTCGTCAAACTCGCCGCGCTGGTCATCGCGGCGGCGAGCGGCTTTCGCGGCGGGCGCATTTTTCCGGCTGTGTTTATCGGCGCGGCGCTGGGGCTCATGCTCCATGCCCATGTTGAGGCCGTACCCGCGGCGATTACCGTCTCCTGCGCGATTCTTGGCTTAGTGCTGGTAGTGACGCGCGACGGCTGGCTCAGTCTGTTTATGGCGGCAGTCGTCGTACCGGATACCAATCTGCTGCCGCTGCTCTGCATTGTGATGCTCCCCGCCTGGCTATTGCTGGCGGGAAAACCGTTGCTGGCCGCCAACCGTCACGAACCCTAATCCGGCGCAGCGGGGGCCATTATCCCCCGTTGCGGGCTTCCAGCGCCCGGGTCACGGTACGCAGTAATTCCGGCAGATCGGCTTTTGGCAACATCACTTCAATAAATGACAGACGTTGTGGGCGCGCCAGCCGTTCGAGGACCTCCGCCAGTTGGATAGCCTGCGTCACCCGCCAGCACTCCGCTTGTTGCGCCGCGTTTAGCGCCGGTGGTATCTGCGTCCAGTTCCAGCTCGCGATGTCGTTATACCGCTGGGCCGCGCCGTGAATGGCGCGCTCTACGGTATAGCCGTCATTGTTGAGCAGCAGGATGACCGGCGCCTGCCCGTCGCGTAACATCGAGCCCATCTCCTGAATCGTGAGCTGCGCCGCGCCATCGCCGATAATCAGAATCACCCGCCGATCGGGGCAGGCAGTTTGCGCGCCAAACGCGGCGGGCAAGGAATAGCCGATAGACCCCCACAGCGGCTGAACCACAACTTCCGCGCCGTCAGGAAGCGACAGCGCGGCAGCGCCAAAGGCGGCGGTCCCCTGGTCGACAAGGACAATATCGCCGGGTTTGAGATACTGCTGTAAAGTTTGCCAGAAGCTTTCCTGGGTCAGTTCTCCCTTATCAATCCGCACTGGCTGTCCGGCGGAACGCGTCGGCGGCGGCGCAAAAGCGCATTCAAGGCACAGTTCGCGCAGCGTAGACACCGCCTGCGCCATCGGGAGGTTGAACCAGGTTTCGCCGATGCGCGACGCGTAAGGCTGAATCTCCAGCGTACGTTCCGCCGGCAATTGTTGGGTAAATCCGGCCGTAAGGGTATCGACAAAACGGGTGCCGACGCAGATAACCCTATCGGCGTCCTCTATGGCCTGACGTACTTCTTTGCTGCTGGCGCCTGCGCTATAGGTGCCAACGAAGTTCGGGTGCTGTTCATCAAAAAGCCCCTTCCCCATCAGTAGTGTCGCATGAGCAATGGGCGTTTCCGCCATCCAACGCTGCAACAGTGGCCGTAAACCAAAACGCCCGGCAAGAAAGTCGGCCAATAGCGCAATACGCCGACTGTTCATCAGGCACTGACGGGCGTGGTAACGAAAAGCCGTCTCCACGCCGCTTTGCGCTTCATGCACGGGCAACGTCAGCGCCTCCGTAGGCGGGATGGCCGTTTTTTTCGCCACGTCGGCGGGCAACATGATGTATCCAGGCCTGCGTGCGGCAAGCATTTCACCCAATACGCGGTCAATCTCGAAACAGGCATTCTGCTCATCCAATATTGCGCTGGCGGCAGATATCGCCTGACTCATGCGATAAAAATGACGAAAATCGCCGTCACCGAGGGTATGGTGCATCAATTCGCCACGCTGCTGCGCAGCGCTACAGGGCGCGCCGACGATATGCAAGACCGGGACATATTCCGCGTAACTGCCCGCGATACCGTTAATAGCGCTAAGTTCTCCCACGCCAAAGGTGGTGAGTAGCGCTCCAGCGCCCGACATGCGCGCATAACCGTCCGCGGCATAAGCGGCGTTCAGCTCATTGGCGCATCCCACCCAACGCAAGGTCGGGTGGTCAATCACATGGTCAAGAAACTGCAAGTTATAATCGCCCGGTACGCCAAAAAGATGGCCAATGCCGCATCCTGCCAGTCTGTCCAGCAAATAGTCGGCCACGGTATAGGGGTTTTGCATGACAGCTTTCCTTCTGACGTTGACATTATGTTGAGTATTAAGGAATGCCGATGGCTGTCCAGCACGGCGGGGATGAAAGCCTGGAAAACAATGTTTACAGCGGCAAACAGTAAAAGCCGGATACCGCCTGGCGAGTGTAACCGTATACACTATTTATTCACGCCACAGGGGGAAAGGTCATGATTTATCAGCCCGATGAGAATCGTTATCACACAATGGAGTATCGTCGCTGCGGGCGCAGCGGCGTCAAACTTCCCGCCATTTCGCTGGGGTTATGGCACAACTTCGGCGATGCGACACAGGTAGAAAATAGCCGGGCGCTGCTGCAACGCGCGTTCGATCTGGGCATTACCCACTTTGATCTCGCCAATAATTATGGGCCGCCGCCGGGCTCCGCAGAATGCAATTTTGGCCGCATTCTGCAGGAAGATTTTTTACCGTGGCGTGATGAATTGATCATCTCCACCAAAGCGGGCTACACCATGTGGGATGGCCCTTATGGCGACTGGGGTTCACGGAAATACCTTATCGCCAGCCTCGATCAAAGCCTGAAACGTATGGGGCTGGAGTATGTCGATATCTTTTATCACCATCGTCCCGATCCCGAAACGCCGCTTAAAGAGACGATGAAAGCGTTAGATCACCTTGTGCGCCAGGGCAAAGCGTTGTACGTGGGGATCTCTAACTATCCTGCCGATCTGGCCAGACAGGCTATCGATATTCTGGAGGATCTCGGCACGCCTTGCCTGATTCATCAGCCTAAATATTCGCTTTTTGAGCGTTGGGTAGAGGACGGGCTGCTGGCGCTGTTGCAGGAAAAAGGCGTCGGTAGTATTGCCTTCTCGCCGCTGGCGGGCGGGCAGCTCACTGACCGTTATTTGAATGGTATTCCGGAAGATTCCCGCGCGGCGAGCGGAAGCCGTTTCCTTAAACCAGAACAGATTACCGCCGACAAACTGGAAAAAGTTCGCCGGTTGAATGAACTGGCTGCGCGACGGGGTCAAAAATTGTCTCAGATGGCGCTCGCCTGGGTGCTGCGTAACGATAACGTTACCTCGGTACTGATTGGCGCCAGCAAACCGTCGCAAATCGAAGACGCCGTGGGAATGCTGGCCAATCGCCGTTTTTCAGCGGCGGAATGTGCAGAAATTGACGCTATTCTGGAGGGCCAGTTTTAGCAAAAAATGCTCTCCTTCATGATTTAAGAGTTAAGGCGATGAAACAAATCTTTACTGCTTTGTAATATTGCATTAACAGGCCGGCGACGGCTCGATCGTGAAGGAGAGAAAGTATGTTCAGGTCACTGATTCTGGCGGCAGCCTTGCTGGCTTTTACACCGCTTGCCGCGAATGCGGGCGAAATCACCCTGTTGCCCTCAATAAAATTACAGATTGGCGATCGCGATGATTACGGTAACTACTGGGACGGTGGTCGCTGGCGCGACCGGGATTACTGGCACAACCATTATGAATGGCGTAAAAATCGCTGGTGGCGCCATGACAACGGCTATCATCGCGGCTGGGATAAGCGTAAAGCGTATGAACGCGGTTATCGGGAAGGCTGGCGCGATCGCGACGATCATCGCGGGCGAGGCCGGGGTCACAAACATCATCACTAAGCCTCCTGCTGAATAACAGCCCGATGACGCCCACGCATCGGGCCTGCTATCTTTCTGTCTTTATGACAACCCCATCACCGTTCCAACCAGCAACCAGATATTCAGGGCGACGACCAGCACGACAATTATCCAGCCAACCTGTTTTACCCGCCGGGTGTTCACCAGCTCGCCCATTAGCGTAGCGTTACTGGTGAAAATCAGAAGCGGCACCAGCGCCAGCGCAATACCAAAACTCAGCAGCACCTGGCTCATCACCAGAATTCGGGTAGGGTCAAGCCCCATCAAAATCACAATAAATGAGGGCAGCATGGTAATGGTGCGCCGTACCCACAGCGGAATGTGAAAACGGACAAACCCTTGCATCACCACCTGCCCCGCCAGAGTCCCTACCACAGTGGAGGAAAGCCCTGCCGCTACCAGACTAAGACCAAACACCGTTGCCGCCGCATGGCTTAGTAACGGTTCCAGCGTCAGGTATGCCTGATCGAGATCGGCTATGCCGGTATGGCCGCTAAAATGAAACGCCGCAGCGGCGGTCGCCATCATTGCCAGATTGACAAAACCGGCAATCGTCATAGCAATAGCGACATCCCATTTCGTTGCTGAGTACCGTTGTTGCCGCGTTCCGCCGTGCAGATGCTGTGTTAATGACGAGTGCAGATAAATCACGTGCGGCATAATCGTCGCGCCAAGCACGCCGGCGGCTAAGAATACGGCTTCCGGGTTCGGTAGCGCCGGGATAACCATTCCTTTTCCGAGCTGCGCCATATCAGGCTGAGAGAAAAACAGCTCCACAATGTAAGCAGCGGCGACAAAAAGCAGTAAACCGCCGATGACTTTTTCAAGCGGTTTTTGACCGCGGCGCTGTAACATTAAAATCAGAAACGTCGCGATACCGGTCAATACCGCGCCCTGTAATAAAGAGACGCCCAGGATCAGCTTAAAACCTATTGCCGCGCCGATAAATTCAGCTAAATCGGTGGCCATCGCGATGATTTCCGCCTGTACCCAGTAAAACCAGACTACCGGGCGCGGATAATGGTCGCGAATTTGCTCCGCCAGGTTCTTGCCCGTGGCGATTCCGAGTTTTGCCGAGAGGATTTGAATCAGCATCGCCATCAGGTTCGCCCAGACCACCACCCAGAGTAGCTGGTAGCCAAAGCTGGCGCCGGCCTGAATATTGGTCGCGAAGTTACCAGGATCGATATAACCAATCGCGGCAATGAACGCAGGTCCCATTAATGCGAGCCTTAGCTTGCGCGCCGCCCGTCCGCTGCTATTCTCTACGCGATTGTCAGTCATCTTTTGCCTCAAAAACATAGCCTTTGCTATGTTTCATGCTATGTTTATTGATAATGATTATCAAGTGCATTTCAATGGGTACGGGTGATTACTTTGATAGTGTGAAACGATAGACCGATACGATGACGACCTGTATCAGAACAGTTTGGCTTAACATTACAAGATTAGCACACTGATATAACTTTTCATTTTCATATTCAGTACAGTAAAAGTGTATTACAGATCACTAATTTTGAATCTCGTCACAGGTCCTTATTATAGTGTGTGTTGGATCTCGTTTTCTTTACGGCTGTTGCATAGAATGTGCACGAAAATTAAACCTGCCTCATATTTGGAGCAAATATGGACCGCGTCCTTCATTTTGTCCTGGCGCTTGCCGTTGTTGCGGTACTCGCACTGCTGGTTAGCAGTGACCGTAAAAAAATTCGCATTCGTTATGTCATTCAGTTACTTGTTATCGAAGTGCTACTGGCCTGGTTCTTCCTGAACTCTGATGTTGGCCTTGGCTTCGTAAAAGGTTTCTCCGAGATGTTTGAAAAACTGCTCGGATTTGCCAACGAAGGGACAAACTTCGTCTTCGGCAGTATGAACGATCAAGGTTTGGCGTTCTTCTTCCTGAAAGTATTGTGCCCGATTGTCTTTATTTCCGCGTTGATCGGTATTCTCCAGCATATCCGTGTTCTGCCAGTGGTCATCCGCGCTATTGGTTTCCTGCTGTCCAAAGTAAACGGCATGGGCAAACTGGAATCTTTTAACGCCGTCAGCTCGCTGATCCTCGGCCAGTCTGAGAACTTTATCGCTTATAAAGATATCCTCGGCAAAATGTCCCGTAACCGCATGTACACCATGGCTGCAACGGCGATGTCGACCGTTTCCATGTCTATTGTGGGCGCGTATATGACCATGCTGGACCCTAAATATGTGGTCGCAGCGCTAGTTCTGAACATGTTCAGCACCTTTATCGTTCTATCGCTGATCAACCCCTATACCGTTGATGCCAGCGAAGAAAATATTCAGATGTCGAACCTGCATGAAGGCCAAAGTTTCTTCGAAATGCTGGGCGAGTACATTCTGGCAGGTTTTAAAGTGGCGATTATCGTCGCGGCGATGCTGATCGGTTTCATCGCGCTGATCGCGGCGCTGAACGCGCTGTTCGCAACGGTTACCGGTTGGTTCGGCTACAGCATCTCCTTCCAGGGCATTCTGGGTTACATCTTCTACCCGGTCGCATGGGTAATGGGCGTACCGTCCAGTGAAGCGCTGCAGGTAGGAAGTATCATGGCGACCAAACTGGTTTCCAACGAATTCGTGGCGATGATGGATCTGCAGAAAATCGCCTCTACCCTCTCTCCACGCGCTGAAGGCATTATCTCCGTCTTCCTGGTGTCCTTCGCGAACTTCTCTTCCATCGGTATTATTGCGGGCGCGATTAAAGGCCTGAACGAAGAGCAAGGCAACGTGGTTTCCCGTTTTGGTCTGAAACTGGTTTACGGTTCTACGCTGGTGAGCGTACTGTCCGCCTCTATCGCGGCGCTGGTACTGTAAGTCTGGGTTTAATGCAGAAACCGGGGAGCTATCCCCGGTTTTTTTATGCCGCTTATTTGCCTAACGGGCGCGGGCGGCCAATCAGATATCCCTGCAAACTGTGTACGCCAAGCTGCAATAGCAGATCGCGCTGCGCAGGCGTTTCAACAAACTCAGCCACGACGCTCAACGATTTCGCTTTCGCTAAATCAGTGATGGATTTCACGATCATCGCATCCAGGGAGTCCGTCAGAATATCTTTTACGAAACAACCGTCGATTTTAATGATGTCCGCCTTGAGGCGTTTTAGCCGTTCATAGTTTGCATAACCGGTACCGAAATCATCAATGGCGATTTTTAGGCCAAACTTACGCAGCTGGTTGATATTGTGCATACTGATTTCGGAATGAGAGAAGGCCTGTTCTTCAGTAATTTCGATGATGACCGAAGCAGGCGGGACGCCATAGCGTTTAAAAAGCTGCATAATGCGCGACGCCGTCTCTTTTTGCAGCAGCGTCAGCGGCATCAAATTAACCGAGAAACGCGCCCCCTGCTCCGCTGAAGGATGCGCGGACAGCCATTGCAGCAGCGCTTCCATCACCTGCATATCAAACCGTACGCTCAGGTTAAACTGGGCGATAAGCGGAATGAACTGATTGGGCATCATGATACCGTCGTCGCACCGAAGCCGCGTCAGAATCTCGTCATACCCTTTTCCCTGCGCGTCGCGAATGGGTTGCGCATACAAAACCAGCGCGCCGCGCTCCAGCGCCTGACGGATTTTCTGCAACCGCAGCACCCGTTCCGTCGTCTGCCCGGAAGCGGCTTCAATACTCTGGGTCAGTGCAAGCACCCGACGATGCGAGCAGGATTGCTCCGCCAGCCAGCTTAATTGCCCCAACAGCGGTTGCAAGGTTTCCTGGCGACCATCGAATGTTCCCCACGATGCGCCGTATTCCATGTCCAAACCGGTATTGTTCCAGTAAATTTTGCGGTTATTAAGCACATTGAGCATATATTGCAGGCGGGCTTCCGTCTCCGGTCCCGTCAGTACCAGCAATAATTCACTGCCCGGCAGATGGAAAATTTTCTCCTTTTCCAGCAGCAGCGGCTGCAACACGCGAAACACCTCGCGTTCGCAATGCACGCGCATCTGCATACCGTAATGACGGCTCAGAAATTCCAGGTTTTCCATGCGTAGATAACACACGCTTTGCCCGGCATCCTGTAAAAGAAACTGCTCCAGCGCGCGCAGGTTAGGCAGTTGCGTCAACGGATCGGTCAATGCCTGCGAGTGCCACTGTCGATTCAACCATTCGCTACGCTGATTAATCCGCGCCATGTACAACAAACAAATACTAAAAGAAATGAGAACTGAAAGGATAAATGCCAGCGAATATTCTGAACCCACGCCCTGCAGAAAATTGCGGTTATAGCTAAGCAGGAATAGCGCAGTGAGAGCCCAACTAAAATTCAACAGCGGATAGCTGATTTTCCCCACGCCGATGGTAAATCCAATGAACAGAACTGGCACCAGATAGCCAGCAATATACTTTGTCTCGAAAGGCGTACACAGCACCGCTAATAGCGTCGCCAGAGTGGCAAACCAGAGAAGCGTAAACAGGCGTTTTTCTTTGGCGAGATAAGGAGCGACATCCCTCCGCCAGAAAATACGCATATAGTGCGGGCTGACTATCATCCGCAGCGGATAATAGAAAAAGAGGGTAAAAATAAGCGCGGCAGAAATCAGACTCAATAAATCGACAATCGAGAAAATAGCGGTACCAGTGCCAAAGAAGGTAGAGATAGTCACCGGGAAAGCCAGGTAGTGCCCCGCCAGATGCATACTGATTTTTATGCCAAACGGCGTCATTAACCCTAACCAGAAAACGCGTAGCCAGATGCCTTGGTTGGGTATTCCGTAGCGCCAGCGCGCGCCCAGCTGCCAGCGTACGATAGCGCAAACCAGCAACACGGGAAACGTCTGGCAAAATAGCAGCACCATCGCCTGTGGCAGAGGTAAATGAAAATTCCATTCATTAGTCAACATCATTCCGCCTACCATCGGCGCGACGCCACGGCGGCCAAATAAGAACAGCACGGCAAACATGACGCAGAGCGGTAGCCAGGCCAGAAAGATATAGCTGGAATCAATTGTGGCGCGGGGAGAAATGAGACGAGATAGCAGAATAGCCGGAACGGTCAGGCAGAAGGCCAGTAAGAATATTTTTATATTTTTTAATACGTTACACTTATCCGGCATTGCTTTAATGCTCACATCATTATATAAGGCGCATGAATAATAAGTATATTCGCATTATGAAGCAATCTAACAAAAGCTCATATTGACCGCAAAAGCAGAGGCAAACAAACGCACCTGAAGAGCAGATCAGACGCCATGAATTTTGTGACAAAAAGCAAAAACCCCCGCTTTCCAGCGAGGGTTTGAATGTTGGTGGAGCTAAGCGGGATCGAACCGCTGACCTCTTGCATGCCATGCAAGCGCTCTCCCAGCTGAGCTATAGCCCCATAACGTAAAGCTTGTCGAGTTGACGGGCGGCATCATATGAATTCCCTCGGCATGTGTCAACGGCAAAATGAACTTGCCGAATTCAATCGCTGAAAAAGCATTCAAATAAAGGACATTGCGGCACAACTCGCATTCAGTAGTTAAACACGTCACGGTTTCGACTAAAATGGTGCTATAAAATGAACCACTAATTAACCCCACGACTATTCAGGGAATCGTTATGTTCAAGGAACGGATGACGCCAGAAGAACTCGCTAATCTCACCGGTTACAGCCGACAAACCATCAATAAATGGGTACGGAAAGAAGGCTGGGCAACATCGCCCAAACCTGGCGTCCAGGGCGGTAAAGCCCGTCTGGTTCATGTAAACGAACAGGTTCGTGAATATATCCGCAGCGCTGAACGTTCAGTTGACCATCACGCAGACACATTCACGCCTGCCAGCAACGCATCGCTTGAAGCGCTGCTCATGACGCTCGCCAAAGAGATGACCTCATCCGAGCAGAAACAGTTTACCTCTCTCCTCGTGCGTGAAGGGATTACCGGTTTGTTACAACGCTTAGGGATACGCGATAGCAAATAATATGAAAAGATTACGCAGTAAAATGACCACTGAAGAGCTGGCTGAATGCCTCGGCGTGGCCAGACAAACCGTCAATCGCTGGATCAGAGAACAACACTGGAAAACCGAAAAATTTCCCGGCGTCAAAGGCGGACGCGCAAGACTCATCCATATTGATGCCAGCGTGCGGGAGTTTATTCTCAATATTCCGGCTTTTCGCAAACTGCCTGCGTTTTATCAGGCGGAAGAGGCTTTCGCAGAATATGCGAACGCGACGCACAGTCACGCTTATCGACAAATTATTGATGCCGTTGAAAATATGTCTGCTCAGGAACAGGAAAAACTGGCGCTGTTTTTATCGCGGGAAGGTATTCGCGGATTTCTGACGCGTTTAGGTATCAATGAGGCGGACTAACAAAGAATAAACGGCAGGCGTCTGCCCTGCCGTTTATTCTGTTTCAGCTGGCGTTACTGCTGACTTTCACGCTCGGCGATAAAGCCCAGCGCTTTGTTGATACGCTCAATGCTGCGGGTTTTACCAATCGCATGTACGGTGACATCCAGCGCAGGCGACTGCCCGGCACCGGTCACAGCCACACGCAGCGGCATCCCTACTTTACCCATCCCCACTTCCAGCTCATCCGCCGTTGCCTGAATCGCGTGGTGGACGTTTTCTGCTGACCAGTCCGTAATCGCCGACAGCTTGTCGCGCACCACTTCCAGCGGCTGACGCGCCACCGGGCGGAGGTGTTTTTTCGCCGCATCGGCGTCAAACTCACTGAAGTCTTCATAGAAGTAGCGGCAGCTCTGCGCCATCTCTTTCAGAGTTTTGCAGCGCTCACCCAGCAACTTCACCAGTTCAGCAAGCTGCGGGCCGTTACGGGTGTCGATATTTTCCTGCTCGATATGCCACTGCAAATGCGTCGCCACATATTCCGGCGCCAGCGTATTGATATAGTGGTGGTTCAGCCACAGCAGTTTATCGGTGTTGAACGCGCTCGCAGACTTGCTCACCGCACCGAGGGAGAACAGTTTAATCATCTCTTCACGGGTGAAGATTTCCTGATCGCCGCTGGACCAGCCCAGACGCACCAGATAGTTCAGCAACGCTTCCGGCAGATAACCGTCATCGCGATACTGCATCACGCTCACCGCACCGTGGCGTTTAGACAGCTTTTTACCGTCGTCGCCGTTAATCATCGACACATGCGCGTACATCGGCACCGGCGCGTTTAACGCTTTCAGAATGTTAATCTGGCGCGGAGTATTGTTGATATGGTCTTCGCCACGAATCACATGGGTAATTTCCATATCCCAGTCGTCCACCACCACACAGAAGTTGTAGGTTGGGGAACCGTCGGTACGACGAATGATCAGATCGTCCAGCTCCTGATTGCTGAATTCGATCGGGCCACGGATCTGATCATCAAAAATAACGGAACCGTCCTGCGGGTTGGCAAAGCGCACCACGCATGGCTCATCGTCGGCATGATGTTCGTGACTGTGACGGCAACGCCCGTCATAACGCGGCTTCTCGCCTTTCGCCATCTGATCTTCACGCAGTTGCTCCAGACGCTCTTTAGAGCAGTAGCATTTATAGGCTGTTCCCGCCTCCAGCATCTCGTCAATCACCGCGTTATAGCGATCAAAACGTTTGGTCTGGAAATATGGGCCTTCGTCCCATTCCAGGTTCAGCCAGTTCATACCATCCATGATGGCTTCAATGGCTTCCGGCGTGGAACGCTCAAGATCGGTGTCTTCAATACGCAGCACGAATTCACCGCCGTGGTGACGTGCGAAAAGCCAGGAATAAAGAGCAGTACGCGCGCCGCCGACGTGCAGATAACCTGTCGGGCTAGGCGCGAAGCGAGTTTTGATTTTCATGAAATGGCCTTACGTTTATAAAGATGCCGACAACCGGCAAATCCTGGAAAGATGAATAGCCTTGTATTCTATCACTGTGGCTTGATTCCTCAATGTTGATCCGGTCAGAACGCTGCGCTTTGCTATTTCCGTATAGAAATCATGCAGTGCGGGGTAATTCACGATCGTTTTGTTTAATTTTACGACGAACAAACAAAAACTTTAGAAAATGCGTTGACTCATTTTCAACTCTCCCTATAATGCGACTCCACACAGCGGGGGTGATTAGCTCAGCTGGGAGAGCACCTCCCTTACAAGGAGGGGGTCGGCGGTTCGATCCCGTCATCACCCACCAC
>NZ_JAMMDE010000009.1:0-179410 GCF_051700745.1 Salmonella sp. NW884 | reverse complement strand
TGGAGCGGGAAACGAGACTCGAACTCGCGACCCCGACCTTGGCAAGGTCGTGCTCTACCAACTGAGCTATTCCCGCATAATCTTCGTCTTTCGAACCGCTACTACGTTGGCTGCCTTCACTCGCCTGAGTCACTTACTTCAGTAAGCTCCTGAGGACTCATTCAGTTGTCGCAATTCGAAATCCTGCGATTGGTGGTCTGTGCTTAACAAGCACTTTCAAATTTTGGAGCGGGAAACGAGACTCGAACTCGCGACCCCGACCTTGGCAAGGTCGTGCTCTACCAACTGAGCTATTCCCGCAAATTTGTTGCTGTCGTAATTCGCATTTCTGCGTCGTTACGGGAGGCGCATTATACGAGAAATCCATTTAGCTGCAAGCCCCTGAACGCATTTTTTCGCGATTTTTGTTTGAATGCTGATTAAATCACCAAACAAGACAAAAAACGAGCAAAGCGTGCGCTATGCAACAAAAAACTTTTCACGCCACGCCTAAAGGCACAGAATCAGAATAGCACCCTGCGCCAAAAAAAGAATAGCACGGTGACCACAACATCCAATTGATATCAGGGATCAAGATGAAAAAAAAACTTATTGTCATGCTGTTAGCCAGCCTCTCCGTTCACGCCGCTTCCGTTTCCGCCAGAACATTACATTTTGGCACCTCCGCCACCTATGCGCCCTATGAGTTTGTCGATGCCGATAATAAAATTGTTGGTTTCGATATTGATGTCGCCAACGCGGTCTGCAAAGAGATGCAAGCGGAGTGCTCATTCACTAACCAGAGCTTTGATAGTCTGATCCCCAGCCTACGCTTCAAAAAGTTTGATGCGGTGATCGCCGGTATGGATATGACGCCCAAACGTGAGCAGCAGGTCTCCTTTAGCCAACCCTATTACGAAGGTCTATCGGCGGTAGTCGTCACGCGTAAAGGGGCTTATCACACTTTTGCCGATCTGAAAGGCAAAAAAGTCGGTCTGGAAAACGGTACAACGCATCAGCGCTATTTGCAGGATAAACAACAAGCTATCACGCCTGTCGCCTATGACAGCTATCTAAACGCCTTTACCGATCTGAAAAACAACCGTCTTGAGGGCGTGTTTGGCGATGTCGCCGCGATTGGTAAGTGGCTAAAAAACAATCCGGATTACGCCATCATGGATGAACGCGCCAGCGATCCTGACTACTACGGAAAAGGGTTAGGCATTGCGGTACGCAAAGGCAACGACGCGCTATTGCAAGAAATTAATGCCGCGCTCGACAAGGTGAAAGCGTCGCCGGAATATGCGCAGATGCAGGAGAAATGGTTTACGCAGTAATTCAGTGGCGGGAGAGCTGCCGGATGAGACGCTGTGGCGTTGCCATCCGGCATGTTACGCCTCACAGCTTAATGAAATGCTCGCGGTAGTAAGCCAGCTCCGCCACCGACTCGCGAATATCATCCATCGCCTGGTGCGTGCCCTGCTTGGTAAAGCCGGCCAGAATCTCCGGCTTCCAGCGGCGCGCCAGTTCCTTGAGCGTACTGACATCCAGATAGCGATAGTGGAAGTAGGCCTCCAGTTCCGGCATATATTTAAACAGAAAACGACGATCCTGACCGATGCTGTTACCGCAAATCGGCGACTTACCCGCAGGCACCCACGTTTTCAGAAATTCAATCGTCGCCAGTTCAGCGTCTCGTTCGCCCATCGTACTTGCCTTAACGCGATCTACCAGGCCGCTGCCGGTATGGGTGCGCACGTTCCAGTCATCCATTAACGCCAGTTGCGCATCGGATTGATGTACCGCAATCGTCGGCCCTTCCGCCAGAATGTTCAGGCTGGCATCCGTCACCAGCGTGGCTATCTCAATAATGCGATCGCGTTCGGGGTCCAGACCTGTCATCTCCAGATCGATCCAAATCAGGTTGTTTTCATCGGCACTCATGCTATTTTCCACCCTTCAGAAGTCACATTCACTGTGACTATATTCATCTACAATTGCGTGTATCATAGATGTTTTGCCCACTATGGGCGACCAGGAGCCAGTACGATTGAGCAAAAATAAACTCTCCAAAGGCCAGCAGCGCCGTGTGAACGCCAATCACCAGCGTCGTTTAAAAACGTCCGCGGAGAAAGCCGACTACGATGACAACCTGTTTGGCGAGCCTGCAGAAGGTATCGTCATTAGCCGTTTTGGTATGCATGCCGATGTGGAGTCTGCTGACGGCGAGGTTCACCGCTGCAATATCCGCCGCACTATCCGTTCGCTGGTGACGGGCGATCGCGTCGTCTGGCGTCCGGGCAAAGCCGCCGCAGAGGGCGTCAACGTAAAAGGCATCGTTGAAGCGGTGCATGAGCGCACCTCGGTATTGACGCGCCCGGACTTCTACGACGGCGTGAAGCCTATTGCCGCCAACATTGACCAAATCGTTATTGTCTCCGCGATTTTGCCGGAGCTGTCGCTGAATATCATCGATCGCTATCTGGTCGGCTGTGAAACCCTACAGGTTGAGCCGCTTATCGTACTCAATAAAATTGATCTGCTGGACGACGAAGGTATGGACTTCGTTAATGAGCAGATGAATATCTACCGCAATATCGGCTATCGCGTGCTGATGGTCTCCAGCCATACGCAGGATGGTCTGAAACCGCTGGAAGAAGCGTTAACCGGTCGCATCAGTATTTTTGCCGGGCAGTCCGGCGTCGGAAAATCCAGTCTGCTAAACGCTCTGCTCGGCTTACAGAACGAGATTCTGACGAACGATGTGTCGAATGTCTCCGGTCTGGGTCAACATACCACTACCGCTGCTCGTCTGTATCATTTCCCGCATGGCGGCGATGTCATTGATTCCCCCGGCGTGCGCGAGTTCGGCTTATGGCATCTGGAGCCGGAACAAATCACCCAGGGCTTTGTCGAATTTCATGACTATTTGGGACATTGTAAATACCGGGACTGCAAGCATGACGCCGATCCAGGCTGCGCCATTCGCGAAGCGGTAGAGAACGGCGCTATTGCGGAAACCCGTTTCGAAAATTATCACCGAATTCTTGAAAGTATGGCGCAGGTAAAAACGCGTAAAAACTTTTCTGATACGGACGACTGACAGATACGCTAGGCGTCGTTAGAATCGTCCCCTTTTTTCAGGATACCGGTATAACTGCCGGTTCAGGAACAACAATGGCCTGGAGGCTACCTTGTTAAACTCATTTAAACTTTCGCTACAATACATTCTGCCGAAACTATGGCTCACTCGCCTGGCGGGCTGGGGCGCAAGCAAACGAGCAGGATGGCTGACAAAACTGGTTATCGATCTCTTCGTAAAATATTACAAAGTCGATATGACCGAGGCGCAAAAACCGGATACCGCCAGCTATCGTACGTTCAATGATTTCTTTGTTCGTCCGCTGCGTGATGACGTGCGTCCGCTCAATACCGATCCTAACATCCTGGTGATGCCTGCCGACGGCGTGATAAGCCAGTTGGGTCGTATCGAAGAAGATAAAATTTTGCAGGCCAAAGGCCATAATTACAGCCTTGAAGCGTTGCTGGCGGGTAACTACCTGATGGCGGATAAGTTCCGCAACGGCACGTTTGTGACCACTTACCTCTCCCCTCGCGACTACCATCGCGTGCATATGCCATGCAACGGCATCCTGCGTGAAATGATCTACGTACCGGGCGATCTGTTCTCCGTTAACCATCTGACCGCGCAAAACGTCCCCAACCTGTTTGCCCGCAACGAGCGCGTTATCTGCCTGTTTGATACCGAGTTCGGCCCTATGGCGCAGATTCTGGTCGGCGCAACTATTGTCGGCAGTATCGAAACCGTCTGGGCGGGGACCATTACCCCGCCGCGCGAAGGCATCATCAAGCGCTGGACCTGGCCAGAAGGCGAACATGAAGGGTCTGTCGCCTTGTTGAAAGGCCAGGAGATGGGGCGCTTTAAACTGGGTTCCACGGTTATCAACTTATTTGCGCCGGGGAAAGTGAATCTGATCGCGTCGCTGGCAAGCCTGTCCGTTACCAAAATTGGCCAACCGCTGGCGACGTCGACCGAAACATTCGTCGCGCCGGAGGTGGAACCTGCTCCGCTGCCGGCAGAAGAAATTAAAGCTGAACACGACGCCAGCCCGCTGGTTGACAATAAAAAAGACGACACCTAATCAAGAGAGAATGCTGACGTGCGCCTGATTATCGCTTTTCTGATGGCCTGGTGCCTCAGCACGGGGGCCTTCGCCGCAACGGCCCCCGACGCCAAACAAATCACGCAGGAACTGGAGCAGGCAAAAGCGGCGAAGCCCGCTCAGCCGGAAGCCGTTGAGGCGCTCCAGACTGCGTTAAACGCGCTTGAAGAGCGAAAAGGCTCGCTTGAGCGCGCGAAACAATATCAACACGTTATTGATAATTTCCCTAAGCTATCCGCCACCTTGCGCGCCCAGTTGAATAATCTGCGCGATGAACCTCGCAGCGTACCGCCAGAGATGTCCACCGAAGCGTTAAATCAGGAGATCTTGCAGGTTAGCAGCCAGCTACTGGATAAAACCCGCGAGGCGCAACAGGAGCAGGAGCGCGTCAGGGAGATCGCCGACTCGCTCAGCCAGCTTCCCCAACAGCAAAACGACGCCCGTCGCCAGCTTAATGAGATTGAGCGACGGCTCGGCGCCGCAGGCGGAAGTGCCGCGCTTAGCCAGGCGCAAAGTCTCAGTATGCAGGCGGAGTCCGCCAAACTAAAAGCGTTAGTCGACGAACTGGAGTTGGCGCAACTGTCCGCCAACAACCGTCAGGAACTGGCTCGTCTGCGTTCCGAGCTGGCGGAAAAACAGAGTCAGCAATTGGATGCATATCTTCAGGCGCTGCGCAATCAGCTCAACAGCCTGCGCCAACGTGAAGCGGAACGCGCGCTGGAAAGCACTGAGCTGCTGGCGGAAAACAGCGCCGGTTTGCCGGAAGGCATCGTCGAACAATTTAAAGTCAACCGCGAGCTGTCACAGGCGCTCAATCAACAAGCGCAGCGGATGGATCTGGTCGCCTCGCAGCAGCGACAGGCCACCAGCCAAACGTTACAGGTGCGTCAGGCGCTCAATACGCTGCGGGAGCAGTCGCAATGGCTTGGCGTGTCCAACATGCTTGGCGAAGCGCTGCGTGCGCAGGTCGCCCGTCTGCCAGAGATGCCTAAGCCGCAGCAGCTTGATACGGAAATGGCGCAGCTACGCGTTCACCGAATGCGCTATGAAGAGTTACTCAATAAGCAGCCGCAGCTACGGCAAATACGTCAGGCCAATGGACAGCCGCTGACCGCCGAGCAAAACCAGATTCTTGACGCCCAGCTTCGCACTCAGCGCGAGCTGCTCAACTCTTTGTTACAGGGCGGCGACACGCTGATCCTGGAGTTGACCAAACTGAAAGTCTCCAACAGCCAACTGGAGGATGCGCTTAAAGAGGTTAATGAAGCGACCCACCGTTATCTGTTCTGGACCGCTGACGTTAGCCCGCTATCGCTCTCCTGGCCTGTTGATTTGGTTCAGGATTTACGTCGGCTTATCTCATTAGATACGTTTAATCAGTTAGGTAAAGCCAGCATCATGATGCTGACCAGCAAAGAGACGCTACTGCCGTTATTCGGCGCGCTGGCGCTGGTCGGGTTTAGCCTCTATTCACGTCAACACTTCAACCGGTTCCTTGAGCGCTCGGCCTCGCGCGTCGGGAAAGTCACCCAGGATCACTTCTCGCTGACGCTGCGAACGGTGTTCTGGTCGATTCTGGTCGCCTCGCCGCTGCCGGTCTTGTGGGCGACGCTCGGCTATGGTCTGCAGGAAGCCTGGCCGTATCCGCTGGCCGTCGCCATCGGCGATGGCGTGACGGCGACAGTACCGCTGTTGTGGGTAGTCATGATTTGCGCCGCTTTTGCCCGTCCTAATGGTCTGTTTGTGGCGCATTTCGGCTGGCCGCGAAACCGGGTAGCGAAAGCGATGCGCTACTACCTGATGAGCATTGGGCTGATCGTGCCGCTCATCATGGCAGTGATCATGTTTGATAATCTTAACGATCGGGAGTTTTCCGGCTCGTTGGGCCGCCTTTGCTTCATCCTGATATGCGGCGCGCTGGCGCTGGTCACGCTGAGTCTGAAAAAAGCGGGCATCCCGCTCTATCTTGATAAAGAAGGCAACGGCGACAACATGGTCAACAGCCTGCTGTGGAATATGTTGATGGGCGCGCCGCTTATCGCGATTCTGGCGGCGGCGGTGGGTTATCTGGCCACGGCGCAGGCGCTACTGGCGAGACTGGAAACCTCGGTCGCCATCTGGTTCCTGTTGCTGGTCATCTATCACGTCATTCGCCGCTGGATGCTGATCCAACGACGCCGACTGGCTTTTGACCGCGCCAAACATCGTCGGGCGGAAATGCTGGCGCAGCGCGCGCGCGGCGAAGAAGAACCGGCGCACTCCTCCAGCCTGGAAGGCGCGGTCGACATCGATGAAAGTGAAATCGATCTTGACGCTATTAGCGCTCAGTCGCTGCGTCTGGTCCGCTCAATTCTGATGCTTATCGCCCTGCTATCGGTAATTGTACTGTGGTCGGAAATCCACTCGGCATTCGGCTTCCTGGAGAATATTTCGCTGTGGGATGTCACCTCTACGGTGCAAGGCGTGGAAAGCCTGGAGCCGATTACCCTCGGGGCGGTGCTCATTGCGATTCTGGTCTTTATCATCACCACGCAGTTGGTGCGTAATCTGCCTGCGCTGCTGGAACTGGCGTTATTACAGCATCTCGATTTAACGCCTGGTACCGGTTACGCCATCACGACCATCACCAAATATCTGTTAATGCTGATTGGCGGGCTGGTCGGTTTCTCGATGATCGGCATTGAGTGGTCGAAGCTACAATGGCTGGTGGCCGCGCTCGGCGTTGGGCTTGGTTTTGGCCTGCAAGAAATTTTCGCTAACTTTATCTCCGGCCTGATTATTTTGTTTGAAAAGCCGATTCGTATCGGCGATACGGTGACCATTCGCGATCTCACCGGCAGCGTGACCAAAATCAATACCCGCGCCACCACCATCAGCGACTGGGATCGTAAAGAGATTATCGTGCCGAATAAAGCCTTTATCACCGAACAGTTTATCAACTGGTCGCTATCTGACTCCGTTACGCGCGTGGTGTTAACCATCCCGGCGCCGGCGGATGCCAATAGCGAAGAGGTGACGCAAATTCTGCTGACGGCGGCGCAGCGCTGTTCTTTGGTGCTGGACAACCCGCCGCCTGAAATCTTTCTGGTGGATCTCCAGCAGGGTATTCAGATTTTCGAACTGCGTATCTATGCCGCGGAAATGGGACACCGTATGCCATTACGCCATGAGATCCACCAATTGATTCTGGCGGGCTTCCGCGAGCACGGTATTGATATGCCGTTCCCGCCGTTCCAGATGCGTCTGGAGAGTCTCGGAGGTAAACAAACGGGGAGAACGTTAACGTCAGCGGGTAAAACCAGCCGCCCGGCGGGCAGTTTGTAAACGCAATGGTGCCGGATGACGCTAAAAGACTCGATGACATAGGCTTATCAGGTCTTTTAGCATAGATCACACACAAAACTGATAGCGCAGGAAGAATTGCCAGGACCAGTAAGCAAATATCACCAACGCGACACAGTACAAAAACCAACTACGTATTTTCTTATACACAGTAACGTAAAAAAACGGGAAAAACAGGGGCAGCGTCATCATCGCGCCAAAACCTCTGGAATCATCATTTTCGACAGTTCTCATCACATCACAAATGTTGTTTATCCCACCCTCGCCAATCATCCACTCTTTATCCAGGACTGAAAATACAGCGATGAGTGGGATAGCCAGTAAAATCCAGATAGCGCACAATGCAAACATTTTCGGACTCATTATAAATATCCTTTTCATAAAGCCGATGAGCTAACGCTATCCGGACAAAGATTACTCCGCCGCCCACTCCGGATCGGCGCTCATGCGGCTGCTGTAATTCTGATAAATTGCCATCGCCAGCAGCGAGAAGAAGATCGGGCCGCCGATCATCCACAAGGCGCTGTCCCAGTCCCCAGCTTCAATCACTGGCTGGATGATGGTAAAGACGTTGGCAAACGTCACCACCAGCACCACAACACCCGTCGCGACCAGGGTAGAGGCTTTGGTTTTAAAGAGAACAAATGGCCGCTCCAGATCCTGACGCGCTTTAAAGAAGGGAAATGCCAGCGCAAGGAACAGGTATGGCAAGGTCATTGAGACGTTCGCCATCAGCGTGAGTTTGTTATAAAACGCCGATGCAGTGTCACCACCAAAAGAGACCAGCAAAATAAACAGACTCACCAGTACGCACTGTAGCCACATAGCGGTCGCCGGCATACCGTTAGCGTTCAGTGTCGTCATCGGCGCGGGCCACAACGCTTTTGGCGTCCCCTGAATAATGGCTTTCAGCGGTGAATAGCTCAACGTAAAAAACGCGCCGGTATAAGCCAGAAACATAGAAAGGCCGGTGATACGCGCAAACCAGACGCCCACCGTCATCGCTGCTTCCGGAGAAAGGTTTAACGCGTTACCTAATGTCGTGCCTAAACTCGACATCAGAATGTAGGTGATATTCCCTAAGTTAACGGCGCTATTACTTAATATCTGTTGCCAGTTAGTGCTGACGCCCCATAAAAAGATCGCCAAAGAATAACCAATTGAAATCACAATGGCCGCGAAGACAATGCCTTTCGCAAAATTCTTTTCCGGTTTTTCGGTTTTATCCACCAGTCCGCCGACAGCCTCAATACCGCCGTACGCAAAAATAGCAAATACCACAAATGACAACATTGCCAGGCCGGAGTGATAACCCGGATTCGGTGACGAGGTAAAATTAATTTCTTGTGCAAAATGCCCACCATTTAATAACAAAATAGCGACACTCACTAACAATAAAACTAAATTAAGACACATTACGGCAATACCTCCGACCGCCGTAATTCGCGCAATTTTATTGATCCCTCTGGCGGCGACACACGTCACCAGAATCATCCAGCCGACGGCGAGCAGCCCGACAACCTGCGTAGGCTCAAGCCCTGCAATACGCCAGTGCTGCGTCATATCGGCGCCAAAAACAAAAGTAGAAAACGGTACCCAAATTTTTGCCGCCGTACTTACCATCCATATGACATACGATGAAAACCACATAAACGTGCCAATAAACGCGTAACGTGGCCCCACGCTATTATTCATCCACGAATAGATCCCGCCCTCTTCTTTGCGATAAGCGGAACCCATTTCAGCCATCATTAAGGCGAATGGAATAAAAAACAGCAAGGCAGAAAATATATACCACGGGATTGCGCTATACCCCATTAAATAAAACGCCGACGGGCTATTCGCAAAACCAAAAACAGAAGTAAAAATCATCAGGATAAGCCCAATAAGGCTCATCTTTTTTATCGTGTGGGTCATTCAACCATCCCTTACGCTCGAGCGCGTTTGCCAGACGCCGCTCACCGATTGACGCCGCCTTCTTTTTTACGAAGGTCAGCGATAAAAAAATCAACACAGGATTGATACCTAAATGGCATCAAAGTTCCAGCCTTATGTTGTGGCAAACAGAGGATAATTGAAAAAATATGCTACAAAATGGCGCTTATTGCGCCATTTTATCTCGCGAAAGAGTGAATTTCAGATTTACGCCCGATCGACCGTAAAAGCAATCACGTCCGCCAGGCTTTCTGCTCCCAGCGCCAGCATCACCAGACGATCAACACCCAGCGCCACGCCGGAACAATCCGGTAGACCGGCGGCCAGCGCATCCAGTAGATTTTGGTCAATCGGCTGCTGCGGCAGACCGCGAGCGGCGCGCTTACGATTGTCCTGTTCAAAGCGCTGTTGTTGCTCACGTGCGTCCGTCAGTTCGTGGAAACCATTCGCCAGCTCAATACCTTTGTAGTACACCTCAAAGCGCTCGGCGACGCGATGATCCTCGGTACTGATTTGTGCCAGCGATGCCTGACTTGCCGGAAAGTGATAAATAAAGGTCGGCTTTTCTTTACCTATATGCGGCTCAACCCCCATCGTGAACAGCAGTTGCAGCAACGTATCACGGTCTTCTTCCGTATCGGCGATATTGCTTAAATCAAGCTTTGCCGCCACCTCACGCAGCTGCGTTTTATCTGCTGATAACGGGTCAATCTCCAGATGGCGCAGAAACGCCTGTTGATAGGAGAGACTTTCCGCAGGTTGACAATCCAGCACTTGCTGAAGCAAATCATCCACTTCATTCATCAGGCGGTACATATCGTAATGCGGGCGATACCACTCCAGCATGGTGAATTCCGGATTATGATGTCGTCCCATCTCTTCATTACGGAAACTGCGGCATAGCTGGAAAACCGGACCGCACCCTGCCGCCAGCAGGCGTTTCATATGGTATTCCGGACTGGTCATTAAATAGAGGTTGATCCCCTGGGAATGGCCAGGTCCGACGAAACGCGTTTCGAACGGGAACAGATGAATGTCTGTGACCGTCGCCTGACTCATGCAGGGCGTCTCAACCTCAAGCACTCCACGATCGGCAAAGAAACGACGGATTTCCGCCATAATCGCCGCACGTTTTAATAAATTGGGGATGGACGCGCTCGGCTGCCAGGTTGCCGTTTCGCTCATGATTCTTTCTCCAGTTTAAGACAAGGTCACGAAGTCTACTCGCAACGCGCGGGCGAAACAAATTTTGCGCAGGCGTATCGGGCGCCTTCTGGAGGGTAAAAAAAGTGATTTCAGATGGTTTAGTAATTAAATTAATCAAAATCAATGATAATTCATCCCTCTGATACGCTAAAAAAATCGAACACGTCAAATTTCCCTCACATCCCTGAGACTATACTGTTGTACCCATAAAGGAGCAGTGGAAACGCATTCATACTTCGCAGAACCCAGAGGCTTTATCTGGCTGCGCGAGGGTGAAATTACAATAATCTGGAGGAATGTCGTGCAAACCTTTCAAGCCGATCTTGCCATTATAGGCGCCGGTGGCGCGGGATTACGTGCTGCAATTGCTGCCGCACAGGCGAATCCCAATGCTAAAATCGCACTGATCTCAAAAGTGTACCCGATGCGCAGCCACACCGTCGCTGCCGAAGGGGGTTCAGCCGCTGTCGCCCAGGATCATGACAGCTTTGACTACCATTTTCACGATACGGTAGCAGGCGGAGACTGGCTGTGTGAGCAGGATGTCGTGGATTACTTTGTCCACCATTGTCCCACTGAGATGACGCAGCTGGAGCAATGGGGCTGCCCGTGGAGCCGCCGTCCGGACGGTAGCGTTAACGTGCGTCGCTTCGGTGGTATGAAAATCGAGCGTACCTGGTTCGCCGCGGATAAAACCGGCTTCCATATGCTGCATACCCTGTTCCAGACTTCCCTGCAGTTCCCACAAATCCAGCGCTTTGACGAACATTTCGTGCTGGATATTCTGGTTGATGACAACCATGCGCGCGGCCTGGTGGCAATGAACATGATGGAAGGCACGCTGGTGCAAATCCGCGCCAACGCCGTGGTCATGGCGACAGGCGGCGCAGGCCGCGTATACCGCTATAACACCAACGGCGGCATCGTCACCGGCGACGGGATGGGCATGGCGCTGAGCCACGGCGTTCCGCTGCGTGATATGGAATTCGTTCAGTATCACCCGACCGGCCTGCCAGGTTCCGGTATCCTGATGACTGAAGGTTGCCGCGGCGAAGGCGGTATTCTGGTCAATAAAAATGGCTACCGTTATCTGCAAGACTACGGCATGGGCCCCGAAACGCCGCTGGGCGAGCCGAAAAACAAATATATGGAACTGGGGCCGCGCGACAAAGTATCCCAGGCTTTCTGGCACGAATGGCGTAAAGGCAACACCATCTCCACGCCGCGCGGCGATGTGGTTCACCTCGACCTGCGTCATCTCGGCGAGAAGAAACTGCATGAACGTCTGCCGTTCATTTGCGAACTGGCGAAAGCCTATGTCGGCGTCGATCCGGTTAAAGAACCGATTCCAGTACGTCCGACCGCGCACTACACCATGGGCGGCATTGAAACCGACCAGAACTGTGAAAGCCGTGTCAAAGGGCTGTTTGCCGTTGGCGAATGCTCCTCTGTTGGCCTGCATGGCGCGAACCGCCTCGGTTCCAACTCGCTGGCGGAACTGGTGGTGTTTGGTCGTCTGGCTGGCGAACAAGCAATGGAACGCGCTGCTACGGCAGGCGCCGCAAATAGCGCCGCGCTCGACGCCCAGGTTGCCGATATTGAACAACGTCTGAAAAATCTGGTGAACCAGGAAGGCAACGAAAACTGGTCGAAGATCCGCGATGAGATGGGTCTGTCTATGGAAGAAGGTTGCGGTATTTACCGTACCCCGGAACTGATGCAGAAAACCGTTGATAAACTGGCCGAGCTTCAGGAACGTTTCAAACGCGTACGTATCTCCGATACCTCCAGCGTGTTCAACACTGACCTGCTGTATACCATCGAACTGGGTCATGGTCTGAACGTGGCGGAATGTATGGCGCACTCTGCGCTGGCGCGTAAAGAGTCCCGCGGCGCGCATCAGCGTCTGGATGAAGGCTGTACCGAGCGCGACGATGTGAACTTCCTCAAGCACACCCTCGCCTTCCGCGATGCTGATGGCACGACCCGTCTGGAATACAGCGACGTGAAAATCACCACCCTGCCGCCAGCCAAACGTGTTTACGGCGGTGAAGCGGAAGCAGCCGATAAGAAGGAGAAGGCGAATGGCTGAGATGAAAAACCTGAAAGTTGAGGTGGTGCGCTATAACCCGGAAACCGATACCGCGCCGCACAGTGCTTTCTATGAAGTTCCTTATGATGAAACAACATCGCTACTGGACGCGTTGGGCTACATCAAAGATAACCTGTCGCCAGACCTGAGCTACCGCTGGTCCTGCCGTATGGCGATCTGCGGCTCCTGCGGCATGATGGTCAACAACGTCCCTAAACTGGCGTGTAAAACCTTCCTGCGCGATTACACCAACGGTATGAAGGTGGAAGCGCTGGCGAACTTCCCGATTGAGCGCGATCTGGTTGTCGATATGACGCACTTTATCGAAAGCCTGGAAGCGATTAAACCGTACATTATTGGCAACTCTCGCACGCCAGATCAGGGGCCGAATGTCCAGACCCCGGCGCAAATGGCGAAGTATCACCAGTTCTCCGGTTGCATCAACTGTGGTCTGTGCTACGCCGCGTGCCCGCAGTTCGGTCTGAATCCTGAATTTATCGGACCGGCTGCGATTACGTTGGCGCATCGCTATAACGAAGATAGCCGCGATCACGGTAAGAAGGAGCGTATGGCGCAGTTGAACAGTCCGAACGGCGTATGGACCTGTACTTTCGTGGGCTACTGCTCCGAAGTCTGTCCAAAACATGTCGATCCGGCTGCGGCCATTCAGCAGGGTAAAGTGGAAAGCTCGAAAGACTTTCTTATCGCCACCCTGAAACCACGCTAAGGAGTGCAACATGACGACTAAACGCAAACCCTATGTGCGGCCGATGACGTCCACCTGGTGGAAAAAACTGCCGTTTTATCGCTTTTATATGCTGCGCGAAGGCACAGCGGTGCCGGCAGTCTGGTTCAGTATTGAACTGATTTTCGGTCTGTTTGCGCTCAAACACGGCGCGGAATCCTGGATGGGATTCGTCGGCTTTTTACAAAACCCGGTGGTAGTGATCTTAAACCTGATCACCCTGGCGGCCGCGCTGCTGCACACCAAAACCTGGTTTGAACTGGCGCCGAAGGCGGCCAATATCATTGTAAAAGACGAAAAAATGGGGCCAGAGCCAATCATCAAAGGGCTTTGGGTGGTCACTGCGGTAGTCACCGTAGTCATTCTGTATGTTGCCCTGTTCTGGTAAGGAGTCCCGGATGATTAATCCAAACCCAAAACGTTCTGATGAACCCGTATTCTGGGGACTGTTTGGCGCAGGCGGTATGTGGGGCGCGATCATCGCGCCGGTGATCGTGCTACTGGTTGGCATCATGCTGCCGCTGGGGCTATTTCCGGGCGATGCCCTGAGTTTTGAGCGCGTACTGACGTTCGCCCAAAGCTTTATTGGTCGCGTTTTTCTGTTCCTGATGATCGTGCTGCCGCTATGGTGTGGCCTACACCGTATGCACCACGCGATGCATGACCTGAAAATCCACGTGCCTGCGGGCAAATGGGTCTTCTACGGCCTGGCGGCAATCCTGACCGTTGTGACGGCGATTGGCGTTATCACTCTCTAAGTTGCCACGACGCCCTCTTATCTACCCGATAAGAGGGCGTTTTTTCTTTTCCTGCCTCTCATTTTCCCGCCAGGTTCTACACTTAGAAAAAACACTGGAAGGAAAATTTTATGCGCATTCTGCCCGTCGTTGCTGCAGTTACGGCTGCATTTCTGGTTGTCGCCTGTAGTTCGCCTACTCCGCCTAAAGGCGTTACCGTGGTAAATAACTTTGATGCCAAACGTTACCTCGGCACCTGGTATGAGATCGCACGCCTCGATCATCGATTTGAACGTGGGCTGGAACAAGTCACGGCCACCTATAGTCTGCGTGACGATGGCGGGATTAATGTCATCAATAAAGGCTATAACCCGGATCGGGGAATGTGGCAAAAAACAGAAGGCAAAGCGTATTTTACCGGTAGTCCAAACCGCGCCGCGCTCAAGGTCTCTTTTTTCGGCCCGTTCTACGGCGGCTATAACGTGATTGCGCTTGACCGGGAATACCGTCATGCGCTGGTGTGCGGCCCGGATCGCGACTATCTGTGGATACTCTCTCGCACGCCAACGCTTTCTGAGGAAATAAAACAGCAAATGCTGGCCGTCGCGACCCGGGAGGGGTTTGACGTCAATAAATTAATTTGGGTAAAACAATCAGGTTCGTAGCAATATCAGCGACGAATTAATGCGCACTGAGTTTTAGCCCAATGATACCCGCGACGATCAAGCCAAGACTGAGCAAACGCGCCGGTGAGGCAGACTCGCCCAACAGAAGGATACCGGTGATTGCCGCCCCGACGGCGCCGATGCCGGTCCAGATGGCGTACGCCGTTCCAACGGGCAGCGTTTTCATTGCCCAGGAAAGTAACGCCATACTGATAACCATGGCCGTAATGGTGATAATACTGGGGGTCAGACGAGAAAAACCGTGGGTATACTTCAGGCCGACAGCCCATACCACTTCAAGTAAACCAGCGATTAATAGAATGATCCAGGACATAGCAGGCTCCAGATAATTAATGGGGCCGTCCCCGGTGAGAATAGCGTTTACAGGTCGTCCTGTAACGTATACGGATGAAAAGCCATTCTTGCCTGAGAGAAAATGAATTTCAACCTTTTTATTTTTTTCCGTCTAAAGGCGGGAATTGGCCCTTTTAAGCCGCGTAGTTTTCGCATTTAGCGCCCACAGGAGTTCTCTATGATGGAACGCCTTCTGGGAAAGAAAGTGCTTTATCTACTTCCGGGTGCAAAAAACTATGTTGAAAATTTTAGTGATAGACCGATGCCACTTTACCCGTACGGGCATGGAGGCCTGGCTTAATCACACTGATGTGCTCAGTTCTTCACTGCTGGTATCCGGGATGAATAACCTTATACTGGCGAAAGAACATATTCTGCAATGGAAGCCCCATCTGGTTATCGCTGATTTATATGGTTTTCTCAACGATGCCTTACCCGAGCAGCCTATCAATGCATTTTTTGCCGCCTGCAGGATGACGCCGTTGGTATTATTACAGTCAGGGAATATGCCGTACAGACCGCAATATGCCAGTCATGCGGTGTTATCTAAACACACGCCTTTACATGAGCTTGCACAACGAATTAAAGGAGCGCTATATACTCATCCACTGCAGGAAGCGCCGGAAAGCGCCACGCCATTGCTCTCTCCGCAGGAGGAAAAAGTGCTCGCGATGTGGACGGAAGGCACCAGCAATAAAGAGATTGCGTATGCGCTTGGCATTCACGGGAAAACGGTTTACACCTATAAGCGTAATATCCGTATGAAACTTCATATGGATAATCGGTATTCTCCCTTTCTTATGCTTCCGGAGAAAATCGATTAACGGTACGACGCCATGCCGTACCGTTGATGATTACTGCTGAGCTCTGGTTGCAGCGCCAGAGATCGCACTACCACCGTCCGAGATGTCCTCGCCCACGCCGCGCGTGGTATTACAAGCAGTTAATACAGTGGAAAGTACCAAAACAGAAAAGATCGCTGCAATTGTCTTTTTAACCATAATGTCTTCCTTTTCTAGCCAATGTTGTTTGTGTATAGCAACTTAATAATAGACAACATCCCAGAAAATGACGGGCGATCGACTAATTTTAGGAAGACGAGAAGCGATTAGCTGGCTGCGCGGGAGATGGCGTGGCCAAGATGCTGAATATCTTCGCCGAAGCCGCGGGCGGTATTACATGCCGTTAATAATGTGCCGGTAAGAAGAACCAGTGCGACAAGGCAGATAAAGCGTTTCATCATTGAGGCGCAAAAAATAGGATGGCGCAGCATACGCTGCACCATTTTTCCCGATAACGTAAATTATTTTACGCGAGATACGTATTCGCCGGAACGGGTATCGACTTTGATCACTTCGCCAATCTGCACGAACAGCGGAACTTTAACCACTGCGCCAGTAGACAGCGTGGCTGGTTTGCCGCCAGTACCTGCGGTATCGCCCTTCAGACCTGGGTCGGTATCAACAATTTCCAGTTCAACAAAGTTCGGCGGAGTGACAGAGATAGGCTGACCGTTCCACAGGGTTACGATGCATTCCGCCTGATCCAACAGCCATTTTGCGTTGTCGCCGATAGCCTTGGCATCTGCAGACAGCTGCTCGAAGGTTTCGTTGTTCATGAAATGCCAGAACTCACCGTCGTTGTACAGGTAAGTCAGGTTCATATCGACTACATCCGCGCCTTCAGCGGAATCGGTCGATTTGAAGGTTTTCTCAACGCGCGTGCCGGTCAGCAGACGGCGCAGCTTAACGCGGGCAAACGCCTGGCCTTTACCCGGTTTCACGAATTCACTGGATTCAACCGCATAAGGTTCGCCATCCAACATGATTTTAAGACCGGAACGAAAATCGTTGCTATAGTAAGTCGCCATAAGGCCCTCTGAAATTGTTAACTGGTAGCTAAGCCACAAAATGGCGCATATTGTAACCCTAAATACCCCATTGCGAGAAGATTGGTTAGCGCAACTTGCCGATGTTGTGACCAATCCCGACGAACTGCTGCATCTTTTACAGATTGAAGCTGATGAAAACCTCCGGGCAGGACAGGACGCCAGGCGCTTGTTTGCCCTCCGCGTGCCGCGCGCTTTTATTGCGCGCATGGAGAAGGGCAACCCTGACGATCCTCTTTTACGTCAAGTACTGACGTCCCGGGATGAATTTATTGTCGCCCCCGGTTTCTCCACCGACCCGCTGGAAGAGCAACACAGCGTGGTGCCAGGATTATTGCATAAATACCAAAACCGGGCGCTATTGCTGGTAAAAGGCGGATGTGCGGTAAATTGCCGCTACTGTTTCCGTCGTCACTTCCCGTATGCGGAGAATCAAGGCAATAAGCGCAACTGGACAGTCGCGCTGGAGTATATCGCCGCACACCCGGAACTGGATGAGATCATTTTTTCCGGCGGCGATCCGCTGATGGCGAAAGATCATGAGCTGGACTGGCTGCTCACGCAACTGGAAGCCATTAAGCACGTCAAGCGGCTACGCATCCACAGTCGGTTGCCTATCGTCATCCCGGCACGCATTACTGACGAACTGGTCGCCCGCTTTGACCAGTCACGTCTGCAAATTTTGTTGGTGAACCATATCAACCACGCTAATGAAGTGGACGAGGCATTCTGCCTGGCGATGAAGAAACTGCGCCACGTGGGCGTCACGCTTCTCAACCAGAGCGTCCTGCTGCGTGGCGTGAATGATAACGCGCGAACGCTGGCGAATCTGAGCAACGCGCTATTTGACGCCGGCGTGATGCCCTATTACCTGCATGTGCTGGATAAAGTGCAGGGCGCCGCGCATTTTATGGTCACCGATGACGAAGCCCGGCAAATCATGCGCGAACTGCTCACGCTGGTATCCGGCTATATGGTGCCAAGACTGGCGCGTGAAATCGGCGGCGAACCGAGCAAAACACCGCTGGATTTACAGCTTCGGCAGTGCTAATCCTCGCGGGCGCGTCAGGGACGACGAAAAATATTACCGCGCAATATTACGAGGAGACTCCCCCGCGATTCTCCTCACCCTTTGGCGAGGATAAACTAACCTTCGTTAAATACACCTTTCCGGTCCTCTCTTTTCAATAAAGTCCGTTTTAGGACTCGCTTAGCGTGTACTGCATTTTCGAATTATACTGGTTCTCCTTTTTATAGGACGGCATAAACAATTTATATATCAAATACATTGCAGTAAAACATTTAATTATTTTATATTTGTGGAGAATTGACATGGCCTTAACGATTAAGGGACTAAATACCGGCGTTATTCGTCACAATGATAAGTTTATCGCGCTGGCGCTTAAGGTGAAGTCACTGAGAAATAAAGAAACACTGCTTTTCTTTCCTGTGCTCGCGCTGCGAGACTTGTTGATCGGCCTTGAACACCGGCTTTATCTACAACACTCGCTTCCGGAACAAGAGCAGGAAAAACGCCAGAAAGCTAAAAGCAGTCATGTGCTTAAAATGCATGAGAATATTCCGGCAATACTCCGTGAAGAGCTGGAAAACGCCGATGTTAATCAGCGTGTTGAATCTTTAGCGTTGAGCGATAATACAGAAAAAGTATTAACCTTTACGTTAAAGCTGCACAATGGTAGCCATCTTGATTTACAGGTCGGTGAGTGGCAGGTTGAAGTTCTGGTGATGGCTATTATTCACGCCATTAATAATGCCGAAATGCGTGAGCTCGCATTGCGTATTTCTTCAATGCTGGACTTTTTACCATTATACGATGCTGACTGCCTGGAAAACGGTAATATCGAATTCGATACCTATAACCAGCCTGACTGGAAACATAATCTGTATAACCATTATTTAGCGCTCGTTTATCGTTATACGGATGAGGCAGGACAATCGCATGATTGCGGCACCATCATTAAGACCCGTAGTCAGTCAGGCTCTAAAGAAGCTGAAGCGATATCACGCCGCTTGCTGAATTTCAGCCCGCGTCTTAAAAAGCTGGAAGGAAAACCGTGTAAGGTTTTTGTCAGAACGCTTGGAACCGGTAAAGCAGCGCGTCTGACGCAAGATCAATGCATGCGCGCGTTGCATAATCTACGCATGGCGTCATCGCAGGAAAAACGCTAACCATATCGCCCTCTGAATCTTTCAGAGGGCGTTACGATTCAGACATATCAATTCGGACATTTATAAACCTGGCCGTTCATCTCGCTGGCCGTCGGGACAAAACTGGACAACATGCCCTGTGACGGACTACTTACGCCATACAGCACGTTTCCACCCATCGCGGCTGCCTGATTACGCAGATCGTTCGCTGCGCCACGCATTGAGCCACCCTCTTCGCCGTGCTGGCCTGAAAACCAGTTACTCTGTTTACCGGTTGCCGTACCAATTAGCTGGCATTCCGCGCCTGGCTTATCTTCGACAAAGCGTACATTTTGGCCGGCAGCGGTGAGTTCGTTGCTGGAGCTACAACCCGCCATCAGCAGCGCGGCGCCAACGATCCCTGCTAAATATTTCACGTGCATGTTATTCCCCATAATCAATGAGCTGGACGTTTTGTCCGTATCTGAATCTTATACTAAAAAGATGACTAAAAGAAAAACCCCCGGTCATTTCTGCCCGGGGGTTTCTCAATTCTGGGAGATAAGCACCCAAATCATTCTGGTTGCAGGAAGGCGGTAATCCCCAGTCACTTACTCAAGTAAGTGACTGGGGTTAGCCAACGCATCTGCAGCCTGAAGGATGCAGGGTGTGGGCAATGTCGGGTAGCAGCAGCGCATTACTGCGCCGCCGCCCCCTAAGAACCGTACGAGCGAGTTTCCCCGCATACGGCTCAAGCCTTAATAAGTTCAACCGACGGGTTGAACCGGTTGCGCGATTATTTGAAATATCCCGCAATTGTGGCAATGGAACTTAAGACAGCAGTAACAGCCACAATTACTTTCCACCAAGTTTTGAACCAGACTTTCCATGCCGATTCTTTCGGCTTAGCTGTCAGTTGATTCAGAAACTCCCGCCCTCTCAAAGTTATCTTAGGATCAAGATATTCTTTTCCATCAAAGGTACAAGCATCAATGGCCGTCACCATCCCGGAAGAAAGTAACTCTTCAAAGATGTTGATATCCATATCTGATGATTCATTTATAAAGTTACCAAATGAACCATTCGCCAAAGCTTGTAGGATAGTTTTGTGCTGTTCCATAGTATTACCTATCAACCACTGTATGTATTTCCATGTTATCACAATTCACGTGCCACTGGATGTGACAGCCCGGATGCAGCATGACCAGATTCTCAAGCTCGTCACCGCCGCCCAGATGTTTCTGGTGCTTATGGTGAACGTGCCAGCCTGTTTCCATAGTAATTAACTGGTTACAGAGCGGACAGCGTTTTTCCTGCCTGAGCCAGAGCGCCAGCAACTTCTTCCTGCCCTGCATGGTTTCCTTCCAGTTGCGCTCAAGGCGCTGCTCGAAGTACATTTCCCATTCAGGCAGATAAGGGTTAGCCTCCGCCTTTATCTTGGTATGTCGTTTAATGACGGTGTCTTTTGCATAGACTAAAGTCACCGGATTCTCCTTATCCTCCCGCCATTGAAACGTCCAGTGCCGGCTACCCACTGTGTGAAAGTATTTCGCCTTCACCCAGCGTTTGTAGCGGTTTTTATGCCGCCTGCAACACCAGCGCCAGAGCAGCTTCCAGACACGGTAATCCACATAGCTGAACGTCTCCTTCGCCACCACATGCCGGTGATAGTTGGCCCATCCCCGCAATACCGGGTTGAGCTGATGTATCAGCCAGTTTTGCGGCTGTGTCGGGTGACGCTTCACAATGTCCCTCACTTTCGCCAGAAACGTTCGCAGGTTCTTACGGGAAGGCTTTATCAGCATTTTCCCGCGATACTTGCGCACGTTCTGGCCGAGGAAGTCAAAACCCTGCTCAATGTGCGTTATCACCGTTTTCTCCGGCGACAGTTGCAACCCCCGCTCCGCCATAAAGGCTTCAACGAGAGGTTTGACTTCATTCTCCAGCAACTCTTGCGAGATACCGGTGATGATAAAGTCGTCTGCATAACGCACATAGTTGACCTTGGTCTTGTAGCTGGCTTTGGTATTCTTCACCCCAAATCGGGATTCAAGCACCGCTTCCAGCCCGTCGAGCGCCATATTGGCCAGTACCGGTGAGATAATACCGCCCTGAGGCGTTCCCGCACCGGTTGCATGGTAATGACCAGATTCCATGTAGCCTGCCTTCAGCCATTTACCCAGCACCTGCTTATCCATCGGAATATGCGAGAGTAACCAGTCATGACTGATGTTATCAAAGCACCCTTTGATGTCGCCCTCCAGCACCCACTGCGCCGAGTTGCCCCGGCTGAGCGCTACAAAGCACTGTTCAATAGCGTCCGCCGTTGAACGCATCGGACGAAAACCATAACTGTTGCGGTCGGCTGTCGTTTCCGATACGGGTTCCAGCGCCAGCAGATATAACGCCTGCATGGCCCTGTCTCTCATAGTCGGTATCCCGAGCGGACGCAACTTGCCGTTCGACTTCGGGATATACACCCGCCGCAGCGGTTTAGGGTGATATCCGGTTCTCTTCATATCGAAGATGGCCTCCCATTTGGTTTTCGGGGTACTCCATAACTTTCCATCCACTCCGGGGGTATCCTTGCCCCGGTTTTCCGTGACTCGCCTGACCGCTAATGCCTTAGCCGCCAGCGAACGGGTCAGCATTCGTTGCAGCGCTTTTACCCGCCGCCACTCCTGCCGTTGCGCTGCCTTCGCAATGCGTACCTGTAGCTTTCTCACCGCTTCTGAGGTTTTACGCCAGTTAATGGCGTGCCACCTTTCCGGGCGGGAAGACGCAGATACCGCCTGCGATTCAACTCGCGTTTCGGTATTCACCTTGCTATCCTCCTGAATGCTCTGTCGAGAGCACCCTGAGGACGAACGTGGATTCCCCCCGAGGGAGAAATCACGTTTCGCCCCTCGGGGTTTTACATTCAATAAGCTTTACAAGCCTTATTACGATTTAAGACCAGTTGGAAGTCTGCCCCGTTTCCGGTGAGGCCCTGTTTCATGCCTCTATCCACGCCATTACAGCGCAGCGTTTGCTTTTTCCAACCTCCCTTACCCGCATACCCAACAGTTCGCCTTGCGACTCCCCTGCCTCAACGAGGCGAATATACGGGCTTACCGAGTTCCGTACAGATGACACGTATCGGTTAGGTTCTGCCTATCCACCGGTGGCGCTCATATCAGCGTATCCCCAGATGTAAAAGAGATAACCTGTCCACCCACCTTTTGGTCAAAGCGTATCAACGACTTACGCTCAATGCGGCTGACGGTGTTTAACAGCAGTTCACGTACGTTAACCTTACGATACAGCCTGGCCTCTCATGGTCATGTCGTTAGACCAATCCAGTTAATTTCCTCACGGATATCAACCGCCGCTTGCGCGGGAGTACGTTGTCAGGAAGCTCCGCACCCCACCGTTGCCAGTGACGCACTATCCCTAGGCTACCGTTGGCTGAACAACGGGTTCTTCTTCACTATTTCTGCTCAAGAAACAGCGACAGAACAATCACCCGTACAGCTTGCGCTGCATTCCTCTTGTGAAGATCGCGAGCAAAACGATCCCGTCCTGTTCATGAATCCATGAAAGGATGAAGTGATGATGTATGGCAAGCTTCGCCATAATCGTTAAGGATGTAACGTCGATTTGGGAATCACCGACGTCTGCCCTGATGGGCACTCCGCGCAGAGTAAACTACTGCGGATAACTGAGAGAAAGTAATGGGCGCGTTACTGCTCATCACTGAAAGGTAACCCAAGCTATGGGTGCGTATTCCGCCGCCGAAGCGACTCCACCTTATGCTACGCTAAAGGGATGTGAGAACGGGTACTTGACCCGCTCTCACGGGGCGCGTAAGCTAACTGTCAGAGAGGGAAATTCTCTGTTTATTCAGCAAGTTACGCAGAGGAATGCGACTCTCGTCGCATTACATCATTCCGCCCATACCACCCATACCACCCATGCCGCCAGCAGCGCCTAAATCAGGAGCATCGCTTTTCGGCAGGTCGGTCACCATGCACTCGGTAGTGATCATCAGACCAGCCACAGAAGCCGCGTACTGCAGCGCAGAACGGGTAACTTTGGTTGGGTCCAGGATACCCATATCGATCATGTTGCCGTATTCTTCAGTTGCTGCGTTGTAACCGTAGTTACCGTCGCCGCCTTTAACGGTGTTAGCGACAACAGACGGCTCTTCGCCGCAGTTCAGCACGATCTGACGCAGCGGAGCTTCCATTGCGCGCAGCGCAACTTTGATACCCACGTTCTGGTCTTCGTTCTGGCCTTTCAGGTCAGCAATTTTAGAAGCAACGCGGATCAGCGCAACGCCACCACCAGCAACCACGCCTTCTTCTACCGCAGCACGGGTCGCGTGCAGGGCGTCTTCAACGCGTGCTTTTTTCTCTTTCATTTCAACTTCGGTCGCAGCGCCAACTTTGATTACCGCAACGCCGCCTGCCAGTTTCGCTACGCGCTCCTGCAGTTTTTCACGATCGTAGTCGGAGGTCGCTTCTTCAATCTGCTGACGGATCTGAGCAACACGGCCCTGGATGGCAGCTTCTTCACCCACGCCATCGATGATGGTGGTGGTGTCTTTGTTGATCACAACGCGTTTCGCCTGACCCAGGTCTTCCAGGGTTGCTTTTTCCAGCTCCATACCGATCTCTTCAGAGATTACGGTACCGCCGGTCAGGGTAGCGATATCCTGCAGCATCGCCTTACGACGATCGCCGAAGCCCGGTGCCTTAACAGCAGCCACTTTCACGATGCCACGCATGGTGTTAACAACCAGGGTAGCCAGCGCTTCGCCTTCAACATCTTCAGCGATGATCAGCAGCGGTTTGCCTGCTTTTGCAACGGCTTCCAGAACCGGCAGCATTTCGCGGATGTTGGAGATTTTCTTATCAGCCAGCAGGATGAACGGGCTTTCCAGCTCTACTGCGCCAGTTTCCGGCTTGTTGATGAAGTAAGGAGACAGGTAGCCGCGGTCAAACTGCATACCTTCAACCACGTCCAGTTCGTCCTGCAGACCGGTACCATCTTCAACGGTGATGACGCCTTCTTTACCGACTTTATCCATCGCTTCCGCGATCAGTTTACCTACGGTTTCGTCGGAGTTAGCGGAGATAGTACCTACCTGAGCAATCGCTTTAGAGTCGGAGCACGGTACGGACAGGGCTTTCAGCTCTTCAACCGCCGCAGCAACCGCTTTGTCGATACCACGTTTCAGGTCCATCGGGTTCATGCCCGCAGCAACGGCTTTCAGGCCTTCGGTAATGATGGACTGCGCCAGTACGGTCGCGGTGGTGGTGCCGTCGCCTGCAGCATCGTTCGCTTTAGAGGCAACTTCTTTCACCATCTGCGCGCCCATGTTTTCAAACTTGTCTTCCAGTTCGATTTCACGCGCTACGGAAACACCATCTTTAGTGATAGTCGGCGCACCGAAAGATTTATCCAGAACCACGTTACGGCCTTTCGGACCGAGGGTTACTTTCACTGCATCTGCCAGTACGTTTACGCCGCGCAGCATTTTCACACGAGCGTCGTTACCGAATTTTACGTCTTTAGCTGCCATTTTCTCTTTCCCTTAAATTCGTATGTTCAGTGTCGTTCGCGGATTACGCTTCAACAATTGCCAGAATGTCGCTTTCAGACATGATCAACACTTCTTCATTGTCGATCTTTTCAGATTTCACACCGTAGCCATCGTTAAAAATAACGATGTCGCCAACTTTCACGTCCAGCGGCTGTACAGTACCGTTGTCCAGGATGCGACCCTTACCGACAGCGATGATTTCGCCACGAGTTGATTTACCCGCTGCGGAACCGGTCAGTACGATGCCGCCAGCAGATTTGGACTCAACTTCTTTACGTTTGACGATCACACGATCATGTAACGGACGAATACTCATTGATAGCTCTCCTTTGAGAAAGTCATTATCAGTTATGGGTGACGCCGGCCCGTAAACGGTTTCCCGGCTGGTGACCAGAGAGATGGGGATGGGGTTTTGCCCCTTCAAGGGGGGAGATGAAAAAAAATTCTTCTGAGCGAAAAAAGCGGTAAAAACGCTACTTATCTCACGTTTACCCAAGGTTTAGAACATCCTGCTATAAGAAAAGGCGTGTGTGATACGCTTAAAAATGCCTGTCGTCACCTGACGTTACAATGCCGCCGGATAATGAGCTGATGAATGAACTAAAAAAAGAGCTTGGGTTGGTTCAGGGCGTTATCTTGTTAACCACATCATTATTAGGGACTGGCGTTTTTGCGCTTCCGGAGCTGGCTGCGCTGGCGGCAGGCGACATCAGCCTTTGGGCATGGCCGCTGCTCATTATTTTGATTTTCCCTATTGCGATTGTCTTTGCTGTGCTGGGGCGTCATTTTCCACACGCTGGCGGCGTAGCGCATTTTGTCGGGATGGCATTTGGCCCGCGTCTGCAACGAGTGATCAGTTGGCTGTTTTTATCAGTTATTCCTGTTAGTTTTCCCGCAGCCTTGCATATTGCGGTGGGTTTCGGCCAGGCGCTGTTTGGCTGGCAAAGGGAACAGCTCTTATTTGGGGAGCTGGGTACTCTAGGTTTACTATGGTTTATGGGATCGCGCGGCGCCAGCTCCAGCGCCAACCTGCAAGCCATTATCGCTGGATTAATTATCGCGCTTATTGCCGCCATTCTGTGGAAAGGCGCGATTAAACCTGCGGATATCACCTTCCCAGCCGCAAACGAAATCACCTTTTCCCGGCTGTGTACCGCCCTGGCGATCATGTTCTGGGGATTTGTGGGAATTGAGGCTTTTACGCATTTGTCGTCTGAATTTAAAAATCCTGAACGTGATTTTCCGCGCGCATTGATCATTGGCCTGATGCTGGCCGGCGCCATTTATTGGACCTGTACCGCCGTGGTGCTGCATTTTGGCGTCTATAGCGACAAGATAGCGGCAACAGCCTCGCTACCGCTTATTATTGTTCATCTCTTCGGTATCCAGGCGTTGTGGGTAGCCTGCATTATTGGTTATCTCACCTGCTTTGCCAGCCTGAATGTGTATGCTCAGAGTTTTGCGCGTCTGATATGGACGCAAATGCAATATCAGCCCGATCACTATCTGGCTCAACTCTCTCCCGGGCGCCTTCCCTTGCACGCGTTAAACGTTATTCTGGCCTGTTGTTGCGTGAGTTCCCTGGTCGTCTACGCCCTGAAGATTAACCTCAATGCGCTGATCGTCTATGCTAACGGTATTTTTATTATGCTCTATCTGCTTTGTATGCTGGCGGGCTGTCGACTGTTGAAAGGGCGCTGCTATGCACTGGCGGTGACGGGTTGTCTACTGTGCCTGTTATTGCTGGTAATGCTGGGGTGGAAAAGCTTATATGCCATTATTATGCTGGCAGCATTATGGCTGTTTTTACCGAAGCGAAAACGCATGGCGTAAGACGTATCTGTTGGCCGGATAACGCCTCACGCGACTTATCCGACCAGCATCTCTACCTTTAATCCCGACGATCGTCTTTATGTTCAATACGATCGCGATCGTCATCTTTACGCTGATACTCGCCGTCAAATGTTTCGCCACCGCCAGTACCCGCGCTAAACCCGCCGCCCGGCATCCGGGAAAAACGTAAATGCGGCAGCAACTTCAGCGTCAAATGTTTTTGCACTGGCGGTAACAAAAGGAGAAGGCCGAGAAAATCGGTGAAAAATCCCGGCAACAGGAGCAGTAAGCCAGCGATGATCAGCGATACACTCTTAATCATTTCTGCCGCCGGGCTCTCACCGGCCGCCATTTTTTGTTGCATCAGCAAAAAGTTTTTAAAACCCTGGTTACGTACCAGCGACATACCGATAACAGACGTAAAAATCACCAGGATTAGCGTCATCAGGACGCCAAGCACATGGGCGACCTGGATAAAGATAGAAATCTCAATGTAAACATAGAGAAAGACAGCTAAAAAGGGTATCCAGCGCAAAGGACTCTCCTGTAAGTCATGGCCGTCTGCGACGACCATTTGAATGGGGTTGCGATTCGCATCGATTCGATATGGTGGTGCGTAGCAAAATTTCAAGTGGTTTGTACACCTATTTTAGGTAGTAATACTAAAGCGGTGACCTATTTCACAAAATAATAAATAAGGGGTAAATTCCCACACTTTAAGTGATCCAGATTACGGTAGGAATTCTGAAGCAGCATATGATCTCGTTTATCAGGCCGATGGAGGGGATAATCGTCGGTCAGAAAACATTCGAAATCACATATATCCTGTGTGTTTTAAAGTAAAAATCATTGGCAGCTTGAAAAAGAAGGTTCACATGTCAAACAACATTCGTATCGAAGAAGATCTGTTGGGTACCAGGGAAGTTCCAGCTGAAGCCTACTATGGTGTTCACACTCTGAGAGCGATTGAAAACTTCTACATTAGCAATAACAAAATCAGCGACATCCCTGAATTTGTGCGTGGCATGGTTATGGTAAAAAAAGCGGCGGCGCTGGCCAACAAAGAGCTGCAAACCATTCCTAAGAGTGTGGCGAATGCCATCATTGCCGCATGTGATGAAGTCCTTAACAACGGTAAGTGCATGGACCAGTTCCCGGTAGATGTCTACCAGGGCGGCGCGGGCACTTCCGTCAACATGAATACCAACGAAGTGCTGGCCAATATCGGGCTGGAACTGATGGGTCATCAGAAAGGTGAATATCAGTACCTGAACCCGAACGACCACGTGAATAAATGTCAATCCACTAACGACGCCTATCCGACAGGCTTCCGTGTAGCGGTTTACGCCTCTATCGTCAAACTGATCGATGCCATCAACCAGTTGCGTGAAGGTTTCGAACGTAAAGCGGTTGAATTCCAGGACATCCTGAAAATGGGTCGTACCCAGTTGCAGGACGCCGTACCGATGACGCTTGGTCAAGAATTCCGTGCATTCAGCATCCTGCTGAAAGAAGAAGTGAAAAGCATCGAGCGTACTGCTGAGCTGCTTCTGGAAGTCAACCTTGGCGCAACGGCAATCGGTACTGGTCTGAACACGCCGAAAGAATACTCTCCGCTGGCGGTGAAAAAACTGGCTGAAGTCACTGGTTTCGCCTGTGTTCCGGCTGAAGATCTGATTGAGGCGACATCTGACTGTGGCGCATATGTTATGGTTCACAGCGCGCTGAAACGTCTGGCAGTGAAGATGTCCAAAATCTGTAACGACCTGCGCTTGCTCTCTTCTGGTCCTCGTGCCGGCCTGAACGAGATCAACCTGCCGGAACTGCAGGCGGGCTCTTCCATCATGCCAGCCAAAGTGAACCCGGTTGTACCGGAAGTCGTAAACCAGGTATGCTTTAAAGTCATCGGTAACGACACCACCGTTACGATGGCGGCGGAAGCCGGTCAGTTGCAGTTGAACGTTATGGAGCCGGTTATCGGTCAGGCGATGTTCGAATCCATCCACATTCTGAGCAACGCGTGCTACAACCTGCTGGAAAAATGCGTTAACGGCATTACCGCGAATAAAGAAGTGTGCGAAGGGTACGTTTACAACTCCATCGGTATCGTCACTTACCTCAACCCGTTCATCGGCCACCACAACGGCGACATCGTCGGTAAAATCTGTGCTGAAACCGGTAAGAGCGTACGTGAAGTTGTGCTGGAGCGCGGCCTGTTAACGGAAGCCGAGCTGGACGATATTTTCTCCGTACAGAACTTGATGCACCCGGCTTATAAAGCTAAACGTTATACTGATGAAAGCGAACAGTAATCGTACAGGGTAGTACCAAAGAGGCACGTCACGATGACGTGCCTTTTTTCTTACAAGAAGTTACCAAATAACAACAATTTAATATCAACTTGTTAAACAACAAGGAAGGCTAATATGATAGTTGTCGAACTTATCATTGTTTTGCTGGCAATCTTTTTGGGCGCCAGACTTGGGGGCATCGGTATTGGATTCGCAGGTGGGCTGGGTGTTCTGGTACTTGCCGCCATCGGCGTGAAGCCAGGGACAATTCCATTCGATGTCATTTCCATCATCATGGCGGTTATCGCCGCGATCTCTGCTATGCAGGTCGCGGGCGGTCTGGATTATTTGGTAAACCAGACGGAAAAACTGCTGCGTAAGAACCCGAAATACATCACTATCCTCGCACCGATTGTGACCTATTTCCTGACTATTTTTGCTGGTACCGGGAACATTTCCCTGGCAACGCTGCCGGTTATTGCTGAAGTCGCGAAGGAGCAGGGAATCAAACCTTGCCGTCCGCTCTCGACCGCCGTGGTATCCGCGCAGATTGCGATTACCGCCTCGCCGATTTCTGCGGCCGTGGTGTATATGTCTTCTGTTATGGAAGGTCATGGCATTAGCTACATTCACCTGCTGTCCGTGGTTATCCCCTCTACGCTGCTGGCGGTGCTGGTGATGTCCTTCCTGGTCACGATGCTGTTCAACTCCAAACTGTCGGACGACCCGATTTACCGCAAGCGTCTGGAAGAAGGATTGATTGAACTGCGTGGTGAAAAGCAGATTGAAATCAAACCGATGGCAAAAAATTCCGTCTGGCTGTTCCTGCTGGGCGTTATTTGCGTGGTTGTTTATGCGATTGTTAACAGTCCGAGCCTCGGCCTGGTTGAGAAACCGCTGATGAACACCACCAACGCTATTTTGATCATCATGTTGAGCGTCGCAACGCTGACCACCATCCTGTGTAAAGTGGAAACTGACGCCATCCTCAACTCCAGTACCTTTAAAGCAGGGATGAGCGCCTGTATCTGTATTCTGGGCGTGGCGTGGCTGGGCGATACCTTCGTATCCGCTAACATCGACTGGATCAAAGACACTGCGGGTAGCGTCATCCAGGGTCATCCGTGGCTGCTGGCCGTCATCTTCTTCTTTGCTTCCGCGCTGCTCTACTCTCAGGCGGCAACGGCGAAAGCGCTGATGCCGATGGCGCTGGCGCTGAACGTCTCTCCGCTGACGGCAGTCGCTTCCTTCGCCGCCGTTTCCGGCCTGTTCATTTTGCCGACCTACCCGACTCTGGTTGCGGCGGTACAGATGGATGACACCGGTACAACCCGTATCGGTAAATTCGTCTTTAACCATCCGTTCTTCATCCCAGGCACCCTGGGCGTCGTTCTGGCTGTCTGCTTCGGCTTCCTGCTGGGCAGCTTTATGCTGTAAGTGTTTCACCCGCGGGGCGTATCACGCCCCGCATTCTCCCGCCCTTTGACTAACATCCTGCCCTCGTCCGTTGTATAGTGACCGTTCACTTGCGGGTCTTTTTGTTCTTTCGAGGTGTTTATGCTTGATGTTAAGAGTCAGGATATTTCCATCCCCGAGGCCGTTGTGGTGCTTTGTACCGCCCCGGATGAAGCTACCGCCCAGGATCTGGCCGCCAAAGTGCTGGCGGAAAAACTGGCCGCCTGCGCCACCCTCCTCCCCGGCGCGACATCGCTGTACTACTGGGAAGGCAAGCTGGAGCAGGAGTATGAAGTTCAAATGATCTTAAAAACCACCGTTTCACATCAGCAAGCGCTTATCGACTGCCTGAAGTCTCATCACCCGTATCAAACGCCTGAACTTCTGGTTTTACCTGTTACTCACGGAGATACTGATTACCTCTCATGGCTCAACGCATCTTTACGCTGATCCTGCTGCTGTGCAGCACATCCGCCTTCGCCGGATTATTCGACGCGCCGGGTCGCTCGCAGTTCGTCCCTGCCGACCGGGCGTTTGTTTTTGATTTTCAGCAAAATCAACACGATCTTACCCTCTCCTGGCAGGTAAAAGAGGGTTACTACCTTTACCGTAAACAAATCAGTATCACGCCGACGAAAGCGGATATCGCCGCAGTCCAACTCCCGGCAGGCGTCTGGCATGAAGATGAGTTCTACGGAAAAAGCGAAATCTACCGTAAGCGGCTAAACGTTCCGGTAACGGTTAACCAGGCGGCGGCTGGCGCGACATTAACGATAACGTACCAGGGGTGCGCCGATGCGGGATTCTGTTATCCGCCGGAAACGAAAACGGTGCCGCTAAGTGAAGTTGCCGCGGCGATAGACGCCACGCCGACGCCTGCTGTCACCCAGACGAGTGAGACGTCAAAACCCGCCGCCCAGCTACCTTTTTCCGCGCTCTGGGCGCTGCTGATCGGCATCGGCATTGCCTTTACGCCCTGCGTTTTACCCATGTATCCGCTGATTTCCGGTATTGTCCTGGGGGGAAGGCAGCGTTTGTCGACGGGGCGCGCACTGCTGCTGGCCTTTATCTATGTACAAGGGATGGCGCTGACCTATACCGCACTGGGTCTGGTCGTCGCCGCGGCGGGATTACAGTTTCAGGCGGCGCTGCAGCACCCTTATGTGTTAATCGGCCTTGCCATCGTGTTCACCCTGCTTGCGTTGTCGATGTTTGGCCTGTTCACACTACAGCTCCCCTCCTCACTGCAAACCCGGCTGACATTAATGAGTAATCGTCAGCAAGGCGGCTTGCCCGGAGGTGTTTTTGTTATGGGGGCGATTGCCGGATTAATTTGCTCGCCCTGTACCACAGCGCCATTAAGCGCGATCCTGCTTTATATCGCTCAGAGCGGCAACATGTGGCTGGGCGGCGGTACGCTGTATTTGTATGCATTAGGTATGGGTCTGCCGCTAATGCTGGTCACCGTGTTTGGCAACCGCCTGTTACCGAAAAGCGGCCCGTGGATGGCGCATGTCAAAACCGCTTTTGGTTTCGTGATCCTCGCGTTACCGGTCTTTTTACTGGAGCGGATTATTGGCGAGGCTTGGGGTTTACGTCTGTGGTCGCTGCTGGGCGTCGCTTTCTTTGGTTGGGCCTTTATCACCAGCCTTCAGGCCAGACGAGCGTGGATGCGTATCGTACAGATTATCCTGCTGGCGGCAGCGCTCATTAGCGTGCGACCTCTACAGGATTGGGCGTTCGGATCGCCATCCGCGCAAGCTCCAGCGCACCTCAATTTCACGGCTATTTCTACCGTGGACGAACTCAATCAGGCGCTGGCGCAGGCCAAAGGCAAACCCGTCATGCTGGATTTCTACGCCGACTGGTGCGTGGCCTGTAAAGAGTTTGAAAAGTATACCTTCAGCGATCCGCGGGTTCAGCAGGCGCTCGGCGACACGGTGCTCTTGCAGGCTAACGTCACCGCTAACAATGCGCAGGACGTCGCGCTGTTAAAGCATCTGCAAGTCCTCGGGCTGCCCACCATTCTGTTCTTTGATGCCCAAGGCCAGGAACAACCGCAAGCGCGAGTCACCGGCTTTATGGACGCCGCCACCTTTAGCGCGCATTTGCACGATCGCCAACCGTGAGCGACACTTGCAAAAGCAAAGACGGAGGAGAATACCGTGCAACGTGAAGATATTCTGGGAGAAGCCCTGAAATTACTGGAGACGCAAGGGATAGCCGATACTACGCTGGAAATGGTGGCGGAGCGCGTAAATCGCCCACTCGACACATTACAGCGTTTCTGGCCAGATAAAGAAGCCATTTTATATGACGCGCTACGTTATCTGAGTCAGCAGGTAGATATCTGGCGACGCCAGCTTCTTCTTGATGAGACGCTTTCTGCTGAACAAAAGCTACTGGCACGCTACAGCGCGCTTTCGGAATGTGTCAGTAATAACCGTTATCCTGGTTGCTTGTTCATTGCCGCCTGTACGTTTTATCCCGACCCAACCCATCCTATTCACCAACTGGCCAATCAACAAAAACGCGCGGCACATGATTTTACCCATGAGCTACTGACCACGCTGGAAATTGACGATCCGGCGATGGTCGCAAGGCAGATGGAGCTGGTGCTGGAAGGTTGTCTCAGCCGAATGCTGGTCAACCGCAGTCAGGCTGATGTAGATACCGCTCAGCGGTTGGCGGAAGATATTCTGCGTTTTGCACAGTGCCGTCAGGGTGGCGCGCTCACCTGACGGGGTACTGATTTTATGCATTTTGCCTGAAAAGCAGGCAGTCAGCGCGCTTTTATCACTTTTTTCGTGTAAAGCCGTTGACGACCGCGCCCCTTTACGGTTTAATGCGCCCCGTTGCCCGGATAGCTCAGTCGGTAGAGCAGGGGATTGAAAATCCCCGTGTCCTTGGTTCGATTCCGAGTCCGGGCACCACTTATTCAGAAAACCCAGCCTATGGCTGGGTTTTTGCTTTTCTGGGAATGGAAATCCGTAGCCCCCATCTCCGGCCTGACTAGCTATAACGAGAAGGCCAGATTTTCTCTGGCGCAACGCCCAGCGCTTCGGCGATCAGCCGCTCATCTTTGGGCCTGGGTCAAAAGCTTACTTAGCTACAGGGAGATTATTACCAGTAATAACGCGTATCACTCCATCTGACGGTTCGCTAGCCCCGACAAGTGAATCCAATATCTCCGCCATGAACTTTTCCATCACTGACAACAATAATCCCTTCGCCAATTTTAGTATTTTTTCTTTTTCGGTTTCTTTATTCTTACATACTGTTTCCGACTCTTGTTCATAATCATAAATTAATACTCAGCACATCATGACTGGTGGTAGTTGTCGGGGTAACAGAGCACATACTTTAAAATACTTATTCATAGTTTGTTATTACGTAAACATTTTAACCTAATGCGTGTCAGTCAGGCACGCAGATAAAAAACAACCGGGGAGAAAAGTTAAACAAAATGCTGTTAGCAGGAAGTACGGTATTGTTCTGTTGTCCGCTGCAGTCAGTCCGGTATGGACAGACAATAATACCAGTGCAGCGTCCTGCTTTTTTACCTGTATGTTGAATAACCATTGCAATAAATCATTATAGGATTACATCTGTTTATTATTGCCTGATCCGGAGTGAGTCTTTATGAAAAGTCGTTATTTAGTATTTTTTCTACCACTGATCGTAGCTAAATACACATCAGCAGAAACAGTGCAACCCTTTCATTCTCCTGAAGAATCAGTGAACAGTCAGTTCTACTTACCACCACCGCCAGGTAATGATGATCCGGCTTTCCGCTATGATAAGGAGGCTTATTTTAAGGGCTATGCGATAAAAGGTTCCCCACGATGGAAACAAGCTGCTGAGGATGCAGATGTAAGCGTGGAAAATATAGCCAGAATATTCTCGCCAGTAGTGGGTGCTAAAATTAATCCCAAAGATACGCCAGAAACCTGGAATATGTTACAGAATCTTCTGAAAATGGGCGGCTACTACGCTACTGCTTCGGCAAAAAAATATTATATGCGTACTCGTCCCTTTGTCTTATTTAATCATTCTACCTGCCGTCCTGAAGATGAGAATACTTTGCGAAAAGATGGCTCTTACCCTTCCGGGCATACTGCTTATGGTACACTTCTGGCATTAGTATTATCCCAGGCCAGACCGGAACGCGCGCAGGAGCTCGCCAGACGAGGATGGGAGTTCGGGCAAAGCAGAGTGATATGCGGTGCTCACTGGCAAAGCGATGTTGATGCTGGCCGTTATGTGGGAGCAGTAGAGTTTGCAAGGCTGCAAACAATCCCGGCTTTTCAGAAGTCACTGGCAAAAGTCCGTGAGGAGCTGAACGACAAAAATAATTTATTGAGTAAAGAAGAACGCCCCGAACTTAATTACTGAAGGTGAAAGTCTTCCCGCAAACTGGCCACAGCAAATGAAAGGAAGTGCAACTGCGTAGGGGCGACCGGGCGTGGAGAATGCCTTTGGTTTCCCCGATTCGCATGAATTCAACGCCCCCTTCCCCCGTTTGCAGTCCGTCCAGACCGTATCGAATACTTCCGGGAGGAGCTCCTTCTCAGCCAAATTAAAGTCCGCACTCATGATGTCGTTGTCCGGCTGAAGCGGTAAAACCGGTCTGGCTCACTGACTGTCCACAGCGAATTCCGGCCATCAGAAGCCAAGAGATACGTTCTGGAGTTTAAACACTCTCCACCAAATCCCCCAACGTCACCATCAACATCATCGGATCCATCGGCGACGGTACAAACCCCACCCGCTGGTAAAATTCCCGCGCTTCATCCGACAGGGCGTGAACCAGCATCCCGCGAATGCCGATAATCTCCGCCACCTGAATAACCCGCAGCCCTGCGTCGCGTACCAGCGCCCGACCAACGCCCTGCCCATGAAGCGATTTATCCACCGCCAGACGCCCCAATACCACAACCGGAATCGGGTCAGGCATATTGCGACGAAAGCGACCGGGGGAGGTATTCGTCGTGACCGCGCTGGACGCCAGCGAGTAATAGGCCAGTACGTTCGAATCGCTGCCACAACACACAAAGGTACGGGACGCGCCAGTGGTCTGATTTTTCATCGCCCGCTGTTTCAGCCAGTTATCCATAGAATCCACACCGCAGCAAAACGGAGTAAGAATATGTCCGGCATGAAGCGGCTCAGGGGTGGAGATCATTTTTCCTGCTCCCACGGCGCAGGGGTCTGCATGGTTTTACGCAGTGCGGCATTAGGTGAAGGTGTTTGATCCAAACGAACGAGAAATTCCTGATAAGCCTCTGGATCGGCCATAATGATGCGTTGTTCGATAAGCGCTTCTTCTGCGGCAGCACGGGCAGCTTCCAGCACAAAGTCTGTGCGGTTTTTCCCTCTGGCTTTCGCCGCTCGATCAATAAGATCGCGCTCGGCGGGTTTGATACGCAGGTTCAGAGTTTCACGTTTCATCGCCATACTGTTTGCGGCTGGCATAGTGTTGTCCTCTTGTACTTCTGTGGATATTAAGTATACAACACGCGTAACGCAGATGTCATTACGATAAATTTAGAAGGAATGGAACCGGAGTAGCGAACCGAAAGGTTTTCTACTCATTTATAGATTCAGTACCAGGCTGTGCGCTGGCATTCGCTGTGAGTGATTCCTCCTCGGGGCCGACGCAGCAAAAGATTCAATACTGCCGCGCCAAAACACGCAACATTATATAATCAGAAAGCATAAACCTAACGGATACGCACAGTCAGAACCTCAATAACGTGTTACACCGTTTTTCATAAAGCCAACCATACGATTGAATGCTTCCCCTCCCCCTCAAACTTCCGGATATCGCCACGCCATCTACCCGCCGCCGTATATATTTACCGCGTTGTATGCCTTTCCTAACCGAGAGCGTTAATATTTACCTCCAGGATAAACCTTATCACAAATTAACATCAGATCTTATACCTTATGCTAACTACCTCCATGAAATTAAAGAGCTATTCTCTAAAAGATTAAAGGCAATTATTACTTAATTCAAATTTTAAAGAGATAATTTGATAATAACATGAGCCAATTCTTGTAAATTTCCATCTTTTTTTATACGCGACATAGTTTTTTAACGATACTATAATATGTAGAAATGCAATATAAAATAGCATTTTCCATAGAAAATGAAAAGATCGCCACCTGATACCTTAAGTTCGCAAATAATTATATAGCTATATATTAGTTTTTTTGAAATATTTTTCAGAATAATTTTTGATATACACGCACATTTAATAAAAGGAAATTATCATGCTAAAAGTATTTAATCCCTCACCTGTCCAGGTGGGGAGCATTGAATGTTTACAATCAGCGCAAAACTGGCAGAGGAAATCCTTATCACTTCAGGGATTAAATTTACTGCAGTCCGTACTCATCAAGCTCACCACGGGTAAAATTTCAATTACGACATCGTCCGGGGAGTATATTACGGCATCAGGGCCAATGTTAATATTTTTAGCTAAAGATCAAACTATTCATATCACTATGGAAGAGACTCATGAACAGTTAAATTATAACTTAATTGAATTAGATTCAGCGTCAATAAAAAATGCTTATAATTTTTTTCTGTATGAACATGCAGACTTTTCGGCCCCATTAACAAAACCGACGACAAAACATCTGTTAGCGCCAATAGAAACAGGCGTAGCAAGAGTATTCAACCTCTTACACTCTTCAAATAAAAGCCAAAAACTGTCCCAAGATAAAAAGGAATATTTAATAAGATTTCTCCTTTCAGAGTTCATCTATGAACCCGAAGCATTTGCTCTCTTCAGAGAACTATCGCAAAATACATTAGCCGAAAACATCTATAATATTATTATAAGCGACATAAGTCGAAAATGGGCGCTCAAGGATATTTCTGACTCACTCTATATGAGTTGTTCCACATTAAAAAGGAAATTGAAACAAGAGCACACCTCATTCAGTGAAGTTTACCTTAATGCGCGAATGAATAAAGCGACAAAACTTCTACGCAATAGTGAATATAATATTACTCGAGTGGCTTATATGTGTGGTTATGATAGTGCTTCTTATTTTACATGCGTTTTTAAAAAACATTTCAAAACTACACCATCGGAATTTTTAGCGTTTTTATCTTCCTCTCGTCATCAATATGTTAATTGAGATATCTGACAATGCAGTATAAGAACAAAGCAAAACATATTAATATAAGAGACGGGATTCTGTTGCTCGCTAAAAAATTCGACCTAACATTGAGCGAGAAAAAAGTTATTTATTACGTGGCAGCAGGATTATCTGTTAAAAGTTGCTCAAATTTATTAGATCGAAATATAAAAACGATTTCAACACAAAAGAGATCGGCCTATAAAAAAATGGATATTACTACTGATGTTGAATTAATCCATTTGATGCTGAATGAGTTTTACATATCAGTCGATATTACGTAATTTTTTCTAAAATGTTGCTAGAGTGGTAGGCAAGGCAATTCTGGATATCATCTTCAGAGATCGTTCCGCAAACGCTATGGATAATTCTTCTCTGTCTATCGGCTGGCTGACGTTCGACTCTACACCGCCAGTACGTTCCATGAAGGATAATAGTGATATTGGCGCCAGAGGCGATAATATCACTAACATCAATACACCGACCTTTATCGGCTCCTCAGAAGCTCACGCAACAATTAAGCTGACTATTGATACACAACCGCCCGCCGAACCAACGTTGGGATCGACTGTTAGCAGTCTGGATAATACCGTCACCCTTAAGGGAGTCGTGGAGGCGCATCAGGATATTCAGATGAAGGTCACGGTCAACAATACGGACTACACCGCCAGTGGAACATTTACAGGCACATCGCCGACGAAAAACCCGGTTAACAAGAGTTCCGGCGTAGATGAAATGATTTCGCTTAGCGAGGCGACATGGCATTCGGTAAGTGTTGATGAAGAATATTATGCCTGATAACTAAACATCACCCTGCGAGGCCTCTTCGGAGGCCTGCTGAAAAAAACAGAATAACATTCATTGTCTGTTAATTATTACATGGAGAGTTAATTTATAAAAAAAAGCGGCAGACTACGCTGCCGCAAATATGAGGAGGACAATTACCGTTACGCTACACCACAAAGTAATCCGTTACTGAGGTAAGTAAAACATAAATATCCCCAACAATGAATCAACGAATCAAGCAATCGTCAAATCATGGTATTAATAACCTTGTTCTGTTTTAGCATACTGTGACAGTAAAAATAGATTTTAGTCATTCTGTATATCACACGAAAATTTATAAAACAGATTTGGTTCACTCACAATATACAAATTATTTTCATTATCCATGGCAATCCCTTCTGGCTGGGGGATATCGTCTCTGAGCCCTGACCACTCCGCCGTCAGGAACAATCGATCGCGCACCCGCCACTCGGAACTGACCTCCAGAATCATTTTTGACTCGTCCGACAACACCAGCAGCGAATCCGTTGGGGCATGGTATTCAAGTCCGGAGACATCGCTCACACTCGCAGTGATGGCAGAAGGCAACGCTCTGGTGATACCATTTTTGCTCATCTCTACTTCTTTGATCATAATGGGTTTTCTTTCTTTTGCGGCATATAATCTCTTATTTTTCGCATCCCATGCCGTACCTTCCAGCCCTTTATTTTTTGCTTTGTCATAGCCCTCAAGCTTCACCATGGAGATTATCTGCATGGTGCCGCGCTGAATATCCACCTGTGTTTTATAGACCGCGCCATCTTTCTCACTGCCTATCTGGAACTGGTTACCCCCACTCCATGCAATAGACTCCGGGTCGTGGATGCCCTGCAGCGGCATCCGCCCTACCAGCTGCCCTTCTGTCGTTAACCAGACCAGTTCAGGGGGATTATTAATAACGGCGAAAAGCATCCTGTCTTCGGCGGAGTAGGTCAAACCTGAAAGGTTACTCTTAACTCCTGCGACTGGTTTTTGCTGAATAACCGCTTTATAGCTACTCAGTGCTAGCGCCGAGGGTTTATCACCATATTTGAGGATCAGTTGATAAACATAGCGTATATCGTCCCTGACCATAAATAAAATCACGCCCAAGAGTACAACCACAATAACGCGTTTTAGTAATCTCATAAAAAATCCATAGCAGATCGCGTCACGACTGATGTCGTAACGCATTTCTTAAAAATAAAGCCGATGTCCGATAGAATCGTTATTCGGTTATGGCGAGCGCCATTAGCATAGGCAAAATGAAATAGTGAGGGTTATCACAAAAAGCCCGATTTTAATCACTAACGTACCCTTTTTGTAAATTGACATAATCAAGAGGAGGGTAGTTTCGGCTAATTATTTAAATAGTACGTCTGCAAATTCGCCCCTGTATGCAGGGCAAATGACAAAAAGTGATAATTAATGAGATGTAACACCGCAATCTGATCTGCTATTGCTGCTCCCACTTCTATTCAACCGGGCAGCAAAAAAATGAAACTCAACCTTATTACCGTCAGCCTGGCTACGCTCGTTGCCGCTGGCGCATTCCCGGCCCATGCCGGTCCTCAGGCGCATGTCGTGTGCGGCTATCACCACACGCTGGGCGATGACGCGATTATGATGTTTGGTAAAGCTAATCAGGCGATGTGGCATGACTTTTTTGGCAACACCCACACCGATGCGGTCTCTACCTACCAGACGTTGCGCGCGCAACCCGATACCACCTGTGATAATAAAGCCGACAGCTCCGCTTACTGGGCGCCGTCCATGAAATTACCTGATGGTGAAATCGTAAATCCGGCCTACCAAAAGACCTATTATCAATCCACAAATGTAGCGCAATATCCGCTCCATCCATTCCCGGCCGGGCTGGAGTTACTGGCCGGCGACCATCACGGTACTGGCCCCAGTACCGCAATCACCTTTTTATGTGCCAACGGCAAAGGTTACACCAACAAGGTAGGCGAAATATGCGGCCTGCGTAAAGCGGGCGATGCCGTCCAGTTTAATATCGGGATCGCTTTCCCCAACTGTTGGGATGGCGTCAACCTGAAACCAACCCATAGCCACAATAACGCTATCTATGCCGACCACGGGAAATGTTCCGCAAACTATCCGGTCAAAATCCCAACGGTGAATATGAACATCGCCTGGGTACTCCCGCAGATCTCCTCGCTGGATACGTCCAAAGTGGAATTGTCGATGGACCCGGTAATGCATGGCGAAACCCGGGAAGAGCGCTGGGGAAGTCTTTATACCGCCCATGCCGATTTTATGAATGGCTGGACGGAAGATGGCGCGCAGTTTATGACGGATCTGTGTATGAATCAGGGACTGGATTGCGGCACTACGGTTCCTTACGCCTACAGTAAAGCGGAAGAAAATACCTGGGTAAGCAGCGAAGACGACAAGCCTCATGCCAGCGTCGATACCTTGTACGTACAGGATGACTGGACAAATGGCGGACGCACGCAGCACCCGGAAACGCTCACGCTGGTGAAATTTAAGATCCCGCCCCTGCCTGCCAATATGGACGCTTCGCTATTCAAATACCGTATTCGCCTTTTTGGCGGCAAAACGGAAGCGAACGGCGCCGATCAAATTTTCTTTTACCCGACCAGCAGTGACTGGCACGTCAGTACCGTGTCCTGGAACAATAAACCGGCGATCAACTACCGTTCCGATGCCGTGTTATATCTGGACCATTCACATGAGTATCGCATGGTTGATGTCGATAAAGCGGTGCGCAAAGCGCTGGCGGAAGGGAAAACGGAAATATCCTGGTATATCGGCGGCGACCGTCAGGGAAATCACTACGACTTAATGCCAGCGGACTCAAAACAGAGCCTGGTGCTGATGCTGACCGGTTTCAAAAAGACGCCGGAGCTGTAATAGTAAACTGTGCCCGCTGACGCAACAGCGGGCACGATGGCGGCACAAGTATTACGGCACGCCATCAAAACCCGACCAATACCTCAGAAAAACAACCGTTTATTCTCTGGCTGTAGTCCCTGTTGCTGCTGAACATCCTGCAGATAACAGGTCGCTACGACGGCAAGCCGGGCATAGAAGGCGCTAACGGTATTGCGTTGCAGCAATTCCAGATAGCGGAATCCCCAGGGCAGCAGATGCGCCTCCAGTAACCGGTTGGCCGCCACGTTGTCGCCTCGTGCCAGCAGATCGCTACAGGCTAATAGCATCAGGCCAAACTGATCTTCCGGCTCGCGTTCACGGTCAGTGAATACCATTCCCTGCGACTGTAAAAAAGCTCGATAATCGGCGGTGGTTTCCCCCATCAGCAAATTATCTTTTTCCAGATAGACCGATCCCCAGGGCGGGACGGGCATCTTTCCCTGGCCTTCAAACAATACGGAAAATTGCCATGTAAGCGCATCATCATCCGGTAGCGACCATGACGCACACAGTGATTCAATATGTCCGCGATCGCGCCAGGGGTAAAGCTCAGGCAACGTTGGCAAACAATCGAACAACGCTTTCACCTCCGGCCTCTCAGGGGAGTAGTAAAACAGTGCGCCGAGGATACGCGGCAAAACAGCACGGGAAGGCATAGCAATAGCTCCTGAAATATCTCGCCTGATGACGCTACGCTTATCAGGCTTACATGGCACAAGCCGGGCAAAAAACTACATTGGCAGCGTCCACAGATTGTAAAACGCAATCCTACCCGCCAACTCCGCCGCGATAACCACCACTGCCGTCATGGCCAGCACCGCAGCGCTCGATTTCAGGCGTGCGCAGACCACCACCCCGACCACGCCCGCCGCCAGCAATATCGCCTGGGCGGTAAACCAGCTATGTTGCGCAGCGGTCAGAGCGCTATCGGCGCTCATCAGCGTCGCCATATAGCCCGGGCGCAGACAAAAGCTCACCAAAATCGCCAATACGCTGACCAGTAGCCCCAGACGGCGCACGCCAAACAATGCCGCCAACGCGCCGCCGCCAATCAACGGCGTCAATATCATCATTGCCGTGGTGTAAGATGAACGCCAGGTCGCCACCGTCGGCAGTTGGTAAATCTGCGGAACGGCGTATAAGAAGACTACTCCGACTATCGCCGCCAACCAGACCAACGCGTTACACAGCGGCGTCGCCCGGTTCAGCAACAAACCGAGCGCCCCCAGCCCGCCGAGCGCCGCAAAAGCCGCCGACAAGACAATCTCGTTACTCATCGGCGAATGTCCGACGCGCAGCAGCATATTCAGCGCGCGCAGCGGTTGCCCGACGTGGAAGGTGCCGACAACGACGCCAAGCCCAAACAGGCACATCACCGAGAACAGACCGATAGCCTTACGCCGCGGCGCGACCAGCCCCATTGCGCCGCCAATCAGCAGCAGAATAAACGCGCCGACCGCGCTCTGGGTAAAGACCGTAAAAAAGACCAGCGGTAACTCATGCATGGCGCACCTCCCGAATGTTCATGATTGCGCCTTCCGTATCGCCCGTGGGTCTCGCTTTCGGATGCGGTTTAATAATGAGGTTAGGATGGGTGAACGACGCCGAAGGCAGCGGCGCGATTTGATTCTCCGTGCCATATTTTGCCCGTAATTCATCGACAGGGCCGAAATCCAGCGCTCGCTGCGGGCAAGAATCCACACAAATAGGGCGCAGATTGTTCTCCAGTCGGTCAAGACAACCGTCGCACTTACGCATCACGTTCGCCTGCGTATCAAACTGCGGCGCGCCGTAGGGGCAGCGCATTTCACAATAACGACAGCCGACGCATACGCTGTCATCCACCACGACCAGACCATCTTCTTTGCGTTTATGCATCGCCCCGGTCGGACAGCCGGAGACACATACCGGCTCATCGCAATGGTTACAAGCAATAGAGAGATAGTAGGTAAAGGTGTCGTGATGCCAGCTTTCCCCCTCTTTCACCCAGCTTCCGCCGCCATATTCATAGACGCGGCGCAGTTTCGGACCGACATCCAGATCTTTATTATCCTTGCAGCTTACCTGGCAGGTTTTACAGCCTGAACAGCGCGAGGAGTCAACATAAAAGCCATACTGTTTCATCGTACATCACTCCTTAAGCGCGTTTAATTTCAACCAGATTGGTATGCTGCGGATTGCCTTTCGCCAGCGGCGAAGGATGGTGGCTGGTCAGCGTATTGATACAGCCGCCGACATCAACGCCGTTGCCGTCAAGCCGCGTCCACGCGCCCTGCGGCATCGCCGCCACGCCGGGTAAAATGCGCTGGGTCACTTTACAGGGAAGCTCCACCACGCCGCGGTCATTGAATACATGCACCCGATCGCCGGACTTCAGTTGGCGGGCGCTGGCGTCAATCGGGTTAATCCAGACTTCATCCGGCACCGCCTCATGCAGCATCAGCACATTGCTGTAGGTCGAGTGGGTATGCCCTTTGGTATGGAAACCGCTTAACTGCAACGGATACTTCGCCGTCAATGCTTTGTTAAGGTGCGACTCTTTCGCCGGACAAAATTCCGGCAATGCGGGAATTCGCTCGCCTTCTGGCAAAGTCCACGTTTGCGCCAGATCCGCCAGCGCCTGGGAATAAATTTCAATTTTGCCCGACGGCGTGGAGAGTGGATTAGACTCGGCGTCGGCACGGAAATCGGCAAACGCAAGGCTCTGCTGCTCGGTAGCGATACGCTGGTCAATCACGCCCATCTCTTTCGCCACGCTCCACTCCGGTAGGTATGGACGTTTTTCACGGATCTGCTGATAGTGCATCTCCGCCCACTGCGCCTGAGTTCGGCCCTCGGTATATTGCTCGCGCAGTCCAAGATGCCCGGCGATATCCGCGCAGATGTCATACGTGCTGCGCACTTCCCACATCGGTTTAACGGTTTTCTGAATCGCAATCATATAGTTATGCGATCCCGCCGCATAGGAGCTGTCCACCAGGTCTTCCGCCTCAAGATAGCTGGTCTCCGGCAACAGCAGATCCGCATACATCGCGCTGGGCGTCATATGGTTTTCAATCACGATAATGGTTTCACACAGCGATTCATCCGCGAGAATTTGTCGGGTGCGGTTCGTTTCGCCGTGCTGATTCAGCAAGGTATTACCGGCCTGGTTGAAAAACAGCTTAATCCCGGTTTTTAGCCTGTCCGCGCCTTTCACCCCCATTGTCGTCGCGGTCATTTTCTCCGGATGCTGAATGGCGTCCGTCCACAGATAGCAAGGAATAGAGGTTGTGATCGGATTCTTACCGACAGGCAACAATGGCACGCCATACGGCGTACCGTAAGGCCAGTTGCCATTGTTGGTGCCGGGCCGCCCGAAGTGGCCTGTTAACGCTGGCAGCGTCTGAATAGCACGCACGGTTTGTTCGCCGTTGGCATGACGCTGCGGCCCCCAGCCCTGGCAAATATAGCAGGCGCGCGCCGAGGCGATTTCGCGCGCCAGTTGGCGAATACGCGTTGCCGGAATACCGGTGATATCCGCCGCCCATTCCGGGGTTTTCGCGATACCGTCGTCGCCCGTGCCAAGAACATAATCTTTATAGCTGGCGTTAGGCGCAGCCGTGTCCGGCAAGGTGCTACGGTCATAGCCGACGCAATAGCGGTTTACCAGCGCCTCGTCGAGAAGCTGTTCGGTAATCAGCGTATGCGCTATGCCGGCGACTAGCGCGGCGTCCGTGGTTGGGCGAATCGGTAGCCATTCGGCGTGTTCGGTAATCACCGAATCGGTATAGCGCGGATCGATAATAATGACTCGGGCTTTCGAGGTCTCCAGCGCCCGGCGCAGCTCTTCAACCTGACCGCCGCCGGACATCCGCGTTTCTGAGAGGTTCAGGCCAAATAGCACCACCAGATCGGAATGCGCGATCTGCGTAAAATGGCTACCGACATAATCACCGTGGGTATAAGGCGTGGCGGTGGCGATTTGCGCCGTGGAATAGGTGTTGTGATAATTTAAATAACCGCCGGTGAGATTTAGTAATCTTATCCAGGCGGGTCTACCCTGCGTGTGATAATACGCGCCGGATTGATAATTATAATAAATAGCTTCCCGGCCATATTTTTCGCTAACGCGCGTTAATTCCGCCGCAATAAAGGCTGTGGCCTCATCCCATGAAATACGTTTAAATTTTCCTTCGCCGCGTTTTCCCACTCTTTTCATCGGATACTTAATGCGATCCGGGCTATAGACGCGCCAGCGACTGGAACGCCCGCGCAGGCAGGGACGAATCTGATGCTCGCCGAATACCGCGTCATCTTTCGCGTCTTCCGGTTCAATACGCACAATGCGATCATTTTTCACGATAACCTTAAGCGGGCATCGGCTGCCACAGTTGACCAGACAGGCGCTGTGCCTGACGGTTTCGCCGTTGGCATCCTTCGGTATCGGGGTATCCTGCGCCTGGGCAGTGGTAGCAAAAGGCAGCGTAATCGCCTGGCTTAGCGTCACCGCCGCCCCTACTTTTGCAGTAGCGACAATAGCATCACGTCGGGTTATGGTTGTGTTCAGCCATTTTTTTATTTCCATTTTTTATTTCTCACATTGCTTCCATAATTATTAATAATATGTAATGAAAACTAATCATAATAGATTAAACATTAGCGCTGATTGATTGTGATCAAACGCATTCTGAACGTCAGTAAAAATAAAATGTGATACCGCATACGTTATTATAAAAATTAATGAAAAATTATTTTATGTAATTCTGATGAAAATAAATTACCCATCACGGTATCCGGCGATATTAATTAACGACATGAGCAGGTAGCGCGCCCTGCAAGGCAAGACGGGCTTTTCAACACTGGAGCAACATCGCCTATGCCTTTGAATTAGACGCCTCATCAGGGATAATAACCTTACGATTCGTCCGCTCAGGTCCACTATGAAACACTCCCTGCCATGCCGGGCGTTACGCAAACGCCCCATGAAACTCGGCACTACCGTCATTCTGATGGTCAGCGCCGTTTTGTTTTCGGTGCTCGTTGTGGTCCATCTGATCTATTTTTCGCAAATCAGCAGCATGACGCGCGACGCGCTGGCAGATAAAGCGCTGGCGGTGGCTCGCTCGCTGGCGGACTCTCCGGCAGTTCGCGAGGGGCTGAAAAAACCGCCTGCGGAAAGCGGCATTCAGACGCTCGCCGAAGCGGTGAGCCAGCATAATGGCTTTTTGTTTATTGTGGTGACCAACATGCAGGGCATCCGTTATTCGCACCCAGAAACGCAGCGAATCGGCCAACCGTTCAAAGGCGATGACATTCTGCTCGCGCTGCAGGGAAAGGAAAACGTTGCCATTAATCGCGGCTTTCTTGCCAAAGCGCTGCGCGTTTTCACACCGGTTTATGATGAACACCACCGGCAGATCGGCGTGGTAGCGATTGGCCTGGAACTCAGTCACGTTACGCAGCAGATCAACAATAGCCGCGGCAGTATTATCTGGTCCATTCTGTTCGGCGCTCTGGTGGGGTTATTAGGCACGTATGCGCTGGTCAAGGTGCTGAAACGTATCCTGTTTGGCCTCGAACCCTATGAGATCTCAACCCTGTTTGAACAACGCCAGGCGATGCTGCAGTCAATCAAAGAGGGCGTTATCGCCGTGGATGATAGCGGCGAAGTCACGTTGATTAACCATGCGGCGCAGGCGCTGCTCGATTATCGAAAAACGCAGGATGACGCCAGATTATCCACCCTGAGTCATGCCTGGTCGCAGGTGGTGGACATTAGCGAAGTGTTGCGTGACGGTACGCCGCGCCGCGATGAAGAGATCATCGTCAAAGGCCGCCTGCTGCTGGTGAATACCGTTCCGGTGCGCAGCAATGGCGAAATTATCGGCGCGATATCCACCTTCAGGGATAAAACAGAAGTTCGCCAACTGATGCAGCGGTTGGACGGGATGGTGAACTACGCGGATGCGCTCCGTGAACGATCCCACGAATTCATGAACAAATTACATGTGATTCTGGGATTATTGCACCTGAAGAGTTATAAGCAGCTTGAAGCGTATATTATCAAGACGGCCAATAACTATCAGGAAGAGATCGGTTTGCTGCTGGGTAAAATAAAGTCGCCGATTATCGCTGGCTTTTTGCTCAGTAAGATTACCCGCGCCTCTGATTTCGGGCACAGCCTGGTGATAAGCAGCGACAGCCAGTTACCGGATAATAACAATGAAGATCAGGTTACGGTGCTGATTACGGCGCTGGGTAATTTGATTGAAAACGCGCTGGAAGCGTTGAGCCAGGAATCCGGCGGCGAAATCAGCGTCTCGTTACACTACCGTCATGGCTGGCTGCATTGCGAAGTGAGCGATGACGGTCCGGGTATCGAACCTGAGCGCATCGAGGCGATTTTTGAAAAAGGCGTCTCGTCGAAAGGCGCCGAACGCGGCGTCGGTTTAGCGCTGGTTAAACAGCAGGTTGAAGCGCTTGGCGGCGTAATTTCCGTGGAGTCCGAGCCTGGGATCTTCACACAATTTTTTGTACAGTTACCCTGGGATGGAAAAAGGACCAGCCTATGATCAATGTATTAATTGTCGATGACGATGCGATGGTCGCGGAGTTAAATCGCCGCTATGTCGCGCAAATCTCCGGTTTTCATTGTTGTGGAACCGCTTCGACGCTGGAAAAAGCGAAAGAGTTTATCTTCAACAGTGAAAATCACATTGACCTAATCCTGCTGGATATCTACATGCAGCAGGAAAACGGATTGGATCTGCTGCCTGTCCTGCACAGCGCAGGCTGCAAAAGCGACGTTATTGTCATTTCTTCTGCCGCTGACGCCGCCACCATTAAAGATTCGCTTCACTACGGCGTGGTGGATTATCTGATCAAGCCTTTTCAGGCCACGCGCTTTGAAGAAGCGCTGACCGGCTGGCTACGTAAGAAAACGGCGATGGAAAAACGCCAGTATTACGAACAGTCTGAGCTTGACCTGCTCATTCACGGTAATTCATCCAGCGAGCAGGAGCCTCGTCGGCTACCAAAAGGGCTGACGCAGCAAACGCTACGCACCTTATGCCAGTGGATTGATGCGCATCAGGAGCAGGAATTTTCTACCGACGAGTTGGCCAACGAAGTGAATATCTCGCGCGTCTCCTGCCGTAAATATCTCATCTGGCTGGTGAATTGCCATATCTTGTTTACCAGTATTCATTACGGCGTGACCGGCAGGCCGGTTTACCGCTACCGCGTTCAGCCGGAACATTACTCTTTACTGAAACAATATTGTCAGTAAGGATACCGCATAAAGCCGACGCGAAGCGTTATATCCTGGTAACATTTATTATAACAATGCCAATAAAAACGCTATCACATTAATAACAAACCTGGGAAATTGTGTCAGATCAAATATACTCACCCCAGGCCTGTTAACGTTATTTTCTATTATTACAGCGCTCTGCGCTGTTTTTAATTTCAAAACGCTAACAAAAGTTAATTAAGTATTATCCCATGCCGAGAGTGTGTATTTTTATTAAAAAAGGGATTTGTCCGGAATTTTCCTGACACTTAAATAAAATTATGTTTGTAGCAATGGAGCTTGTGCTACGCCTATGGACAATACGTATATTGGTGAGCAGATACGCGTCTCCACACGCCATACTAATAATTTAAAAAAATGGCGTGACAATGATCACATAAGTCACATGCTGTTCGATTTATCTCGTGATTTACCTGATGGCGAGACACAAAAATCAAATAATAAACGCCTGTTTTTAAAACAGACAAATCATAATTTACTGCTCTCGCTGACTCCGCCTGCCCATCGCCAGAGGGTGCTTCCCTCTGAACATCACCATCGCAAGAAAATAATTACTTAAAGCAACTCTGTAAAAAGCTTAATCGTTAATCGTCGCCACTGGCGCATTGAATATTCGCCATTTCCTGATGTTCATTCACACAAATCAGAAGATGGCTGTGATCCATTTATCAAAATTGACTGGGTTTATCGCGAGGATAAATAAAAATGTTATTTAGTATACAGCTTCTCATAATATTAATATGTCTGTTTTATGGCGCCCGAAAGGGCGGGATCGCGCTCGGGTTGTTGGGCGGTATCGGTCTGGTCATTCTGGTGTTTGTTTTCCATCTCCAGCCAGGTAAACCGCCCGTTGACGTAATGCTGGTCATTATCGCGGTAGTCGCCGCGTCGGCAACGTTGCAGGCGTCAGGCGGACTGGATGTGATGTTGCAGATTGCCGAAAAGCTGCTGCGTCGCAACCCCAAATACGTCTCTATTGTGGCGCCGTTCGTCACCTGTACCCTGACGATTCTGTGTGGGACAGGCCACGTGGTCTACACCATTTTGCCGATTATCTATGACGTGGCGATCAAGAATAATATCCGTCCGGAACGTCCAATGGCGGCCAGTTCTATCGGCGCGCAAATGGGTATCATCGCCAGTCCGGTTTCCGTCGCCGTTGTTTCTCTGGTAGCGATGCTGGGCAACGTGACATTTGACGGAAAACATCTGGAGTTCCTCGATCTGCTGTCGATCACCATCCCGTCTACCCTGCTCGGTATCCTGGCAATCGGTATTTTTAGTTGGTTCCGCGGTAAAGATCTGGATAAAGACGAAGCGTTTCAGAAATTTATTTCCGTACCGGAAAACCGTCAGTACGTGTACGGCGATACCGCGACGCTGCTGGATAAAAAACTGCCGAAAAGCAACTGGCTGGCGATGTGGATCTTCCTGGCGGCTATTGCCGTGGTCGCTCTCCTGGGCGCGGACTCCGACTTACGTCCAACCTTCGGCGGCAAACCGTTGTCGATGGTGCTGGTCATTCAGATGTTCATGCTGCTGACCGGGGCGCTCATTATCATTCTGACCAAAACCAATCCTGCGTCTATCTCAAAAAACGAAGTTTTTCGTTCCGGTATGATTGCGATTGTCGCGGTATACGGGATCGCCTGGATGGCGGAAACCATGTTCGGCGCGCATATGTCGGAAATTCAGGGCGTGCTGGGCGAAATGGTCAAAGAGTATCCGTGGGCCTATGCCATCGTTCTGCTTCTGGTCTCCAAGTTTGTTAACTCCCAGGCAGCGGCGCTGGCGGCGATTGTTCCCGTCGCGCTGGCTATCGGTGTCGATCCGGCGTATATCGTGGCCTCTGCGCCGGCATGTTATGGCTACTATATCCTGCCGACCTACCCAAGCGATCTGGCGGCGATTCAGTTTGACCGTTCCGGCACAACCCGTATTGGTCGCTTCGTCATTAACCACAGCTTCATTCTGCCGGGTTTGATTGGCGTGAGCGTCTCCTGCGTCTTTGGCTGGATCTTTGCCGCAATGTACGGATTCCTGTAATGGCCGCGCGCGCCGCCAAGTTATGCGCGGCGCGCGACTTAGAGCCTGGCCCATGAGTCTCTTAATACATTTTCTTACTATTAGGCTGGAAGCACATGTCGAAAAAAGAGTTTATCTATCAGGCGCCTTTCCCGATGGGAGAGGACAAAACAGAGTATTATCTGCTCACCTCCGATTATGTCAGCGTCAGTGAATTCAATGGAGAATCTATCCTCAACGTTGAGCCGCAGGCGTTAACGTTGCTGGCTCAGCAGGCCTTCCATGATGCGTCTTTTATGCTCCGTCCTGAACACCAGCAGCAAGTCGCCGCCATTCTCCATGACCCCGAAGCCAGCGAAAACGACAAATATGTGGCGTTGCAATTCCTGAGAAACTCCGAGATCGCCGCCAAAGGCATTCTGCCGACCTGCCAGGATACCGGCACGGCGATTATCATGGGTAAAAAAGGCCAACGCGTCTGGACGGGAGGCGGCGATGAAGCCGCGCTCTCCAAAGGCGTGTTTAATACCTATATAGAAGATAACCTGCGCTACTCGCAGAACGCCCCGCTGGATATGTACAAAGAGGTCAATACCGGCAGCAACCTGCCAGCGCAAATCGATCTCTATGCCGTCGATGGCGACGAGTACAAGTTCCTTTGCGTGGCGAAAGGCGGCGGTTCAGCAAACAAAACGTATCTCTATCAGGAGACCAAAGCGCTGCTCACCCCAGGCAAGCTGAAAAACTTCCTCGTTGAGAAAATGCGCACGCTGGGCACCGCGGCCTGTCCACCATACCATATCGCCTTTGTCATTGGCGGCACCTCGGCGGAAAGCACGCTGAAAACCGTTAAGCTCGCCAGCACCCACTATTACGACGCGCTGCCGACGGAAGGTAACGAGCACGGCCAGGCATTCCGCGATCTCCACCTGGAACAGGAACTGCTGGAAGAAGCGCAAAAACTTGGCCTCGGCGCCCAGTTCGGCGGGAAATATTTCGCCCACGATATTCGCGTAATTCGCCTGCCGCGTCACGGCGCTTCCTGTCCGGTGGGGATGGGCGTCTCCTGCTCGGCAGACCGTAACATCAAAGCGAAAATCAACCGCGAAGGCATCTGGATCGAAAAACTGGAACACAATCCGGGCCAGTATATTCCGCCAGCGCTGCGTCAGGCGGGCGAAGGCGACGCGGTGAAAGTCGATCTTAACCGTCCGATGAAAGAGATCCTCGCCCAGCTATCGCAGTACCCGGTCTCGACTCGCCTGTCGCTGACGGGCACCATTATCGTAGGTCGCGATATCGCCCACGCGAAGCTAAAAGAGCGTATTGAATCCGGCGAAGACCTGCCGCAGTATATTAAAGACCATCCCATCTATTACGCAGGTCCGGCAAAAACGCCGGCAGGTTATCCATCTGGCTCATTAGGCCCCACCACCGCAGGCCGAATGGACTCTTATGTCGATCTGCTGCAATCCCACGGCGGCAGTATGATCATGCTGGCGAAAGGCAACCGTAGTCAGCAGGTCACGGATGCCTGTAAAAAACATGGCGGCTTTTATTTGGGCAGTATCGGCGGCCCGGCGGCGGTACTGGCACAGCAGAGCATTAAGCATCTGGAGTGCGTCGAGTATCCGGAACTCGGCATGGAAGCTATCTGGAAAATTGAAGTAGAAGATTTCCCGGCCTTTATCCTGGTGGATGACAAAGGCAACGATTTCTTCCAGCAGATTGTCAGCAAACAGTGCGCTAACTGCGCGAAATAACCTGGCAGGCCCGGCGTTCTCCCGGGCCGCGTTATCGGTTAATTGCCGGATGGCGCTACGCTTATCCGGCTTATCCGGCCTGCACGAGAGACCATGCTCACGCTTTTACATCGCTGGTCGCTACCACAGAAATCGCCGGGCTATCCGGCTGTTCGACGAATGGCGGCGTTTTCCGGTATTTATCCAGCAGGTGGATCTGAATCTTGCGCAGCATATCGCCGTTCAAACGGTAGTAGCGGAAGTAGAGAACCAACGTCATCATGAAAAACAGTACCGGCAGGACAATCATAATAAACTGCATCCCCTGCAGGGTTTGCGCAGACTGCGCCACGTTCGGCGTGTAGCCAATCAGCCCCAGCACCAGAGCGATAAAGAACGCCGCAAACGCCGAGCCGCCCTTCACAACCATCGTCTGTACGGAATAAGCGATACTCTCGCAGCGAATATTGAGCTTAAATTCCCCATAATCGACCGTATCCGCCACCATGATCACCTGAAGCACCCAAAAGAGCGCGGTCCCGATATTCAGGAAAATACCCGCCGCCACGATTAAAGCGGCATTATGGACATCCGCCAACGCCATCGCGAAGAGCCCTGCGCAACTCAGAACTGGCATCACGGAGGCGCCCGCCCACAATATCCGCCGCGATAACATTTTCACCAGCCGGGGGAAGACAATCAGCGTCAGCAGATTCGCCGCGCCGGCGTAAGAAAGGTAATAGGGAAAAAGATCGGCATCGCCAATCACATAGGTGAAGTAGTAGATCGCAAAGCCATTGATAATATTGGAGGCAATGTTATACGCCAGCGCCATTCCCAACAGGCAAGAGAGCTGATCGTTTTTGTATATCAATCCAACGATCGTTTTTAACGTCAGATGTGGGCGGCCTGCCGTTACACCGTTGTCGGAGGAGTACACTTCGTGTACGTTGCGTAATGTCACGATAGTCGAGGCGATAAAGAACGCAATCAGTACCAGCGTAAACATCTGAAAGCCGAACCCACGATCCGCCCCGCCAACATAGTTCACAAACGGCAGCGTTATACCGGCAGTGACGAAGCCAGCCAGACTGGCGAAGAAACGCGGGAACGGCACCAGTTGTTCGCGTTCTCGCTTATCAAGCGTAATGGTCGGCACCAGCGACCAAAATGGGATATCCATAATGGTATACGTCATGCCCCACAGGATGTAGGTTACGCAGACAAATACAACCTGCGCGGTTCCCTCAAAAAGATGAGCGCTGAACAGCAGGAAAAGCACCAGCGAATTGGTTAAGGTGCCGATCAATATCCACGGCTTAAATTTCCCCCACCGCGAACGCGTGGCGTTGACAATCCAGCCCATGATGGGATCGTTTATCGCATCCCAGATTCGCGCGACCAGAAAGAGGGTGCCGACGAGGCCGACCGAGAGTCCCACCACATCGGTGTAGTAATACATCAGGTACATATACACAATGCCGATGGCGAAATCCTTACCAAACGCACCGAACCCGTAACTCAGCTTTGTTGTCAGAGAGATGCTCATAGGGTACCGGGTCGCTGTTACCAGCGCCCGCCTTCTGTTAGTAGAGGTTAAACGCCGGATCTGCCGTCCAGCGCGGCTGGAGATTAACGGCGTAACCAGGCCGGAAGCCAGTCGCCATGCGCGGCGATCAGATCGTCAACCAACGCATAGATTTCTTCGATACCCAGCACCGCTGCGGTATGAGGGTCCATCATCGCCGCGTGATACACGCGATCGCGGTTTTCCGTGAGGATGGCTTCGGTCAACAGCGTTTGCACGTTGATGTTGGTCTGCATCATCGCCGCCAGATGGGAAGGGATCGTCCCCACCTTCGTCGGTTGAATGCCGTTGGCATCCACCAGACAAGCCACTTCCACGCAGCTTCCCTGCGGCAGGTTATCAATCAGCCCCTCATTACGCACATTGCCGTAAATCACGCTCGGCTCGCCGGTCCACAGAGCGTTCATAATGGTGCTGGCGTACTCGCGGGACGGTTTGATGTCGATACGCTCGGCGGTTTTATACTCCTCCAGCTCTTTATGCCAGTTCGCCAGTTGTTCTACGCAGCGTTTCGGATATTCATCCAGCGGCACCTTGTAACGTGCAATCAGATCCTCGCGTCCCGGTTTAATAAACCACGGCGTGTACTCGGCAAAATGCTCTGATGACTCGGTGACGAAGTAGCCCAACTTTTTGAACATCTCATAGCGCACAATGTTCTGGCAGCGTTCATTGCCGTGAATATTGGGCTTCGGCGCCTGTCCGGCGTCATAGGCCGCCAGCAATTCAGGATAGAGATCGACATAAGTCCCGTCAGCCGTTTTGCGCTCCAGTTCGAGGTAAAACGCCATGTGGTTAATGCCGGCGCAGCGGTAGCGCAGCGAGGCGGGATCGATATTCAGGTCGCGCGCCAGTTCTTCCGCCGTTCCCTGTACCGAATGGCACAGGCCGACCTGTTTGATATGCGGATAACGGGCATACATCGCCCAGGTATTCATCGCCATCGGGTTGACGTAATTGAGCATGGTGGCTTTCGGACAAACTTCCGTCATGTCTTCGCAAATCCGCCACAGATGCGGGATGGTCCGCAGCGCGCGCATAATGCCGCCCGGCCCCAGCGTATCGGCGATCGTCTGTTCCAGGCCATGACGCTTACAAACCTCAAAATCGGTCACGGTGCAGGGTTCATAGCCGCCAATCTGAAAGGCGACCACCACGAAATCCGCATCCTGTAGCGCCGCTTTCTGGTGGGTATGGCAGGTAATCCGGCCAGAAGCGCCCGCTGAGTCCATCAGTTTCCGTACCACAATGTGCGACTCTTCCAGCCGGGTTTCGTCAATATCCATCAGGGCGACATGCGCTGATTTTAGCGCCTCGCGGTGAAACACATCGCCGAGGATATTTTTGACGAAAATCGTAGAACCTGCGCCGATAAAGGTAATTTTGGGTGCCGTCATCATGACTCTCCAGAACAGTAGTGAACACCTTCATGGTGGCACGCGTTCCCGGTGAAAACCTCCGTCTTCCCCGATGAGCATTCCCGAAAACTCAGATCGTATGCTGGCGCGCGGGAGATCTGAGTTTTTGGGACAAAATGGCGTAAAAAGCAGAGTATTCGGCCTGATAGTCAGGCTACGCTCTACAATATCGACGGATTCTGTGTCCGGATTCCCGGTTTCCTCCCGGCTAAAGGGGCATAATTCTGATAATTCAGGAAATGGAGTGACGATGAGTACGCAAGCAATATCCCTCCTCCCGCCCGACCCGCACATGTGCAACGGCGATGAAAAGCAAACCCGTAGCCCGCTGTCGCTCTATTCCGAATATCAACGACTGGACGTTGAACTGAGGCCGCCGCACAGAATGGCCAGCAGTCACTGGCATGGGCAAGTAGAAGTGAATGTTCCGTTTGACGGCGATGTGGAGTATTTAATCAACAATGAAGTCGTGCAGATAAAGCAGGGACATATCACCCTGTTTTGGGCCTGTACGCCACACCAGCTTACCCGCCCCGGCAACTGCCGCCAGATGGCGATTTTCAGTTTGCCGATGCACCTGTTTCTCTCCTGGCCGCTGGATCGCGATCTTATCAACCATGTCACGCACGGGATGGTGGTTAAATCACTGGCGACCCAGCAGCTTAGCACCTTTGAAGTGTTGCGCTGGCAGCAGGAAACAAGCAGCCCGAATGAGCAAATTCGCCAGTTGGCGATCGATGAAATCGGTCTGATGCTTAAACGCTTTAGCCTTTCCGGCTGGCAGCCCATTTTGCTCAATAAAACATCACGCACCCACAAGAATAGCGTCTCACGCCATGCGCAGTTTTACGTAAGCCAGATGCTGGGATTTATTGCCGATAACTACGATCAGGCGCTCACCATTAACGACGTCGCGGAGCATGTCAAACTCAATGCTAACTACGCGATGGGGATATTCCAGCGGGTTATGCAATTGACGATGAAGCAGTACATCACGGCGATGCGCATCAATCACGTACGTGCCTTATTGAGCGATACTGACAAAACGATCCTCGATGTCGCTCTGACTGCCGGGTTTCGATCCAGCAGCCGTTTTTACAGTACTTTTAGCAAATTTGTCGGTATGTCGCCGCAACAATATCGCAAGCTAAGCCAGCAACGACGCCAGACGATGCCCGGCTAAAGCCGGATACCACTATCAGCCAAAAAAATAATTCACCTGTCGATAAACCGCGGGTGAAATCGCTCGCTATCAATAATTAACCCATTGTTTATTAAACAATAATATCAATAACTGACCATTATTCCATCACTTTACACCCCCTATTTGACGGGGTAATACTTGCCCACGTCACATTCATACGGCGGGTCGGCAAGGCGTAAATTGCACGGCCTCCACAACCGGGTAAAAGATGATGAAAGTATTAATTGTTGAAAGTGAGTTTCTGCATCAGGACACCTGGGTTGGCAACGCGGTTGAGCGTCTGGCGGATGCCTTGAGCCAACAAAATGTTACCGTCATTAAATCGACATCCTTCGATGACGGCTATGCCATCTTGTCCGCGAACGAAGCCATTGACTGTCTGATGTTTAGCTACCAAATGGAACAACCGGATGAGCACCTGAGCGTCAGGCAATTGATCGGTAAGCTTCACGAGCGTCAGCAAAACGTGCCCGTTTTCCTGTTAGGCGACAGGGAAAAAGCGACGGCATCGCTGGACCGCGACCTGCTGGAGCTTGTCGATGAATTCGCCTGGATTCTGGAAGACACCGCTGACTTTATCGCCGGACGCGCCGTTGCCGCCATGACCCGGTATCGCCAGCAGCTGTTACCACCGCTGTTTAACGCGTTGATGAAATACAGCGACATTCATGAATATTCATGGGCGGCGCCGGGACACCAGGGCGGCGTCGGTTTCACTAAAACGCCTGCCGGTCGCTTTTATCACGATTATTATGGCGAAAACCTGTTCCGCAGCGATATGGGGATTGAGCGTACCACGCTCGGTTCACTCCTCGACCATACCGGCGCGTTTGGCGAAAGCGAGAAAAATGCCGCCCGCGTATTCGGTGCTGACCGCTCCTGGTCCGTGGTTGTCGGGACCTCAGGTTCTAACCGTACTATTATGCAGGCCTGTATGACGGATAATGATGTCGTTGTACTGGATCGTAACTGCCATAAATCCATCGAGCAGGGGCTGATCCTCACTGGGGCCAAACCGGTATATATGGTGCCAAGCCGTAACCGTTACGGCATTATCGGGCCAATCTACCCGCAGGAAATGCAGCCTGAAACCTTGCAGAAAAAAATCAGCACCAGCCCGCTGACCAAAACCAAAGCTGGACAGAAACCGTCTTACAGCGTGGTGACCAACTGTACCTATGACGGCGTATGCTATAACGCCAAAGAGGCGCAGGATCTGCTGGCAAAAACCAGCGATCGCATTCACTTCGACGAAGCATGGTACGGCTATGCGCGCTTCAACCCGATTTATTGCGATCACTACGCGATGCGCGGCGAGCCAGGCGACCATAACGGTCCGACCGTGTTTGCCACCCACTCCACGCACAAACTCCTGAATGCGCTTTCACAAGCTTCCTACATTCACGTCCGTGAAGGCCGTGGCGCGGTGAATTTCTCCCGCTTCAACCAGGCATATATGATGCATGCCACCACCTCTCCGTTATATGCCATCTGCGCATCCAACGATGTGGCGGTATCGATGATGGACGGTAACAGCGGTCTGTCCCTGACTCAAGAGGTGATTGACGAAGCGGTTGATTTCCGTCAGGCGATGGCGCGTCTTTATAAAGAGTTTACCGATGAAGGCGACTGGTTCTTTAAACCGTGGAATAAAGACGTCGTCACCGATCCACAAACCGGTAAAACATATGACTTCGCCGACGCGCCGGCAAAACTGCTGGCCACCGACCAGAACTGCTGGGTCATGCGCCCCGGAGAAACCTGGCACGGCTTTAAAGACCTGCCGGATAACTGGAGTATGCTGGACCCGATTAAAGTCAGTATCCTGGCGCCGGGTATGGGCGACGATGGCGAACTGGAAGCATCCGGCGTACCTGCTGCACTGGTCACAGCATGGCTTGGCCGCCACGGTATCGTGCCGACCCGCACCACCGACTTTCAGATTATGTTCCTGTTCTCTATGGGGGTAACTCGCGGGAAATGGGGAACGCTGATCAACACGCTGTGCTCCTTCAAACATCATTACGACGCGAATACGCCGCTGGCGCAGGTGATGCCGGAACTGGTGCAGGATTATCCTGACACTTACGCGAACATGGGTATTCATGACCTGGGCGATAAAATGTTTGCCTGGCTACGTGAAAATAACCCGGGCGCCCGTCTCAACGCCGCCTATTCCACCCTGCCGGTTGCGGAGATTACCCCGCGCGACGCCTACAACGCGATCGTGAACGACAATATTGAAATGGTGGCGATTGAAAATCTACCGGGTCGCATTGCGGCGAACTCCGTTATTCCTTACCCGCCAGGAATCCCGATGCTGCTCTCCGGCGAAAACTTTGGCGATGAAAACAGTCCGCAGGTGGGTTACTTACGCTCACTGCAATCCTGGGATCATCACTTCCCTGGCTTTGAGCATGAAACCGAAGGCACGGAAATTATTGATGGCGTATATCACGTTATGTGCGTGAAAGCCTAATCACAAAGAGTCTTTTTTTTGAGGATGGCATGTATTCCCTGAGTATTGCTGCAAAACAATAATACTGTCATACCTTTTTGCGCGGGCCCCATCCCGCGCTTTTTTTATACAAAAATGACAAGTTGCCACTCGCGTACAACTTTTTGTACACCCTAATTCATCGTACAAATATTGTAATATTATTCAGGAAAGTTATTTTAGTGCAGTTTCAATTCATCACACAATTGACTCAGTCCCCGTTATCTCTCCCGTTTGGCGAGATCCGGTCTTTTATGTTCATATTCCAGGAGTTCGGGTATGAGGATTTGCAGCAACGAGCCTTGCATAGTGTTATTAACCGAAAAAGATACATGGTTACGAGTAAATGGTAAGGAGCCAATCAGTTTAAAAGCGAATTATATGGCCATTCTGGCTTGTGAAAATAACGTTATTGACATTTCATCATTAAATAGCGTGCTAGTAATACAAGTGAGTCGCAATAATATTAAAGACTATTTACAATTCCTGAATAAAGATCTCTCACACCTTCCCGTCTGGCAACGCAACGCCGATCCCTTATTGACCGCCAACTGTCTGACGCCGGATATCTTCAGGGTCGCTGCCCGCTACAGCGCGATGGAAGCACCGGATGAAATTGTTAGTGAACGTACCCGTGCGCTCCTTTTCACCGTTTTATCCCGCTTTCTTGACCACAAAAAATTTATTTCTTTGTTAATGCACATGCTGCGCAGCCGCATCAGTGACAGCGTTTACCACATCATTCAGAGCGATATTCATAAAGACTGGAATCTGAGCGCCGTTGCCAGTTGCCTGTGCCTGAGTCCAAGCTTGTTAAAGAAAAAGCTCAAAAACGAGAATACCAGTTATAGCCAAATAATCACGACCTGCCGAATGCGTTATGCCGTAAACCAATTATTAATGGACGGAAAGAATATCTCTCAAGTCTCACAGCTGTGTGGGTATAACAGCACATCGTACTTTATTTCCGTGTTTAAAGAGTTTTATGGTATGACCCCCCTGCATTATGTTAGCCAACATCGGGAACGATCGGCTGCCTAATTTTTCTACACTCAACGATAAGACACGATAATAACAGCATTGGCGATAACCCGTCTCCGACATAATTCAGCGGCATTCTGAGGGGGTATGATACGACGTAATTTATCGTAACGAAGTCACCTTTTCAGGAGTCCAAATTATGTCTTCGGATGCTGATGCTCACAAAGTGGGCCTAATCCCCGTCACCTTAATGGTATCGGGGAATATTATGGGTTCAGGGGTATTCTTACTCCCTGCCAACCTGGCGGCCACTGGCGGGATTGCAATCTACGGATGGCTGGTCACTATCATCGGCGCCCTGGCGCTGTCGATGGTTTATGCCAAAATGTCGTCCTTAGATCCCAGTCCCGGCGGTTCCTATGCCTACGCACGCCGCTGCTTCGGGCCGTTTTTGGGCTATCAAACGAACGTGCTGTACTGGCTGGCATGCTGGATCGGTAATATCGCGATGGTCGTTATCGGCGTCGGCTATCTGAGCTATTTCTTCCCGATTCTGAAAGATCCGCTGGTATTAACGCTTACCTGCGTCGCGGTGCTGTGGATTTTTGTTCTGCTGAACATCGTCGGGCCGAAAATGATTACCCGCGTACAGGCCGTCGCCACCGTACTGGCGCTGGTGCCTATCGTAGGGATTGCGGTCTTCGGCTGGTTCTGGTTTAAAGGCGAAACCTATATGGCGGCCTGGAACGTGAGCGGCATGAATACCTTCGGGGCGATTCAAAGCACGTTGAACGTTACGCTGTGGTCATTCATCGGGGTAGAAAGCGCCTCCGTTGCGGCCGGGGTGGTCAAAAACCCGAAACGCAACGTGCCTATCGCCACCATCGGCGGGGTACTGATCGCCGCCGTCTGCTATGTACTCTCCACAACGGCGATTATGGGGATGATCCCCAACGCGGCGCTGCGTGTGTCGGCATCGCCTTTCGGTGACGCGGCGCGTATGGCGCTGGGCGATACCGCAGGGGCTATTGTTTCCTTCTGTGCGGCAGCGGGTTGCCTGGGCTCTCTCGGCGGCTGGACGCTGCTTGCCGGTCAAACCGCAAAAGCGGCGGCGGACGATGGTCTCTTCCCGCCGATCTTCGCGCGGGTTAATAAAGCTGGTACGCCAGTGGCTGGGTTGCTTATCGTCGGCGTGCTGATGACTATCTTCCAGTTCAGCAGTATGTCGCCGAACGCCGCGAAAGAGTTTGGTCTGGTCTCCTCCGTGTCGGTTATCTTCACCCTGGTGCCTTATCTTTACACCTGTGCCGCGCTGTTACTGTTGGGCCACGGTCACTTTGGTAAAGCGCGCCCGCTGTATCTGCTGATTACCTTCGTCGCGTTTGTATATTGCATCTGGGCGGTTATCGGTTCCGGCGCCAAAGAAGTGATGTGGTCGTTCGTCACGTTGATGGTGATCACCGCGCTGTATGCGTTGAACTACAACCGCATTCACAAAAACCCGTATCCGCTGGATGCGCCGGTTAAACAAGATTGACCACGTGTAGTTAATGTTATCGCAACAGGCCGGATAGCGCAGGTTATCCGGCCACCACCAACATTAAGTTCTTAAGGTTCACTTAATTTTACTTTGTCACGATTAGCGTCACCGAATCGATGGACGCATCAACATGTTAAAGCGCTTTCTTAAAAGACCTGTTCTTGGGCAAATCGCCTGGCTTCTGCTTTTTTCCTTTTATATTGCCGTCTGCCTGAACATTGCGTTCTACAAGCAGGTACTACAAGACCTACCGTTAAACTCGCTGCGCAATGTGCTGGTGTTTATTTCCATGCCGGTCGTCGCGTTTAGCGTGGTCAATAGTGTGCTGACGCTGGCCTCATTTATTTGGCTAAACCGACTGCTGGCCTGCGTTTTTATTCTGGTCGGCGCTGCCGCGCAGTATTTTATTTTGACTTACGGCATCATCATCGATCGCTCCATGATCGCCAATATGATGGATACCACGCCCGCGGAAACCTTTGCGCTGATGACGCCGCAAATGGTGCTGACTCTGGGATTAAGCGGCGTTCTGGCAGCCGTGATTGCCTTCTGGGTCAAAATCCGTCCGGCGACGCCGCGCTTACGTAGCGGGCTTTACCGCCTGGCCAGCGTCCTGATCTCTATTTTATTAGTTATTCTGGTCGCCGCCTTTTTCTATAAAGATTACGCCTCGCTATTTCGAAATAATAAACAGTTGATCAAAGCGTTAAGCCCATCGAACAGTATTGTCGCCAGTTGGTCATGGTATTCGCATCAACGGCTGGCGAATTTGCCGCTGGTACGCATTGGCGAGGATGCCCATCGCAATCCATTAATGCTGAAAGGCGATCGCAAAAACCTGACGATTCTCATCGTTGGCGAAACCTCGCGCGGCGATGATTTCTCTCTTGGCGGCTATCCGCGCGACACCAATCCGCGGCTGGCGAAAGACGATGTGATCTATTTCCCGCATACCACCTCTTGCGGTACGGCGACCGCGATCTCCGTTCCCTGCATGTTTTCTGATATGCCGCGCAAACATTATGACGAAGAGCTGGCGCATCACCAGGAAGGGCTGCTGGATATTATCCAGCGCGCGGGGATTAACGTACTGTGGAATGATAATGACGGCGGCTGTAAAGGCGCATGCGATCGCGTTCCGCATCAAAATGTCACCGAGCTAAACCTGCCCGGACAATGTATCGACGGCGAGTGCTACGATGAGGTGTTATTTCACGGTCTGGAAGACTATATCGACCATTTGAAAGGCGATGGCGTTATTGTACTGCATACCATCGGCAGCCACGGCCCAACCTATTACAACCGTTATCCACCGCAGTTTAAAAAATTTACCCCAACCTGTGACACGAACGAAATTCAGAACTGTTCCCAACAGCAGTTGATCAACACCTATGATAATACCGTGCTGTACGTGGACTATATTGTAGATAAAGCCATTAATCTGCTGAAATCTCATCAGGATAAATTCACCACCAGCCTGGTCTATCTTTCCGATCACGGCGAATCATTGGGTGAAAATGGCGTTTATTTACACGGTTTGCCGTATTCCATTGCGCCGGATACGCAAAAACATGTCCCGATGCTCATTTGGCTTTCTAAAGATTATCAACAGCGTTATCAGGTGGATCAGGCCTGCCTGCAAAAACGGGCGAGCACGCTGGATTATTCACAGGACAATCTTTTCTCAACCATGCTGGGATTAACCGGCGTACAAACGACGTATTACCAGGCCGCAGATGATATTCTGCAACCGTGCAGGAGACTAAGCGAATGAAGATACTGATTGTTGAAGACGACACGCTATTATTACAGGGGTTAATACTCGCCGCGCAAACCGAAGGCTATGCGTGTGATGGCGTTTCGACAGCGCGTGCCGCCGAGCATAGTCTGGAGTCTGGTCATTACAGTCTGATGGTGCTGGATTTAGGGCTGCCCGATGAGGATGGCCTGCATTTCCTGACGCGAATCCGACAGAAAAAATACACCCTGCCGGTACTCATTCTGACCGCCCGCGATACGCTCAACGATCGCATTACCGGGCTGGATGTCGGCGCAGATGATTATCTGGTTAAACCCTTCGCCCTGGAGGAGTTGCACGCTCGCATCCGCGCGCTGCTGCGCCGCCATAATAATCAGGGTGAAAGTGAACTGACGGTTGGCAATCTGACGCTCAATATAGGCCGCCATCAGGCATGGAGGGATGGACAGGAGCTGACCCTGACGCCTAAGGAGTACGCGTTGCTCTCACGGTTGATGCTCAAGGCAGGCAGTCCGGTGCACCGGGAAATTCTTTATAACGATATCTACAACTGGGATAACGAACCCTCGACCAACACTCTGGAAGTGCATATACATAATTTGCGCGACAAAGTCGGCAAGTCGCGCATTCGCACGGTTCGCGGGTTTGGCTACATGCTGGTTGCCACTGAGGAAAGCTAAGTGAGCCTGATGCGTTTTCAGCGAAGAGCGATGACCCTTCGCCAGCGTTTAATGCTGACAATTGGTCTTATTCTGCTGGTGTTCCAGTTAATCAGTACCTTCTGGTTATGGCATGAAAGCACTGAGCAAATCCAATTGTTCGAGCAGGCGCTGCGGGATAATCGCAACAACGATCGCCATATCATGCACGAAATTCGCGAGGCGGTCGCCAGCCTGATCGTCCCCGGCGTATTTATGGTTAGCCTGACGCTGCTAATTTGTTACCAGGCGGTACGGCGTATTACCCGTCCGCTCGCCGAACTGCAAAAAGAGCTGGAAGCGCGGACGGCGGATAATCTGGCGCCGATCGCCATTCACAGCTCCACGCTTGAGATTGAGTCCGTCGTCTCGGCGATCAATCAACTGGTTACGCGTTTGACCACCACGCTCGACAATGAACGCCTTTTTACCGCCGATGTGGCCCATGAGCTACGCACGCCGCTGTCGGGGGTGCGTTTGCATCTGGAATTATTGTCAAAAACCCACAATGTTGATGTCGCGCCGCTTATCGCCCGTCTTGACCAGATGATGGATAGCGTCTCCCAGCTTCTGCAACTGGCGCGCGTAGGCCAGTCATTCTCTTCCGGGAATTATCAGGAAGTAAAACTGCTGGAAGATGTGATCCTCCCCTCCTACGATGAGCTGAACACCATGCTGGAAACGCGCCAGCAAACTCTGTTGCTGCCGGAAAGCGCGGCGGACGTGGTGGTGCGCGGTGATGCGACGTTACTGCGTATGCTGTTGCGAAATCTGGTGGAAAACGCGCATCGCTATAGCCCTGAAGGAACCCATATCACTATCCACATTAGCGCCGACCCCGACGCTATTATGGCGGTCGAAGACGAGGGGCCGGGTATTGATGAAAGCAAATGCGGGAAGCTAAGCGAAGCGTTCGTGCGGATGGACAGCCGTTATGGCGGAATTGGCCTGGGGCTGAGTATCGTCAGCCGCATCACCCAGCTACATCAGGGACAGTTTTTCCTGCAAAACCGTACGGAAAGAACAGGCACCCGTGCCTGGGTGCTGTTGAAAAAGGCATAACAGGCGTTTAATACGTCGTGACCCACACATAGATAAAACTGCTGACAATCAGCACACTACACAGGGTCGTCAAACTTTTATAAATATAGCTTTTCATGACGCTCTCCTCCAAAGGTATGGAGGAGAGTATGCCCGCGAGAGATTAAGCGAACCTTAAGCGCGAAATTTATTCATCGATACGCGGATGTTGCTGTACCAGACGCGAACGTTTGACCTGCAGCTCCGCAATTTCCTGATCGATGTCGTCGATTTTCTGCTCAATATTATCATAATGCTCGCCCAGAATTTCCTTCGCTTCCTGGATGTCCGACGCCGCTGGCGTTGCGCCTTTTAACGGACGATTGGCCGTCTCTTTCATGGAAATACCGGTAATCAAGCCTATCACCGCGATGACCATCAAATAATACGCCGGCATCATCAGATCCTGCGAGCTTTCCACCAGCCAGGCCGCCAGCGTTGGCGTCAGACCGGCAATCAATACAGAGATATTAAAAGCCGCCGCCAGCGCGCTGTAACGAATATGCGTCGGAAACATCGCCGGCAATGTCGAGGCCATCACCCCGGTAAAGCAGTTCAGAATCACCGCCAGCATCAACAAACCGGCAAAAATCAGGCCAATAACGTTACTGTTAATCAGGATGAAGGCCGGGATCGCCAGCGCGAACAGCGCAATGCTGCCCATAATCACAAATGGACGTCGACCGAAACGGTCGCTCAGCAGCCCCATCACCGGCTGCACAAACAGCATCCCGATCATAATGGCGATGATAATCAACACGCCGTGATCTTCAGAATAGTGCAGGTTATGCGACAGGTAGCTCGGCATGTAGGTGAGCAGCATGTAGTAGGTCACGTTGGTGGCAATCACCAGACCGATACATGACAACAGGCTACGCCAGTGTTTGGTGGCAATCTCTTTAAAGGAGACTTTCGGCCCATCCTGCAACCCTTCGCGGTCGCCCTGCTCCAGTTTACCCACGTGCTGCTGAAACGCTGGCGTCTCTTCCAGCGCATGGCGTAAGTAGAGACCGATAATTCCCAATGGCAGGGCGATAAAGAACGGAATACGCCAGCCCCACTCCAGGAAATTCTCCTCGCCGACAATCGTCGAGATCAAGACCACCACGCCCGCGCCCAGCACGAATCCGGCGATAGAACCAAAATCCAGCCAGCTTCCCATAAATCCGCGTTTACGATCCGGCGAATATTCCGCGACAAAGATCGACGCGCCGGTATATTCCCCGCCAACCGAGAAGCCCTGCGCCATTTTACACAGCAACAACAGTATTGGCGCCCAGATACCGATCGTCGCGTAAGAGGGGATTAACCCGATACAGAAGGTACTGATCGACATAATCACAATCGTGATCGCCAGGATCTTCTGGCGCCCGTATTTATCGCCGAGCATACCAAAGAATAACCCGCCGAGCGGACGAATCAGGAAGGGAACGGAAAACGTGGCCAGCGCGGCAATCATCTGGACGCTGGGATCGGCGCCGGGGAAAAAGACTTTACCCAACGCGTAGGCAACAAATCCATAAACACCAAAATCAAACCACTCCATCGCGTTGCCCAGCGAGGCGGCGGTAATCGCTTTGCGAAGTTTACCGTCATCAATGATGGTCACATCGCCCAGTGTAATCGGTTTTATTTTTTTCCTTTTCAGCATAGCTGTCCTCATAGGCTAAGCCCTGTAGCGCTATATACGGCGGGCACTGGCATACCGCGCCAGCGTCGCCGTCGAGCGGAGGGAGGGGCGCGAACGCTATCCCTCATACAAGCGTAGCAGGTTTACTTACACTGTCCGGTTACGGACTGTACAACCGAACCTGTTGACGCCTGAATGGGCAGTTAATGACCTTTTTACCCTAACAGGGTTTAAATATGTGATCAACTTCACACATATATGTCAATTCGGTCAAAAGGTGTAAACAAGGACGCCCTAATGCACTGTGGTGACAGTAAAAAAGCGGTTATTCGAGTGTAAAGCATTGCTGACTGGCGTGGCGCAGCCCCTTTTATAAAAGCGGCAATAGTCCCGACAACGCTAAGGATTTTGTGTATAATTGCGGCCTTTTTCGGCGATCTGCCATTTTTGGGCGCGTTTGCCCCCGCTGACTTTTTGAGGATACTAACATGTCATTACCCCACTGCCCGCAATGTAACTCCGAATATACCTACGAAGATAACGGCATGTTCATCTGCCCGGAATGCGCTCACGAATGGAACGATGCGGAACCCGCTCAGGAGAGCGATGAGCTGATTGTCAAAGACGCCAACGGCAACCTGCTGGCGGACGGCGATAGCGTCACCATCGTGAAAGATCTGAAAGTAAAAGGCAGCTCTTCCATGCTGAAAATCGGCACCAAAGTGAAGAACATTCGTCTGGTTGAAGGCGACCATAACATCGACTGCAAAATCGATGGTTTTGGCCCGATGAAACTGAAATCCGAGTTCGTGAAAAAGAACTGATTTACCGCGTCATTGCCCGGTAGTGCCTGCTTACCGGGCCTGAGCGGCCCTGCCACCGACAATATTGTGCCAATTTCGAACTACACTTAACGAGCATCTCTTACCTGAGGTAACCATTATGCCGTTAAGTCCCTATCTCTCTTTTGCCGGCAACTGTGCCGACGCCATCGCGTATTATCAACAAACGTTAGGCGCAGAACTGCTTTATAAACTCAGCTTCGGTGAAATGCCCCCCTCGGCGGCGGATAACGAAGAGGGCTGCCCGTCAGGAGTACGCTTTCCCGATACTGCTATCGCCCACGCCAACATGCGTATTGCCGGCAGCGATATCATGATGAGTGATGCCAGCCCGTCGGGAACGGCGCATTATTCCGGCTTTACGCTGGTGCTTGATACCCAGGATGTAGCAGAAGGGAAGCGCTGGTTTGATAACCTTGCCGCACAAGGGCAAATCGAAATGGACTGGCAGGAGACCTTCTGGGCGCAGGGTTTCGGCAAGGTCAGCGATCGTTTCGGTGTGCCGTGGATGATTAACGTGGTTAAACATCAGCCTGCCACCTAATTCCCCGGGAGGCTCACCCTCCCCCTTGCCATCAGAGTGATCTTTGGCTGTACGTTATCCGCCGTTTAACTGTCATAGAATAAATAATGACGGTAGTTTGCTACAGTCTGGCGAAAGATGGTTGATCCTGATGAAGCGTCGGGAGGACATTATGCCAGTCTGTGAATTACGCCACGCGACAACAGAGGATACCGATTCTATTTACGCGCTTATCTGTGAGTTACTTAAAAATGAGCTTGATTATCAGGCTTTCAGGGATGGATTTGCCGCTAATTTACTGGACCCCAACGTTCATTATCGTTTAGCGCTGCGCAACGGAGAGGTAGTCGGCATGATCAGCCTGCATATGCAGTTTCATCTCCATCATGCCAACTGGATTGGCGAAATTCAGGAGCTGGTGGTATTACCGCAGATGCGGGGACAAAAAGTTGGCAGTCAGCTTCTGGCCTGGGCAGAAGAAGAAGCACGTCAGGCGGGCGCCGAGCTAACGGAGCTTTCCACAAATATTAAACGCCGCGATGCACACCGTTTTTATCTTCGCGAAGGTTACAAGCAAAGTCATTTTCGGTTTACGAAAGCATTGTGATCGGGCAGCCGTCATCAGAAGATAAGGCATAACGTAATCAGCCGTCACCGGGTGAAGTAGCGGAGCCATCTCAATTCTACTGTCGGCAAGCCTGGATAAAGGTTAAACGGGCTGACTCGCTTCTTTAGCAAAAACGGCCCTTTTAAGTTGTAGAAATGTAAATTTATTGTCAACGAACTACACTTTTCTCTTTGGCATCACCGGGAGGGTTGCCTGAAAATCCCGGGATGAGGTTTTCTTAGAAGGACAGTGACGTTATGTTCGCAGCAATCATTATCGGTATTTTTATTATCAGCGTCATTTATGCGCATTCACGCGGGGTGGAAAAACAAAAACTTTCCCGTCAGCTCTTTGACCACTCGACGTTTATGGCGCCGATCAATATGTTCATGACTCGCTTCTCAACGTTACCGGCAAAGCAGCCGTACTTTGATACCACGGCATTTCCAGAGCTGCAGAAGCTGACGGAAAACTGGCAGGTGATTCGTGAAGAGGCACTACAGCTTCAGCATCACATAAAAGCCGCGCAGGCCAATAACGACGCCGGATTCAATACCTTTTTCAAGCGCGGCTGGAAACGGTTTTACCTTAAATGGTATTCCGATGCCCACCCGTCGGCGGAAACGTTATGCCCGATAACGACAAAGCTGGTCAACAGCATCCCCTCTATCAAAGCGGCGATGTTCGCCGAGTTGCCTCCCGGAGCCTATCTGGGAAAACATCGCGACCCCTATGCCGGTTCAGTACGTTACCATCTTGGATTAAGCACACCGAATGACGACCGCTGTTTTATTGAAGTTGATCGACAGCGCCATAGCTGGCGCGACGGCGAAGCCGTCATCTTCGACGAAACCTACGTTCATTGGGCAGAAAATAAAACTGAGCAGACGCGTATTATCCTCTTTTGCGATATTGAGCGCCCAATGAAATGGCGCTGGGCGCAGAGCGTAAACCACTGGGTCGGCGCATCGCTGATGTCCGCCGCCAGTTCGCCAAACGACGAGAACGATCGCACCGGTGCGATTAATCGCATCTTTAAATACGTTCACGCAGCACGCGATGCCGGGCAGCGACTGAAAAAGAAAAACCGCACTCTCTATTACGCGCTGAAATATCTCGTTATTGCCGCTATTTTTGCCGCGATAATCCTTTTCAGCCTCCTCTGAAGCCGGGCCGCGGTATGGCACTGCCTGCCGCGGCCCGTTCTATCCTGGCGTTAGTCTCAACGCGTTCCCTGGCCTTGAGTCTATCCATCCGGATAATTTATTAAAAACCCCCACTTCAGGCAGAGTCGATTGCCGGATGGCGGCTCCGCCTTATCTGGCCCGCGCTCAGCGTTTCTCCCCATAATAAATGTCATGCGGCATTTTCTTTCGACACGTCAAAACTGACGATAGCCTGTTTTTCGTCAGGGTTTTGAGCAAAATTCGCCCGTAATATCAGGGAAAGCCCATACTAAAAAAGTGGCATAAAACATGCATACTGAGGGCGACAGCGCGTATGCGCGATTTGATTAACTGGAGCGAAACCGATGAAAAAAGTCGTCACGGTTTGCCCGTATTGCGCATCAGGTTGCAAAATCAATCTGGTGGTCGATAACGGCAAAATCGTCCGGGCTGAGGCGGCGCAGGGGAAAACCAACCAGGGTACCCTGTGTCTGAAGGGCTACTACGGCTGGGATTTTATTAATGATACCCAGATCCTGACCCCGCGCCTGAAAACCCCAATGATCCGTCGCCAGCGTGGCGGCAAACTGGAATCTGTTTCCTGGGATGAAGCGCTCAATTACGTCGCTGAACGTTTGAGCGCCATCAAAGCGAAGTACGGTCCGGATGCAATCCAGACAACCGGCTCCTCTCGCGGTACCGGAAATGAAACCAACTATGTGATGCAAAAATTCGCACGCGCCGTTATTGGTACCAATAACGTTGACTGCTGCGCTCGCGTCTGACACGGCCCATCGGTTGCAGGTCTGCACCAATCGGTCGGTAACGGCGCAATGAGTAATGCTATCAATGAAATTGATAACACAGATTTAGTGTTCGTCTTCGGGTATAACCCGGCAGATTCCCACCCTATCGTGGCGAATCATGTGATTAACGCTAAACGCAACGGGGCGAAAATTATCGTCTGCGATCCGCGCAAAATTGAAACCGCGCGCATTGCCGACATGCATATCGCGTTGAAAAACGGCTCGAATATCGCGCTGCTCAACGCCATGGGGCATGTCATTATTGAAGAAAACCTGTACGACAAAGCGTTTGTCGCCAGCCGTACCGAAGGTTTTGAAGAGTACAGTAAGATTGTCGAAGGCTATACGCCGGAGTCCGTCGAAGAGATCACTGGCGTGAGCGCACAGGAGATTCGTCAGGCGGCGCGGATGTATGCCAGCGCGAAAAGCGCAGCGATCTTGTGGGGTATGGGCGTCACCCAGTTCTATCAGGGTGTGGAAACCGTGCGTTCACTGACCAGCCTCGCGATGCTGACCGGCAACCTCGGCAAGCCAAGCGCGGGCGTTAACCCGGTTCGCGGCCAGAACAACGTTCAGGGCGCGTGCGATATGGGCGCGCTGCCGGATACTTATCCGGGCTACCAGTACGTTAAATTCCCGGAAAACCGCGAGAAGTTCGCTAAAGCCTGGGGCGTAGAAAGTCTGCCTGCGCATACCGGCTATCGCATCAGCGAGCTGCCGCACCGTGCGGCGCATGGCGAAGTGCGCGCGGCGTACATTATGGGTGAAGATCCGCTGCAAACCGATGCGGAACTCTCTGCGGTACGTAAAGCGTTTGAGGATCTGGAACTGGTCATCGTGCAGGATATCTTCATGACCAAAACCGCGTCGGCGGCGGATGTGATTTTACCCTCTACCTCATGGGGCGAGCATGAAGGCGTCTTCTCTGCGGCTGACCGTGGCTTCCAGCGCTTCTTTAAAGCCGTTGAGCCGAAGTGGGACCTGAAAACCGACTGGCAGATTATCAGTGAAATCGCCACCCGGATGGGCTATCCGATGCACTACAACAACACCCAGGAGATCTGGGATGAGTTGCGTCATCTGTGCCCGGATTTCTACGGCGCCACTTACGAGAAAATGGGCGAGCTGGGCTATATCCAGTGGCCGTGCCGCGACACGTCGGATGCCGATCAGGGAACCTCGTACCTCTTTAAAGAGAAGTTCGATACCCCCAACGGTCTGGCGCAGTTCTTCACCTGCGACTGGGTAGCGCCTATCGATAAACTCACCGAAGAGTACCCGATGGTACTGTCGACGGTGCGCGAAGTCGGCCACTACTCCTGCCGCTCAATGACCGGTAACTGTGCGGCGCTGGCCGCGCTGGCCGATGAACCGGGCTATGCGCAAATCAATACCGCCGACGCCGCGCGTCTGGGCATTGAAGATGAAGCGCTGGTGTGGGTTCATTCGCGCAAAGGTAAAATCATCACCCGCGCGCAGGTCAGCGATCGCCCGAACAAAGGGGCGATTTACATGACCTACCAGTGGTGGATTGGCGCCTGTAACGAGCTGGTGACTGAAAACCTCAGCCCGATTACCAAAACGCCGGAGTACAAATACTGCGCCGTACGCGTTGAGCCGATCGCCGATCAGCGAGCCGCCGAGCAGTATGTGATTGATGAGTACAACAAGCTGAAAACCCGCCTGCGCGAAAGCGCAATGGGTTGATCTGCCGGATGGCGGCATCAGAATGCTTTATTCGGCCTGCGTCTACTGTAGGCCTGATAAGATGCATTAGCATCGCCATCAGGCATTTTCCCTATAACAGCCTCCGTCCGGAGGCTGTTTTTTTATCCATACGATCTCTTTATACTGTCTTTTCCGTACCCTAAATAAAATTCAAAATGAAACTACTTCTTGCATTGATGTTGTTTATGACATTCTTTGCCCATGCCGCAGATCCTGAGCCGGGTAGCCAGTATTTGCAGGCAGCAGAGGCAGGTGACAGACGCGCACAATATTTTCTGGCCGACAGTTGGTTGAGCTATGGCGATTTGAACAAAGCTGAATACTGGGCGCAAAAAGCCGCCGACAGTGGCGACGCCGACGCCTGCGCGCTACTGGCGCAAATCAAAATCACTAATCCGGTAAGCCTGGATTATCCCGACGCGAAAAAGCTGGCTGAAAAGGCGGCTAACGCGGGCAGTAAAGCGGGCGAAATTACGCTGGCGCGGATCCTGGTCAACACCCAGGCCGGGCGCCCGGACTACCCAAAAGCCATCTCGCTGCTGCAAAAGGCCTCTGAAGATCTGGATAACGACTCCGCGGTGGATGCGCAAATGTTGCTTGGCCTGATTTACGCCAACGGCGTGGGCATTGCCGCCGATGATGAAAAAGCCGCCTGGTATTTCAAACGCAGTTCCGCCATTTCCCGTACCGGCTATTCAGAATACTGGGCGGGAATGATGTTTTTAAACGGTGAACCGGGCTTTATTGAAAAGAACAAGCAGAAGGCGTTGCACTGGTTGAATCTAAGCTGTCTGGAAGGGTTTGATACCGGTTGCGAAGAGTTCGAAACGCTAACGAATGGTTGATGTTTATTGCCGGATGAACGTAGTCGTTGTAGGCCTGATAAGCGTAGCGCCATCAGGCAAACCGGAGCAGGTTGCCGGATGGCGGCGTGAACGCCTTATCCGGCCTACATTCTCTTTCTCTGTAGGCCGGATAAGCAAAGCGCCATTCGGCAATCCGTTATTGGGCGGTCTTATCAAATTTGCCCAGCACGTCGCGCTCGTAGGCCAGCGCTTTTTTGCGGTCAAACTTGTGTTCCCACTTGGCAATCACCAGCACCGCCAGCGCATTCCCCACCACATTTAGCGCAGTACGCGCCATGTCGAGGATACGGTCGACACCGGCGATAAACGCCAGCCCTTCCAGCGGAATGCCCACGCTGCCCAGCGTCGCCAGTAATACCACGAAGGAAACGCCAGGCACGCCGGCAATCCCTTTCGACGTCACCATCAGCGTCAGCACCAGTACAATTTCCTGCCACAGCGACAGGTCGATACCGTATAGCTGCGCGATAAAAATGGCGGCGATGCTCTGGTATAACGTGGAGCCGTCGAGGTTAAATGAGTAACCGGTCGGTACCACGAAACTGGTGATAGAGGCTGGTGCGCCGTAAGCTTCCATCTTCTCGATAATGCGCGGCAGTACGCTCTCGGAGCTGGCGGTCGAGTACGCCAGAATCAATTCATCTTTCAGAATGCGAATCAGAATCCAGATACTTAACCCGCACAGGCGCGCCACGATGCCCAGCACCACCAGCGCAAAGAAGATAATGGCAAAGTGTACCAGCAGCACCAGTTTCGCCAGCGGCCACAGCGACGCGAAACCAAAATTCGCCACCGTGACGGCGATCAGCGCAAAAACGCCCACTGGCGCATAGCGCATCACCATATGGGTGACTTTAAACATGGTTTCAGAGATGGAACGAAATACCGTCACCAGCGGTTCGCGGTGCGTTGCCGGCAGGGACGACAACCCCAGCCCAAACAGGACCGAGAAAAAGATAATTGGCAGCATATCCCCTTTGGCCATCGATGCGATGATATTGGTCGGCACCAGCGACAGTATCGTCCCCATCAGCCCATGCGCATGACTTTGTACTTCCGCCGTGGTGTTCTGGTATTTCGAAATATCGACGGTCGCCAGTTGCGACATATCAATGCCTGAGCCTGGCTGAAAGACATTCGCCAGCGTAATGCCGAGGATAATCGCCACCGTGGTGATCAGTTCAAAATAGAGAATGGTTTTGGCGCCGATACGGCCTAGCTGTTTCGCATCGCCAACGCCGGCGATGCCGACAATCAGAGTCGAGATCACGATCGGCACGACGATCATTTTAATCAGGTGGATAAAGATATCGCCAGCAGGCGACAGCAGGTTGGCAATCAGCCATTCACGACTGTCACTGTGATAATGCAGATAGCTGCCCAACAGAATGCCCAGCACCATAGCCAGCAAAATTTGCCAGGCCAGGCTGACTTTCAAATTTTTCATAACAACAGACTTCCTCGATGAAGCGTTGCTCTCCGCCGAAAGCATGAGAGCAATACATACTGAAAGGGTATGATTTGTGTTGCGTTGGTTTGTAGAGTTTTTTAACGCGCATAATCAGTATCATTTGCATAGCGTCTTGCGCAACCCTTTCATAACAGGGCTTTTGGCTGTTTTTATGCATAATAACGCGAGTTTATGGCGTTAATGATGAATAACTATTTGTTATGGAAAGTTTTTTACTTCGTCAAAAACGAATAATACACTGAGGTAATTAATTTTTACTTGTGTCTCATTCGCCGTTTTTTTAAACAGCACACATGACAAAAGTCACAAAAAAGAAAAAATTATTTCTGCCGATTTTGTAACAATTTAGCCAAATTAATGGCCTCTACCAGCTGCGCGCGGTTCACTCGCGGCGAGTTGGCATCCAGTAAGGTTTGCCACAGCGACACGGCTTGCGCATAATCCGCCTGCATAAACGCATCCGCCGCCAGCAGCATCTGCGCGGTCACTTCTGTCGCATCCAGCGCTAACGCTTTATTAATCATTTCACGCGTCGCAGGCGTCATATGTTGCCCGGCCTGGTAATACAGCACCGTTGCCAGCGCGGCGAAAAGCTGCGCGTTATCGCCTCGCAGACGCAACGCCTGACGATATGCCAGCAGCGCATTGTCATACGCATTGCGATAGAGATAATACTCGCCCAGCCGCGCCCATTGCTCGCTATCCTGCGGATTGGCGCGGATTTTTTCTTGCAGCCTGGAAAGCTGCGCCTCTGGCGTTTGCGGGTTCGTAAAGTCACGTAGCGGATCGGCCAGACGCTGTTGCTCGCTACGCACAGCCTGCCATTTCGGCGTCAACAGATAGCCGCCGATACAGGCAGCCACCATCAATACCGCCGCAGCCGCCAGGCGCTTTACGGGCATGGGACGTAACGGCGCAGTGGAGTGTTCAGACTGGCTCATTGTTCCCCCTCTTCTGCGTGCTGACGCTTTCTCACCCGCCAGACCACCACGCCCACCAGCAATAACAGCAGGCACGGCAGCGCCCACAACAGCAGCGTTTGCTCATTCAACGGCGGGTTGTAGCGCACGAAATCACCATAACGCTCGGTCATCCAGGCGGTGATTTCCGCTTCGCTTTTACCTTCGGCCACCATGCTGTAAACCTGATGGCGCATACTGACCGCCACGGGCGCATTGGATTCCAGCAAATTCTGGTTCTGACACTGCGGACAGCGCAGTTGACCGGCAATAGACAGCGCTTTTTCCTGCTGTTGCGGATTGTCAAAGCGCCAGGTATCCACCACCTGGGCGTTGGTGGCGAAGGTGATTAAAAACAGGACGATCGTTAAGAGTAAAAACTTTCTGCCGGATGGCGCTACGCTTATCCGGCCTACGGTTTGCGCATCCTGTAGGCCGGATAAGGCGTTTACGCCGCCATCCGGCAACGCTGTGAGTAATTTACGCATCACGCTTCCTCCCCCGCCATCCGCTCAGCAGCGCGCCACACACCATCAACAATCCCCCTCCCCAGATCCAGCGCACGCCGGTCTGCACGTATAAGCGCGTGGCGTAACGGTCCGCTCCGGTTTTTTCGCCCATCACCGCGTACCAGTCATGTAGCAGGTTCCAGTGAATCCCCGGCTCCATCATTTGCTGGCGCCGCGCGACATAAAAGCGCCTTTCAGGCTGCAGGCTGCCAATGCGTTTTTCATTCCGCCACAACGCGATCAGCGCTTTTTCACTGGTGTAGTTGCCTTTGGCTTCCAGATCCAGACGCTCGAAACGAAAGGTATAGCCCGCCAGCACCACCTGCTGACCGGGGCTGAGGTTAAGGCTGATTTCATGCCGACTGCCGCTGGAAACCATGATCCCGGCGGCGAAGATAAATACGCCCGTATGCGCCAGCAACGCCGGAAGCTGACAACGCACAGAGACTTTGCGGCTTCTGATTGTCGCCAGCACGATAACCACCAGCATCAGCAGGCCAAACGGCAGCGTGACGCGATTAAAATAGGGCGCGCCCACCGAAAGCCTTCCCCAGCCCATCAAACCATAAATCATGGGGTAGAGCGTCCCGATTAGTACGATCAACAAGACGGCGCTAAAGAGCAGCAGCGTCGCCAGAATGAGCGTTTCGCACTTTCCGCCGCCCAAACGCGTCGCCGGATACGGCTCCCGCGCCCGCCAGCCGTACAGAACAAGCGATGCCAGACTTAACGCGGCAAAAAGGGTAAACAGCGGCACCGCGCGCACGTTATCCAGCGCAAAGGCATGTACCGAAACAAGAATGCCGGAACGCACAATCAGCGTTCCCAGCAACGAGAGGATCAGCGTCAGTATCGCCAGCAGCAACGACCAGTGACGGAAGCTCCCGCGCTGGCGGCTGACATACAGACTGTGCAGCAACGCGCTGGCGGCAAGCCACGGCAACAATGAGGCATTTTCCACCGGGTCCCAGAACCACCAGCCGCCCCAGCCCAATTCGCAATACGCCCACCACGATCCGAGAATGATACCCAGCGTCAGAGCGCACCAGCCGGGTAACGCCCAGCGCCAGCACACCCAGGCGGTTGCCGCGTTAAAGCCGCCGCACAGTAGCGAGGCCAGCGCTACGCTCGCCGCGGTCATCAGGCCGCCATAACCCAGATAGAGCAGCGGCGGATGTAAGATCAGCCCCAGATGTTGCAGCATGGGATTAAGGTCGCGCCCTTCCATGGCGGGAGGGAAAATACGCAGGAACGGATCGGACCACAGCACAATAAATAGCAGCAGCGAGGCCATAATGAGGGACAAGATGCTCAGGGTCAGCGGAAAAAGCGCGTCAGATTCATGCCGGGAGCGCCAGGCGAATAGCGCCGTCCACCCCGAAAGAAGCAGCGCCCACAGCAGGAGCGAGCCTTCATGACCGCCCCATACCGCCGCCAGTTTCAGCCCCCATGACAACTGACTATGGCTATGCTGCGCAACATAAACGACCGAAAAATCGCTGGTCAGAAAACAGCTAAACAGAATCGCAAACGCCAGTAGCAGCAGCGTGAACGCCGTCCACGCGCCGCAGGTCGTCAGGCGCATGACGCCACGCCAATGCTGCGCCATCCCGCACCACGTCGCCAGCGGGGTCAACACGTTGACCCCGAGACTCAACAACAGCGCCAGAAATCCGGCTTCAGGAAGGAAGATGTCCAGATTATGCAACCGTTAGCTGTCCCGCATAAAGAATGAAAAAGCGCAGCAACAGCACGCCGGTCAAACTGGCGACGCAAACGGCCAGCACGCCGTGAAACGTGACGCTACGATTTGCCCAGGGTTTCAGCAGCAGCGGGATAATCAATCCCAGCCCTACGACGCCAAGCCAGAACCACCAGCTCCAGAATCCGCCGCCCAGCGCCGCCGCCAGCGCGCGCATTTTGCCGTCATCGCCCAGCGCCAGCCCGATAAAAAAGGCCGCCAGCAGGAAGATCTCCAGCCATACCACTGGGGTTTCCATGCGATGTACAAAGCGCGCCTCGGTGCTGTGCGGGTTGCTACGATGGCGTAACGCCATAGCGATCAGCGCCACCGCCGCGCCGGAGGAGATGCCGGAGAACAGGAACAGCACCGGCAGGATCGGGTTATTCAGGAACGGATAGGATTTCAGCGCCGACAGCAGAAAGCCGGTGTACGCCCCGAGCAGAACCGCCAGTACCAGCATTAACGTCTCCAGCGCACGGTGGAACGGCGTTATTAGCGCCAACACTTTCTGCACGATCTCTAACCGCGGCAGCCAACGCTGCTGCAGGGCAATCACCTCTTTTTCAAAGATTTTCGCCAGCCACAGTATCAGGACCACCATGTAAAGCTGGAACAGCATCACCCCCATCGACATCACCGAGGTAAAGCTGTAGTGAAACATCAGCTTCCAGAAGGTCCACGGGCGCGTGAGGTGGAAGACCAGAATCAGCAGACCAAGAATAATCGCCCCCGGCCCTAACACCAGCGTAGTGCGCAGCAGCGTACTGTCCGAACCGCCCGCCTCCGGATGGAAGCGGCGCAGCAGAATCGCCAACGTAACCAGTCCGGCGGAGATGCCAATCAGAAACAGATAGATGGCGATGGGCCAGTCCCACACCAGTGATGCAAAATGAAATGCAGAAGCGGATGTCATTGGCTCACCTCCCCATAGTTAAAGGGAACGCGGTAGACCTTCGGTTTTGTGCCCAGCGCCAGCTTGTAACGATAGGTGGTTTTCTGCCGCAACAAACGGGAAATATCGCTGTTGGGATCGTCCAGATTACCAAACGTCAGCGCCTTCGTCGGGCATGACTCAACGCAGGCGGGCTGTTTGCCCGCTTTCAGGTTGGTTTTCCGGCAGAAATCGCATTTATCCGCCGTCTTACTGACCGGATGGATAAAGCGCACGCGGTAGGGACACGCGGCAATGCAGTACTGGCAGCCGACGCAAAGGTCCGGATTCACGTCGACAATACCGCTGGCGGCATCGCGGAATGATGCCCCCGTCGGGCAGACGTCAACGCAGGGGGCATGGTCGCAATGCTGGCACGAGTGGCGGAAGAAGCGATACTTCACATCAGGAAACGTCCCCTGCGGCTCGCTGCGAATAATCGTCAGGCGCGATACGCCTTCCGGCACGGTGTTGACTTCCCGACAGGCATCCATGCAGGCCGTGCAGCCGATGCATAATGACTCATCGTGTACCATGCCATAACGCACGCCGTTAATATTCAACGTGTTCGCTACAACGCGTCCTGCCATCCCACTGACCGCCGCCAGCGCGCCGACGCGGGTAATAAATTGACGTCGGGTGCAACTCATGGCTGCTCCTTAAGCAACGGAACGGACGCCGGGTTAAAGTGCGGGTTAGTACGCTGATCGCTGTGGCAATCCACGCATATTTTGATCCGCCCTTTCTCGCTTAGCGTCTGCATCGTGTCTTGCTGCGGATGCAGGGAATGGCAACTGGCGCAGGTCACTTTAGTAACATGAACATCGTGCGGCCAGAACGCTTTTTGCAGTTGTTCAGGCAAGTGGCAGGACATACAGACGCTGTTCTGTTGCTCTACCGTATACATCGGGTCGTTAAAACGCATCACATCTTTCACCCCTTCACGGTGGTGAAGCGACGGTTGACCGTGGCAGTTGGTACAGGTTATCGGCAATTTATTGTTCGGGTTGATAGCGCCCGTATGTTTACCGTGCATACCTTCGGTGTCCGGCTTGTGACAGTCCAGACAGGCAGCATCCGGATTACGCTGCTGGGTGACCGTCCAGCGTTGATCCGACTCCTGCGGCGTTGGCGTGGCAGTAATTCCACTCAGGCTCCAGAACAGGCCTGACGCCAGCACCCCAGCAGTTAATAACGAACGTAATACGCTCATATTCACTCCGTTGAGTTATCCGCCCCTTACGGGGCGGAATGGGGTTATTGGCTTAACAGACCGTTTTTACGCGCCTGATCTTCCCACTGCGGTACGACCGTTTTCAGGAAGTCCTGCTTCTCCGCGTTGATTTGTTGCATATTCAAACCAATCGCTTTCTGCGCCTTCTCTTTCGTCGAAATATCCGGCAGCGGAATTTCATGGGTAATGCCTTTGGTCGCCAGCAGTCGCGCCAGTTTAGTACGGGCATCCGCGGCTTTATCCATCGCACTGCCTAACATCCGTAGACCTTCTTCCGGGGCATGCATATGAATACCGTGTGACGCAATCGCCAGATCCCAACGCCACTGCGCGTGGCGAATATCGTTCAGAATCGGTTTCATTTCCGCGTCTGTCGCCCCCGCATCCCATGCGGCTTTCGCTTCGAAGTGCGCATGTACCAGCTGATCTTCAACCTTGATTTTCAGGTCATGAATCGCCTGTTTACGCTCGGCGACCACTTTTTGCAGGGACGCTTTGTCCTGGGTGTGGCAGTTGGCGCAGGTTTGCGCGAAATTGTCGAACGGGTTGCCGATTTTATGGTCGGTGTAGAGCTTGCCTTCGGCGTTCTGTACTTTCGGCATGTGGCAGTCGATACAGGTCACGTTGTTCTTACCGTGAATGCCCGCGCTCCAGGTTTCATATTCCGGGTGCTGCGCTTTGAGCATTGGGGTTTTCGACAGCGAGTTAGTCCAGTCAGAGAAGGCGATGGCGTCGTAGTATTGCTCCATATTTTCGACCTTCATGCCTTCATCCCACGGGAACTTAACGGCTTTGTTTTTACCGTCAAAGTAGTACTCCACGTGGCACTGACCGCAGACCATCGATTGCTGATCAAATCGTCCCGCTTTATCAAACGGTTTGCCGATAGCCTCCATCGCCCGTTCGGCATAGGGGCGCGACAACGTTAACGCTGGCTTCCCCTGGGCGAAATCGTCCGACGCGGTGTTATGACAGTCGGCACAGCCCAAATCGTTGACAATTTCCGGGCCGCCGCGCGCCCATTTGCCATGGAAGTAGCCGTCTTCGCCTTCTTGTTGGATAAGGCGCGCGACATCGGGGCTTTTACAACTCCAGCAGGCCATCGGCAGCGGGCCGTCTTCCGCCGTTTTTGGCGCGCCGGTACGCAGTGTTTCGCGCACGTCAGTTACCGCATACGCGTGGCCGCGTGGTTTGTTGTAATCACGGGAGAAGGGATAGCCCGCCCACAGGATCACCAGACGAGGGTCTTCCGCCAGCGCATCTTCACGGGCAGACTGTTCTGACGTCGCTTTCCATGACTGATATTGGTCGGGGTGTTGAGGCGCGAACATTTCATTTTTCGCTTCAACAGTAACGGTTTTTGCGGATTCAGGCGTTTGCTCAGCGTAAACAGAGGTAATGAAGAAAAAAGGAAATATAAGGCTGAAGAAACGGCGTGCGCGTAGTGTTTTCCTTGCCATAGAGGTCTCATCCAGATTGCGCCATTATCTTTAATGGCGATTTTTTATCGTTTTCCATAACAGCAACCGCACAAATACTGTTATTACATTGATCTCCTCTATGTGTAACAAATAACCACACTTAAAATGTTGTCTTTAATCAATTGTAAGTGTATGTAAAATACCACTTTAGAGTTAGTAACCTGGACAAAACTCCCTCTCTTTTCTGATTTCCGGACACGGATCACTTTTTTAAAAAATTTCATATAACGTCATGTTATCCCGAAAATTTATCTAATTTTGCGGGACACAATCAAAAAATAGATTGCTGCTTATTTGCACAGTTCCCTTTTTGCGTGATCTGTCGCCCAAATACTAAACAAAACTTATTAAGACCCTACATTTAACGTTTATGCGACATATTATTAACATCCTACAAGGAGAACAACAGCATGAGCCAAACACATAAACACGCCATTCCCGCCAACATTGCGGATCGTTGCCTGATAAATCCAGAGCAGTATGAGACTAAATATAAACAGTCTATTAACGACCCCGATACGTTTTGGGGCGAACAGGGAAAAATTCTCGATTGGATCACGCCGTACCAAAAAGTGAAAAACACCTCCTTTGCGCCAGGCAATGTGTCGATTAAATGGTACGAGGACGGCACGCTGAATCTGGCGGCGAACTGTCTTGACCGCCATTTGCAGGAAAATGGCGATCGCACCGCCATTATCTGGGAAGGCGATGACGCGTCGCAGAGTAAACATATCTCTTATCGCGAACTGCATCGCGATGTCTGCCGTTTCGCGAATACGCTGCTGGATCTGGGCATTAAAAAAGGCGATGTGGTAGCGATTTATATGCCGATGGTGCCGGAAGCGGCGGTGGCAATGTTGGCCTGCGCCCGCATCGGTGCGGTGCATTCGGTGATCTTCGGGGGCTTCTCGCCGGAAGCCGTCGCCGGACGCATTATCGACTCCAGCTCGCGGCTGGTGATCACCGCTGACGAAGGTGTACGTGCCGGACGCAGTATCCCGCTGAAAAAGAATGTCGATGACGCGCTGAAAAACCCGAATGTCACTAGCGTTGAGCATGTGATCGTCCTGAAGCGCACCGGCAGCGACATTGACTGGCAAGAAGGCCGCGACCTGTGGTGGCGCGATTTGATTGAAAAAGCCAGCCCTGAGCACCAGCCTGAAGCGATGAATGCCGAAGATCCGCTGTTTATCCTTTATACCTCCGGCTCCACCGGCAAGCCGAAAGGCGTGCTGCACACCACCGGCGGCTATCTGGTCTACGCCGCGACCACCTTTAAGTATGTCTTTGATTATCACCCTGGCGATATTTACTGGTGTACCGCCGATGTGGGTTGGGTGACGGGGCACAGCTATCTGTTGTATGGCCCGCTGGCCTGCGGCGCGACCACCTTAATGTTTGAAGGCGTGCCGAATTGGCCAACGCCCGCTCGCATGTGCCAGGTGGTCGACAAACACCAGGTCAACATTCTCTATACCGCCCCGACGGCCATCCGCGCGCTGATGGCGGAAGGCGATAAAGCCATTGAAGGCACCGACCGTTCTTCACTGCGCATTCTGGGTTCCGTCGGCGAGCCGATCAATCCCGAAGCGTGGGAATGGTACTGGAAGAAGATCGGCAAGGAAAAATGTCCGGTCGTCGACACCTGGTGGCAGACTGAAACAGGCGGTTTTATGATCACGCCGCTACCAGGCGCTATCGAACTGAAAGCCGGTTCCGCCACCCGTCCTTTCTTTGGCGTACAGCCTGCGCTGGTGGATAACGAAGGCCATCCGCAAGAAGGCGCGACGGAAGGCAATCTGGTCATCACCGATTCCTGGCCGGGCCAGGCGCGCACTCTGTTCGGCGATCATGAACGTTTTGAGCAGACCTATTTCTCTACCTTTAAGAATATGTATTTCAGCGGCGACGGCGCGCGTCGCGATGAAGACGGCTATTACTGGATCACCGGTCGCGTGGATGACGTGTTAAACGTCTCCGGCCACCGTCTGGGTACGGCGGAAATCGAGTCAGCGCTGGTGGCGCATCCGAAGATCGCCGAAGCGGCGGTGGTGGGTATTCCACACGCTATCAAAGGCCAGGCGATTTACGCTTATGTGACGCTCAACCACGGCGAGGAGCCGTCGCCAGAACTGTACGCGGAGGTGCGCAACTGGGTACGTAAAGAGATTGGCCCACTGGCGACGCCGGACGTGCTGCACTGGACCGACTCACTGCCAAAAACCCGTTCCGGCAAAATTATGCGCCGCATTTTGCGCAAAATCGCGGCGGGCGATACCAGCAATCTGGGCGATACCTCGACTCTCGCCGATCCTGGCGTGGTGGAGAAACTGCTCGAAGAGAAGCAGGCCATCGCGATGCCGTCATAACCATAAATGCCGGATGGCAACGCGAACGCGTTTTATCCGGCCTACGACCCTACCCCTACCCTCTCTCAAACCGGGAGAGGGAAATATAAAAAACCCTCCCCCAAAGGATTTCGTGTTACAGGAAGGCGGCAAGCGAGCACACCCTCAGCAGCATAGTTCACTATGTGGCTGGGGCGCGCGAGTGCGGCCAACGCGCCTGTAGCGCGAAAGACGCAGGGGGACCTCTGGAGAGCTCTGTGATGAATGACCAAATTTATCAGCGGATAGAAGACAGTGCGCGTTTCAGGGAATTAGTTGAAAAACGGCAACGGTTTGCCACGATTCTGTCGGTTATCATGCTGGCGGTTTATATCAGCTTTATTTTACTGATCGCCTTCGCGCCTGGCTGGCTGGGCACGCCTCTACATGCGGGAACCAGCGTCACCCGAGGAATTCCCATTGGCGTGGGGGTGATTGTGATTTCTTTTGTGTTGACCGGAATTTATATCTGGCGGGCGAATGGCGAATTCGATCGTCTTAATAACGCCGTACTGCATGAGGTGAAAGCATTATGAAGAGAGTTCTGACGGCGCTCGCCGCCGCACTCCCCTTCGCCGCTCATGCGGCGGATGCCATTAGCGGCGCGGTTGAACGCCAGCCCACCAACTGGCAGGCGATTATCATGTTTTTGATTTTCGTCGTGTTTACGCTCGGTATTACCTACTGGGCCTCTAAACGCGTACGTTCCCGTAGCGACTACTACACCGCAGGCGGCAATATCACCGGGTTCCAGAACGGCCTGGCGATTGCCGGCGACTATATGTCCGCCGCGTCATTTCTCGGCATTTCCGCGCTGGTGTTTACCTCCGGTTATGACGGGCTGATCTATTCGCTGGGCTTCCTTGTCGGCTGGCCAATCATCCTGTTTTTGATTGCCGAGCGCCTGCGTAATCTGGGACGTTATACTTTTGCTGACGTTGCCTCTTATCGCCTGAAACAGGGGCCAATCCGTATTCTTTCGGCCTGTGGCTCCCTGGTAGTGGTGGCGCTTTATCTCATCGCCCAAATGGTCGGCGCCGGTAAACTGATTGAACTGCTGTTCGGCCTCAACTATCACATCGCCGTAGTGCTGGTCGGCGTGCTGATGATGATGTACGTGCTGTTCGGCGGGATGCTGGCGACAACGTGGGTGCAAATTATCAAAGCCGTCCTGTTGCTGTTTGGCGCCAGTTTTATGGCCTTTATGGTGATGAAACACGTCGGCTTTAGCTTCAATAATCTGTTTACCGAAGCCATGGCGGTACACCCGAAAGGCACGGCGATTATGAGCCCAGGAGGGTTGGTGCAAGATCCGATTTCGGCGTTGTCGTTGGGTCTGGGACTGATGTTTGGTACGGCAGGCTTGCCGCACATCCTGATGCGCTTCTTCACTGTTAGCGATGCTCGTGAAGCACGTAAGAGCGTGTTCTACGCCACCGGTTTTATGGGTTATTTCTACATCCTGACCTTTATTATCGGCTTCGGCGCTATCATGCTGGTGGGGGCGAATCCCGCCTATAAAGATGCCGCGGGCGCGCTGATTGGCGGCAATAACATGGCGGCGGTGCATCTGGCCAACGCGGTAGGCGGCAACCTGTTCCTCGGCTTTATTTCGGCAGTGGCGTTTGCCACCATTCTGGCGGTGGTCGCAGGTCTGACGCTGGCGGGCGCATCGGCGGTGTCGCATGATTTGTACGCTAACGTGTTCCGCAAAGGCGCAACCGAACGTGAAGAGCTGAAGGTGTCGAAAATCACCGTCCTGGTGCTGGGCGTGATCGCCATTATCCTCGGCGTCCTGTTTGAAAATCAGAACATCGCCTTTATGGTGGGCCTGGCATTTGCTATCGCCGCGAGCTGCAACTTCCCCATCATTCTGCTTTCCATGTACTGGTCAAAACTGACCACGCGCGGCGCTATGCTGGGCGGCTGGTTAGGTTTACTGACAGCGGTGGTGCTGATGATTCTTGGCCCTACCATTTGGGTGCAGATCCTCGGCCACGAAAAAGCGATCTTCCCGTATGAGTATCCGGCGCTGTTCTCTATCAGCGTGGCGTTCCTGGGGATCTGGTTCTTCTCGGCCACCGATAACTCGGCAGAAGGCAACCGTGAACGTGAGCAGTTCCGCGCTCAGTTTATCCGCTCCCAAACGGGATTCGGCGTACAACAAGGGCGTGCGCATTAATCTTACCGTTTCCTCCGGCCCTGTGGGTCGGAGGAAAATCAGAACATCACCCTCGCCACCAGCGGGGCTGCCAGCACCATCACCACGCCGGACAGCATCATTACCAGACTGGCGACGACGCCCTCCTGCTGACCAAGTTCATAGGAACGCGCCGTGCCTGCCCCATGTGACGCCGCGCCGAATCCTGCCCCTTTTGCCATGCCTTCCCGGATAGAGAGACGCAAAAATAGCGCGTCGCCAACCGCCATGCCAAACACGCCAGTGACGACCACGAACAGCGCCACCAGATCCGGCTGCCCGCCCAGGGGTTCTGCCGCCGCCAGCGCAAACGGCGTAGTAACGGAACGTACCGCCAGACTACGCTGAATCTCATCCGATAACGTGAACAGACGCGCCAGCCAAACGGAACTGGTGACTGCCACCACCGTCGCCGTCACTACGCCCGCGGTGAGCGACATCCAGTGACGTTTGATAATCGCGAGGTTATCGTACACCGGCACCGCAAAGGCAATGGTCGCCGGGCCGAGCAGCCACAATAGCCAGTGCGATTCACCAATGTAGTTTTGCCAGGAGATATGACCGAACACCAGCATTAACACCAGCAGTGCCGGCGTCAACACTAATGGCATCAACGGCAGTTTGCGAAAACGGCGATACAGACGCTTATTGGCGAAGTAAATCCCCAGCGTAATCACCAGACACAGTACGCTTAACTGAACGTTATTCACGGTTTAGCCTGCTCATCTCATAGCGATACACTTTATCCACCACCCACGCCGTCGCGCCGAGTACCATTAAGGTACTGATCGCTATCACCGAGAAAATGCGCCAGCCGTCCACCAGTAACAGATGGGCATAGTTCACTACCGCCACGACGGCGGGAACAAAGAATAACAGCATCTCCGCCAGCAGCCAGCGTGCGCCTGCGCGTACCCAGCTAAGCGGAATAATCCGGCAAACGATCAGCGCCAACATAAGTACCATGCCGACCAGATTCGCGGGCAACGGCAGGTGCAGCCAGGAGACAAGATATTGGGAAAAAATGAATAAACCTGCATAGAGCAGTACCTGAACCGGTACCTGGAGTCGTTGCACAACGGCAGGCGTAACGCGGCTTATCGCCACAGCCATGAGGGAATGTCCTGAAAAATAATACGGAGCGCCAGTATAGAGAACCTCCGTCACGGGCAGAAATGAATTAAAATCATTGCAGGCATAGTCGGAAGGAATAATCATGGATATCAGAACGCTGCGTTATTTTGTCGAGGTGGTGCGCCAGCAAAGTTTCACCCGCGCAGCGGAGAAGTTATTTGTCACCCAGCCCACCATTAGCAAGATGCTGAAAAATCTTGAAGATGAGCTTAACTGTACGCTACTGATCCGCGACGGACGTAAGTTATTGCTGACCGATACCGGACGCGTGGTGTTTGAACGCGGTCTGGCGATCCTCGCTGAGTTTCGCCAGTTAGAGGCCGAGTTGAGCGATATTAACCATCTCAATAAGGGCGTGCTGCGGCTGGGTATCCCCCCGATGGTCGGCATGTTGATGGCCGGGCCAATCAGTTTGTTTCGACAACGCTACCCAGGCGTTGAACTCAAAATTTCGGAGTTTGGCGGCCTGACGGTACAGCAGGCGGTAATGAATGGCGAGCTGGACGTTGCGATGACCGCGCTCCCGGTGGAAGAAGCGAGCGGGCTAACGACATTATCGCTGTTCAGTCATCCGCTGTGCGTGCTGGTTCCCCGTTCAGGTCAGTGGACAACCTGCGACTCCATCGCGCCTGAAGCTCTGGCGGAGCATCCTCTTCTTATCTATAACGAAGACTTTGCCCTGAGCCGCCAGTTGATGACCTTATTTAGCCAGCATGACGTAAAACCACGGATTGCCGTGCGCAGCGGGCAATGGGATTTTCTCGCCGCCATGGTGCAAGCGGGCGTCGGTATCGCCATTTTGCCGGAGCCAATTTGTCAGCGTCTGGATAAGGCCACGCTGCGCTGGCTGCCGCTGGAAAGCGATCTCCGCTGGCAGTTGGGCATGATTTGGCGCGAGGGCGTGTATCTGTCGCACAGCGCCCGGGCATGGTTAACCTGTTGCGAAGGGTTTTGGCTGAAACAACCGTAAACCATGGGTTAAAACCCTTGCCGGATGGCGGCGCAAGCACCTTATCCGGCCTACTTGTAGGCCCGGTAAGCATGGCGCCACCGGGCCACAAGGACTACTGATTTTCTATCAGTAGCGCTTCCATCAAATCCAGGTCGTGCAGCAGCTTTTGCAATGTTTCATTGCTGATTTCTCGCGTGGCGCGCAGATGATACAACTCGGCGCGCTCGGAACGCAGCGCCGCCAGACGGAAACGTCGCTCCAGGTTTTCTTCCTGTATGGAGCTTTCGACATCGTTTCGCCCATCGGCACGGCGACGCAAGTTACCGATGACACGCGAGCTTACTTCAGTAAGCAACTGATTATCGATGTTTTCTTCGGTATCCGCCGCCAGACGCTCTTCCATTTTCTGAATGGCGACAATCGCCACTTCCGCCGTCGCCGCGCGGGCGATACGCTCCTCTTTCAACTGTTGCGCATGATCGGCGACTTCCAGATGTTGCAACAGCAGCGGCAGCATGATCACGCCGACAAACAACGAGAACAGAATGACGCCAGCCGCCAGGAATACCAGTTCATAACGCGCCGGAAATCCGCTGCCATCCGGCAAAAGTAACGGTATAGAGAGCACACCAGCCAGGGTGATCGCCCCACGAACGCCAGCGAAGGAAGCAATCAGAATTTCACGCGACGTCCAGCTGGCGAACTCCATCGGTTTCTTCTTCAAAAAGCGCAGGCTGAACTTTTTCATGGTCCACAGCCAGCCGAAGCGAACCAGCATCAATGCCGCATAAATCAGCACGATATCGGTAAAGAGCATCCAGGTTTCGACATTCGGGTCAGCTTCCGCCGCCGCCAGCGAAGATTCCAGAATACCCGGCAATTGCAGTCCCAATAACAGAAAGACCATACCGTTAAAGACAAATTCCAGCATCGCCCAGGTACTGTTCGCGCGCAAACGCATTGCCAGCGGCGCGCGGCGCATTACGCCAGAACGGGTGATGGTCATCCCGGCGGCAACCGCGGCCAGGATGCCTGAGACGCCAATATGCTCGGCAATCAGGTAAGACGCGAAGGGCAGCAGAAACAGCAGGACGATTTGCGTCGCGGGTTCATCGCCGCCCCAGCGGCTCAAAAAACGCAGCGAGCGGCCATACAGCCAACTGACCACAAAACCCGCCAGAATACCGCCGATAGCGACCTTAAAAAATTCCAGCGTCGCGCCGCCGACGGTAAAGACCATCGTCCCCATCGCCACCGCGACGGCGAATTTCAGCGATACCAGACCGGAGGCGTCGTTCATTAACGCCTCTCCCTGCAGAATGCCCATGATTTTTTTCGGGATACGCCCCTCGCCCACAATTCCGGAGAGCGCTACCGCATCGGTCGGCGACAGCACGGCGGCCAGCGCAAAGGCGGGGATCAGCGGAATGCCGGGCACCAGCCAATAAATCAGGAAGCCGATTCCCACGACCGTTACCAGGACCAGCGCCAGCGCCAGCCCGAAAATCTCTCGTCCATGCTCAAGAAATTCACGGGTCGGCGTCTTCCAGCCATCCGCAAACAGCAGCGGCGGAATAAACAGCACCAGGAAGAGTTCCGGGTCGAATTCCACATGCAAACCAAACGTCGGCCACGCCAACAGCGCGCCAACGGCGATCTGCATGAGGGGTAAAGGAAGCTGGAAGGGTAATACACGCGTAAATACCCCCGACAGCGAGACCACAAGGGTCATGATGAGTATTGTGAAGAAAATTTCCATGCGTTCCCTGTTTGCGATGTTTTTTATGATGGAGAGAGGCATCATGCCTCGGTTTCACCTTCTTCAGATTAACGCAAAAGGTAACGTGATGTGTCCTGAAAATGAAAACGGGCGACCAACGCCGCCCGTTTTTCAGAATGAAGGCAGAACTAGATAGCCCAGCCGCCGGCATAAAAAGCGACCAGCGCGATCGCAATGACGACAGTTCCGATATTCAGCTTACGCCATTCGCCGGACACCAGACGCCCGACGACCAGTGTGGCAAAGCCGATCATAATCCCGGTGACGATGTTACAGGTCAGTACAATAAATACGGCCGTTACCAGCCCCGCCATCGCATCGACGAAATCAGCAAAATCGATTTTCGCCACGTTACTCAGCATCAGCAGACCGACATACATGAGCGCCGGGGCAGTTGCGTAGACGGGAACGAGATAAGAGAGCGGCGAAAGAAACAGGATCAGCAAAAACAGCACGCCCACGGTAATCGCCGTCAGGCCCGTTTTACCGCCCGCCGCCGTACCGGCCGCAGACTCGATATACACCGCGGCTGGCGCCGCCCCGACCAGGCCGGAGAAAACGCTACTCAGGGAGTCGGTGGTTAGCGCTTTACCGCCATCGATAATTTGTCCATCTTTGTCCAGCAGATTAGCCTGCCCTGCGACCGCACGAATCGTGCCGGTCGCATCAAACACCGCCGTCATCACCAGCGCCAGTACGCTTGGCAGAACGACAGGGTTTAACGCGCCCATAATATCCAGGCTGCCGATCAGTGAGTTGCCGTTTTCATCGCTCAACGAAGGCATGGCGAAAATGCCGGAAAAATGGACGTTAGGATCGAAGAGCAAACCCACAATAGAAATGCCAATAATGGTCAACAGAATGCCGCCGGGGACTTTCAGCTTTTCCAGACCGAGAATAACAGCCAGCCCCACAAGCGACATAATCACCGGGAAGGTGTCGAAATCGCCCAGCGCGACCGGCAGGCCATCCAGCGGGTTTTTAATGACCAGGCCGACGCCGTTGGCGGCAATCAGCAACAAAAACAGGCCAATACCGATACCGGTTCCGTGGGCCACGCCCTGCGGCAAGTTACGCAAAATCCAGCTACGAATGCCGGTGGCGGAGATAACGGTAAACAGTACGCCCATCAGGAATACGGCGCCAAGCGCGACCGGGACGCTAATATGCTGCCCCAGGACCAGGCTAAACGCGGTAAACGCCGTCAACGAGATAGCGCAACCGATAGCCAGCGGCAGATTCGCCCAAAGCCCCATAACAATAGAGCCGACGCCTGCGACCAGGCAGGTCGCTACAAAGACGGCGGCAGGCGGGAACCCGGCTTTACCCAGCATCCCTGGCACCACGATGACGGAGTAAACCATCGCGAGAAACGTGGTTAAGCCAGCAACGACTTCCTGGCGAACGGTGCTCCCGCGTTGTGAAATTTTAAACCAGGCGTCGAGTGAACCGCCGGTACGCGCTGAAGGCGTAGACATAGAAAACATCCCCTGAGAATTTATTATTCGTCGGTATACGTGGGAGGTAATCCACTAACAGCGCAACGTTATCTCCTTGTGCTACATTTACGACAACCGGGGCGCCGCAAAAAAGCAAACGTTTAGCTCCACGTATACAAAACGGGTGGCAAAAAAAAGCAAACGATTATCCAGCGATCATCAACGCTTTTTCAACTGAACTTTGCCGCTTTTTATGCTTTTCTGCTTAGTATGCTCAATAAATAGCCAGACGATGCGCAAACGTTATCGTCCCTGCGCAATCCAGCAACAATTTTTCGCATCGCTGTTAGCAAATACGTTGCGCAATCTGCTCACAAAAACGCCATTATCCGCCGGGAATGGTAAACGGACCGCCCTGCTGAATCGCTCGCTGCCAGGCTGGACGCATTTCTACCCGCGCTTTCCATGCGTTGATATGGTCGAGATGAGCGATTCCGCCTCGGGCAAGCAGCGCAAATAGCGGGAAGCTCATCTGGATATCCGCCATACTTAACTGCTCTCCGGCAAACCAGGGGTGATTTGCCAGATGCCCGTCAATAAAGCGCGCATGGGTTTCCAGTTGCGGATTGAGGTACGCTTTTTGCGCGCCCTTACCGATAACGCCGCCCAACGTTCGCAGGCCCAATGGGACCGGCGGTTTACCCAGAGAGGTAAAGAGCAGTCTCATCAATAGCAAGGGCATGAGCGAACCTTCAGCGTAATGTAGCCAGAATCGATAGTGTTGTTTCCCCTGCGCATCCGCAGGTTTAAAGCGTCCGATACTGTCGTAAGTGTCCTGCAAATATTCCAGGATGGCGCCCGATTCCGCAATAACCATACCGTGATCTTCGATAACCGGAGACTTGCCCAGCGGATGCACTTTTTTCAATGCCGGCGGCGCCAGCATGGTCTTTTCACGCTGGTAACGCACAATCCGGTAAGGCAACGCCAGCTCTTCCAGCGCCCAGAGGATGCGCTGCGAACGAGACTGATTTAAATGGTGCACCGTCAGCATGGCTGTCTCCTGTAAGGTATGCCAACTAACTATAGAAAATTATGGCAGTTGCCGTAAAAATTTCGGCTAAAAAATCAGCATTTCGCTGGCGAACAGGGCGTCGTCGCTTACACTTACAGTATCAACACAAACCGGAACCTCCACCACGTGCTCAATATGAGGGGTGTTGACGTCGGGGGAAACCCTCCTGTAATCAGCGGGATAGAGCGAAAGACAAAGACCGGAAACAAACTAAAGCGCCCTTAGCGGCGCTTTAGTTTTAGGTGAACTCAGCCCGATGGCCGAGTGCATGTTAATCATCTTCAAGCAGCCGGGCACCCGTCCCGTGTTCGCCGAGCCTGTCGCCTGGATTTCGCAGCGGACAGTCGCTACGCGATAAACAGCCGCAGCCGATACAACCGTCCAGCTCATCGCGCAACGCCACCAGCGTATGAATACGTCGGTCTAACTCTTCGCGCCACTGCGAGGAGAGCTGCTTCCACTCTTTCGCGCTTAACGTATGTCCTTCCGGCAAGATACCAAACGCGTCGCCGATAGTTGCCAGCGGGATGCCGATACGCTGGGCGATCTTGATAATCGCGACATAACGCAACACGTCACGCTTGTATCGCCGTTGGTTACCGCTATTACGGATACTGGTAATTAGCCCTTTGCTTTCATAGAAGTGCAGGGCGGACACAGCAACACCGCTACGTTTCGCAACTTCCCCCGGCGTCAGTAAGGCTTTTAAACGGGGAGATTTTTTTTCCATAAATCGCTTTACCTCAAGTTAACTTGAGGAATTATACTCGCCCGCAGACAAAACGACGAATCGAATACTGTTTAAGAGGCAACAATATGTCGCATCAGCAGATAATTCAGACCCTTATCGAATGGATTGATGAACATATCGACCAACCGCTAAACATTGATGTGGTGGCAAAAAAATCGGGCTACTCCAAGTGGTATTTGCAGCGGATGTTTCGTACGGTAACGCATCAAACATTAGGCGAGTATATTCGCCAGCGCCGTCTCCTGTTGGCGGCCGTTGAGCTACGAACGACCGAGCGCCCGATTTTTGATATCGCGATGGACCTGGGCTATGTATCGCAGCAAACCTTCTCGCGTGTATTTCGCCGCGAGTTCGATCGCACTCCCAGCGATTACCGTCACCGCCTGTAGGGCGTCTGCCCGCGTATCGTCAGAGGCGCGGGCGTTTGTTGTAACCAGGCGATGAATTCCTGCGGTGGCAACGCCTTCGCAAAGTGCCATCCCTGACAATACTGAACGCCGCGTTTTAGCAACCAGCTAACCTGTTCAGCCGTTTCAACCCCCTCAGCAATGATTTTTAGCCGCAAACTTTGCGCCATTTCAATAATATGTTCCACAATCAAATGGCTGGCGCTATTAGTGGTTAGCGTGTCGACAAAAGATTTATCAATTTTTAAAAGGTCGACATTTAATGAGTACAGGTTATGCAAGTTCGAATAGCCGGTACCAAAGTCATCAATTGCCACCTCGTATCCCGCCTGGCGAAACGCCTGAATAATCGGCGTCATTTTAGGCACATCAATAAATCCGCGCTCAGTCACTTCAACCTTTATCTGTTGCGCAAGCACTGAATGCTGACGCGTTTTTTCATGAATCATCACAATTAGTCGGGAAGAGAGAAAATCGGCGGCAGAGAGATTGATAGAGACATAAAGATGCGGGTGCGCGGCCAGAAAACCACCTAAATCATTAAATACCTCTTCGACGACATAATCGGTGATCTGCTCAATCATCCCCTCTTTTTCCGCCAGCGGAATAAATTCGCACGGGCTCATCACCGGACCGTGATAGCCCGGCCAACGCAATAGCGCTTCGGCACCTACACATGTCCCGTTTCGGATATCAATGATCGGCTGATAATGAAGGCAAAGCTGGTGCCTGGTAATGGCCCGTTGCAGCAATCGACGCGGTGAGTAATATGCCTGCCGGGATCGTGACCACATAAATAAGACGATAATGCTACAGATGATCCCTAACGGTAGCGTTAACGTAAGCTGATGAAAGAGGTTCTGGTAAAAGCGTTGCTTTGAGGTTGAAACAATCGCGGCAACCGGTCGTTTTGCTGATTTTACCAGAGTATAAAAACGCTCACCCTGTTGGAACACAGGTTCACTCCGTCGTACCAAAGGTAATAGCTGATCAGCCTGCGCCTGTTCACTCAGGGAGAAAAAGGTGTTGGTCACCGTATCATACATTCCCCAGGCCAACGCCGGATCGTCTGACATCACCTCGCTATAAGATAAGGGATTGATAACCGCGACATAGTTTCCCCGCTGCATATATGTCATTTTATAACCGTTGAAAAAAGGCGTATCACGATAGTAATAAATAGCGATGTCAGGCTTTCGTTTATAGTCAGCGCGGGGAATAAAATAAGGACTTGTTGGCGTCATAACCGTAGAGCATAGAAAGCGCTGGCCCTTAGCATAAATCAACTCATTAATGTACAAACGACCGCGGATAATATTCAGCATTCGCTGTTGATGGGCTGGCGTACAGGCTTGCCCCTGATATTGTTCAGCGGCATCGCGGGCTAAATCTGCTTGCAGGATAACCCGCTCCGTTTTATCTAATACCAACTGCGCAAATGAATGTAACTGATTTCTGGTTTCAGAGACTGCCCGGATATGAGCAAACCAGATCGCCAGCAATACAGGAAGTAACACCACAATGATCGTTCCGAGAAATCTCAACACCTTGCGTCGTGTGCTTTGACTCATTTTCAGCCTATTTCCCTGCATTATTTGTGACTATTGTTGGCAAAATAAGACGTGAACCAAACGGAGGTTTACGGTGCATGAATTTATCAATATTAGCAACAGACTTTTACCGATCAACATTTACCATTAATAACTACGCGCAATCTCTTTCGCATACCAGGCAGGACACTAAATATTTTTGATAATATCAGATTTATACCTAAGTAAACGATGGGGTATACATCTTTACTCCTTTCTTTTGATAAATAACTTGATATTTTTATCAGGTCTGAATTTCACGAAAAAAATAAAAGAGTAGTAATAATACATCTTTGCTTTCCGGCAGTTTCTCTACGGACGCGTAGAAGTCACACAAAAAATACGGTTATAAAACGCACAAAAAATACATTGCCGATCTGGCGAGCAAGCTTGTTTTTGTGATATAGTTCACAAAAACAATGAAATAGAAACAATGTTTCATTCGATGTTGATGTGACGTCCGTTGATAGCCAGAATGTCCCACGTTTCCCGGGAACAACGCCGAGCTGTCCTGGACAAAGGTCTATTCAGAGGAAATGTTTCATGGCTGCCATAACCACTGGTGTCGTTCTTCTCCGTTGGCAACTGCTGAGCGCCGTGCTCATGTTTTTAGCCAGCACGCTCAATATCCGTTTCCGTAAATCAGATTATATTGGTCTGGCGGTGATCAGTAGCGGTCTGGGCGTGGTATCCGCCTGCTGGTTTGCCACCGGTTTACTCGGTATTACCATGATGGATCTCGCTGCGATCTGGCATAACATTGAAGCCGTAATGGTCGAAACGATGAGCCAGACCCCGCCAGAATGGCCGATGGTGCTGACCTGATACGCTATCGCTGCCGCTGAAGCCGCCCACCGGTTATCTCAACGCGGAATCGCGCGCCAGGGGTAGCCTTGCGAACCATCACGTCCCTCGCATTGCCGTTGATGAGGGCCGCCAGGTGTGGTTATCCAAAAATGGCAAGTGGAATAGCCCTAACAGAATCGAGCTAAAATTATTGAAGACATTGCCGACTCGTTAAATGACAAAAAAGACCCGTTTGTGCAACGGGTCTTTTTTATTAAGCAGTACCACCTGATAACAGCGACAAGCGCTGCTTATTTTACATTAATAATTTATCCGGAGAACAATCACGGATTATTTTTCCACCTTTCATTACCAGAACCCGGTCAAAATACTTTATCAGATATCGACGATGCGTCACCATGATCAACGTTTTCCCATGAATAAACTCATCTAAGTTATCAAAAATTTGCTTCTCGGTATTCTCATCCAGATTTGATGTTGGTTCATCCCATAAAAAGACGCTGGCGTTACTGCTCAGACTACGTGCTAATAATAACTGCTGCTGCTGTCCGGATGACAGGTTTTTAGCCATAAAATTCACCGGAAACTTCAGCCCCATAGGATGTTGCAAGATAAAACCACAGTTCGCCAGATGAAGCGCCTTGAGTACCCGGCCCCTGTCGTTTTGCGGTTTTAACGCGAAATTACTTTCAATGGTTCCGGTGAATAAAACATCATGTGTCGTCACCACACTTAAATGCTGAGAAAAAAAGTTCTGCGATAAATGTCCTAAGTTATATCCATCATATAAGATGGCACCGTCTGTTGGCGAAAGGTAGCCAGATAGCATTCCCAGTAATGAGCTTTTTCCTGCTCCGCATTCGCCTACCACCGCGACACGTTGCCCCGCAGGTATGTCTATAGACAGTCGGTTAATAATCATCGGAGATTGAGCGTCATACTGATAACTCACACCCCGAATAGAGATATCGCCATTGCACTTTGATATTGACTGTAATGCCGGTGTTTTTTCTGCCTGATCTTCATCAAAAAAAGAAAGCAGATCCTTACCGGTTTTTTCTGCTGATAAAATAGAGATTAATGTAGAAGAAAAATTCGAAATGATCCCGGAAATACGACCAGAGACAATGACAGATGAAACAATTGCGCCAGTAGTAACATCACCCTTGATTACCATAAAAAAGGCTATTACCATAATAGTTATTTGGGTAATAGATGACATACTCCCCAATATAGATTGATAGATAAGATTTAATTTCCTTATCTTCAGGTTAAGATACGACTGTTCATTTGATGTGTTGACCCAATCAAAAAGTAAACCTTGATTATTTAAGGTATGGATCATTTTAATAGATAAGAAAACTTCTGAGATAAAAATATTCCTGTTCTTCTGTCCTTCTTTTTGTTTGTTCATTAACTCATTAGTATAATGGTGGTTAACGAGGGAAATAATAATAGAGACGATAAACATGGTAACAGGGACAATAACGACCAGACCTAAATTTACATATATAACAATGAGAAATATAATAAATATTGGAATATCGGCTATACGTTGAAAGATCGAGTTTAATAAAACGGGTTTAATTTTCTGAAACTCATTCCATAGCACAAATGCTGATGACATGGATCTGCCATTTTTCTTTTTACTATAAAGGACCGCTTCAAGAAATGCGATATCAATATCGACGTCATCCTGCCTTGCTGTGATAGACTGATAAATATCTTTCGAAGTACGAAGGATAAACTCAAAAACAATAAATACAGCAACAATTATAGCCACGCCAAATAAAGATGAAACCGAAGCACTTGGAACAAGCTTATCATAGAACAGATTACTAAATACTGGGATAGTTAACGCAAAAATTGCCATAAAAAGAGATGAAAAGAAGTATTTAGTATAAAAAATCTTGTTCATCGATAAAGAGTTTTTTATGATATTTTTTACTCTTATACTATCAACAACTTTATTTAAAGGTAGTATACTAAATGCAGATAACTCTTTTAAATATTCATCTTCAATTTCAACATAACAGAGTTCACCACGCGCGTTTACCAACTTTATTTTTTGCCCGCCGCTCACACACACCATCCACTTCATTTCTGGTGTTAATAGTAAAATCGGCATAGGCTCATTTAGTAAATCCTCACCATTATTAAATAATATATCCTGTAGAGAAAGCCCTAACGACAAAAAGAAATTCTTCATTTGTATAGAGTCATCAGTGTTATTTCTGTCGTATTTTTTAAATCTTAAATTTATATCATCCTCTTTGATGTCAATTTTTATGTTGAATTTTTTAGACACTATAGACAATGCCGTTTCCGCACTTAAATAATAAGGTTCTAGTTTTTTATCCATAAGTAAACCCCCTCACCCAAAGGTGAGGGGTCTCCGTTATTATGCGTGTTCTTCTTGATTATCTACAGGTAGCGTAACTTCATTAACGGCGAAAACATCAATAGCGCCGTTATTGTTGTGCCCTACAGAACTCGTGGAAGGGGAATCATTAATATCATCTTCGGTCTTTCCTCTTGCATTCATTGCGTTCACAATATCCGCCGAGGAGTGATCGACTGAGAATGTTTTTTCCTTAATCAGGAAATCATCGTCCTTATCAATGAATTTCACGTCCATAGTATATTCACCATCTTCCAAAGATAGCGGAACTTCGAATATTGCTTTCTGGTTAGTTATCGGCAGAGTAAACTCTTCTCCTTCAAACATAACACTGACATTAACAATATTCTCAGGTACTGATATTTCAAAAGAAGGTGTCTGACTAATTGAACGATCTATTTCATCCCCAGAGTCAGCGTTTAACAATGTAATACTATAGGCTGTCTCCTTCACCACGCTTTCTTCCGCCGCAGACGGCACTGTACGAAGATGCGTAGCGCTTTCGGCATTCACTGTTTCAGACTCCGGTGGAGTAACCGCTGTTGGCGTGGCGTCATCGCTCGCATCGTCATGTTGGCTATCCGCTGTTACCGTCACCGTTGAGTCAACCGTCACCTCCAGCGAAGCAGATTGCAGTGAGTTCCCCGCGCGATCCACCACCGTCACGCTCAGCGTGTAGGTACCATCATTCCAGGCGGCTGGCGGCGTGAAGGTCCAGCCATCCGCGCCTTGCGTCGCCTGATAGGTGTCTGTCACGCCATTATGCGTCACGTTTACAGTCACCCCGGTCACATCAGCATCAATATGCTGCAGCGTGAACTTAGGCTGGGTGTGATTGTGATTCGTCACGTTATCGCTGTCTGAAGCGCCATTGTCTTCACCTGCTGCCAGCGCAATCTCCGGCACGGTCAGCGTACTGTCGATCGTAACGGTAATGGGTAACGAGTTTTTCTGATTACCCGCGGCATCGCTTGCGATTACCGATATCGTATAGGAACCATCAGCTAACGGTGTACCTGGCGTAAAGAACCAAACGCCATCGGCATTTTTTTCAGCATTATATACGGTCCCATTGATATCGACCTGAACGACCACAACATCGCTTTCCAGATTCCCGATAATAAAGGTAGGCTGATTATCTCGCGTAATATTATCGCCCGCCGTACCACTGTCTGAGTCTGGAGATAATGAAATAACAGGAGTCTCTTTCATGATATCGAGAGAGACATCATCACTCCGGTTACCAATCGCATCCACACTCGTAATGGTAAACTTCCCTTCCGATGGATACGGGATCGCCATACTCCATTTACCATTATCAGGAACGGTTAACGTATAAGTATTCCCATTACTATCGGTTATTATTAGCTGAGATTTGGCTTCCGCCGCTCCCTGCATAATAATTAGATCGTTGACAATATCTGAATACGTTACGACCGGAGCGTTTGGCGGCGTTCGATCAATAAATATTTCATGTACCTCTTCCTTACGGTTGCCTGCGTTATCCTCAATACTCAAAGTGATATCGTATTTCCCTTCCGGAAGCTGATCGGTCGATAATTCCCACTGCCCATTAGCCGCAACGACAGCGGTTGCCAGCGTGACCCCTGCCACGATTAATGATACCGTAGCGCCAATTTCCCCCATACCTCTCATGGTAATAGTGGAGCTATTACTCCACCAGTCCGTTTTCGATGATGATTTATTGTCATCAAGCTCGCTGGTAAATACCTGGATATGCGTATCGACCCAAATGGAATACTTTTCCTGATTGACGTTACCAGCACGGTCCGTAGATTTAACAGTGATATCCAGCTGGCCTTCTGTGAAATAAAGCGGGTTCACCGGCATCTGCCAGTGGCCTTTGTCATTAACCCAAACTTCCCCCACATTTAAGCCATTAATGATGATTTCTATTTTGCTATTGGGCTCGGCACTGCCACTAAACAATAAGTTACGCGTCGTGTCCGTTATATATATTTTGCCATCACTACCGGTCATCTCTGCTAACGTTTGTCCACCGATAGAATCAATGGCGACAGGCGTCGTATTAAAGGTATCGATAGTAAAGTTTAGCGTTTTCGAGGTAGCCGTGTTGCCTGCTTTATCGGTGATAACATAATAAATGCTATGGGAACCATCGCCCAACGGTGACTCAGGTCGATAAACTTGATTTCTGTCCGTCACCGTGATCGTATCGACTAGCACTCCATCAATGAAAATCTGAACACTCTGGTTCATTTCTCCAAAAATACTAAACGCAGGCCGGGTCTGACTCGTTATACTATCATTACTGAAAATACCGTTATCAGATCCTGCCATCATAACAGGATTATCGATAAACGTACTGGTATCTATCGTGACGAGTAAGCGAGGCGATTCTGCCGTATTACCTGCCGGGTCTTCGGCAACCACACGGATAGAATATTCACCATCTTTTAACGCATTATCAAACTGATAGGACCAGGTTCCATCTTCAAGCACAAGCACATTTGCCACGATCTTTTCATCCACATAAATATGGATTGTGGCTCCCGCTTCTGCGGTGCCTACTAACACAGGCTTGTTGTGACTAGTAATCAGATCGTCAAGTGAACCAGAGTTGCTCGCATCTTCAAGGTTGAGCGTTGGGAAGTCGGTTGATGAATCGACATCCACGCTATAATCCTTGCTCACTTCAGTGTTGCCAGCAACGTCAGTAATGCTGAAATGAATATTAAACTTACCATCATCTTGCAGCAGTATCGGCGCGCGCCATGTGCCATCAGCCTCAACCATAACAACGTTGACTAATTTACCATCGACAAAGATGCTGACCTGAGAACCAGCCTCCCCGACACCTGAGACTGACAACGCCCGGTTATTAGAGAGGGCCGGTAATGAATCTTCATCAATGTCAAAGACAGCAATTTGAGAATCGATTGTCACGGTTGTAATCGCAGACTCAACCCGGTTGCCAGCAGTATCTGTAGCAACAAATTGCACCTGATACTCGCCGTCGGCGCTATTTGCCGGCATGGTATAGCTAATATTACCTGACGAACTCGCCTCTACTGTGCCTTGTAACACACCATTAATATAAACCTGTACCGTCGCGCCGGGATCGGTCATGGCAACCAGTACCGGAGACTTATTATTGGTAATCAGATCATATTTATCACCGCTATTAGTATCCCGACTTAATGAAATATCGCTGATTTCAATCTGCGTATCATGTTCTATCAGAATATCTTTTTGTTGGCTGTTGCCCGCTTTATCTTCCGATACCACGACAAAGGCATTACTACCTTCACGCAGATCTAATTCTGCGCTCCATCGACCATCATTGCCTACCACCAGGGTAGCAATAACCACTCCCTGCGGATTCCTGATGGTTAAAGTACTTCCGGCTTCGGCAGTACCATCGATGGTGACATGAGATTTATTGGTGATCCAGTCGCCAACTTTGCCACTGTCATCAGCTTCGCGTAATACCACGGTTAACGGCGAAATTACCGTATCCAGTATCACATTCTGCGGACCAAACTCTCTGATATTGCCGGCAACGTCTTCAACTTTAAACGTTAATTCATAATTACCGTCATTACCCAAAGCGGGTAATACTACGCCCCAGTGTCCTGCGCCTGTCGTATAAGCAATCGCTTTTTCAACGCCATTCACAAAGATAGTGATTTTGCTGTTTGGCTCACTGGTGCCGCCAATCTCCGGCGTCACCGTGTTGATATATCCGCCCTCATGCATTCCAGATATATTCCATACCAGTTCAGCAACCTCGGTATCGATAGTGACATCAACGGCGGTGGAACGCAGTTCGCTATTATCGCGAGGGTTGACGATACCCACCTGGACGACATAATGGCCATCTTTCATTTCCGATAACTGGAAAGTATATCGACCCGCTGTATCCGCTGTCGCCTCGCCGACCTTCACGCCATCCACATAAATACTCACAATCGCATTAGGTAACGTGTTCCCAACCAGGGTCGGCGTTTTATTATTCGTGGTAAAGTCTCCTAAGGCACCACTATCGCTCTCCTCGCTGAGCTTTATGGTTGGAGGCGTGACATCAATAACAGGTATTACGACAGGAAAGTCGACCTGCGACGATTCATTACCCGCTTTATCTTTGGCAACAATGCTCACAACATAGGAGCCTGGCGCTAATACTGATGGCGGCGTCCAACTCCATTCGCCATTCGCATTGGCGTTTGCCGAGCCGACCACTTTCCCATCCCACTGAATCATAATCGTCGAGAACGCTTCGGCAAGCCCTTTGAACTCAGGACGCAGGCTGGTTGCCTCATACTGATCATCAATAGATGGATCCGAAAGGCGAATGGTAGGATCGATCGTAACCGTATCGATAGTGAATCTTTCCTGCGTTTGCGCAGTATTTCCCGCGACATCTGTTGCGACGACGTTGATGGTATACATGCCATCCGGCAGTATATTCGGCGTCACACTCCAGTTGCCATCGGCGCCAACCGTAATCGTGTGTTTTAGAACCTCCCGACCTGACTTATCGTCAACAATGGTAATCACCAGTTTCGCATTGGGCTCTGCAGTACCTTCGAATTTGGGATTTTGCTTATTCGTAAGGTTATCGCTATTGGAGCTGCCGGTATCAGACGCTGGCTCCATTCTGACACTGACGCTTGTCGTGGTATCAATGGTAAAGGGCAGCTTAGTTTCAGAAGTATTTCCGGCAATATCTCTGAAGACAACAACGGCTTCATATACGCCATCGTTTAACGCAACGGGAACCTGAAATTCCCAGAGGTTATTGCCATTTGCCGTAACCGGATAAGAAACGCCGTTAATTCTGATTACAACAGTATCAATATCGGCGGGTACATTGCCAATAACGAAACGTGGTTTAGTGACACTCGTAATATTATCAACAGCGCTTTCGCCAGTATCATCCGCATCCAGCAAATCAATACGGGGATCAGAAACAACAGTGTCTATTGTGAATGATACCTCTTTGCTAATTTTATTACCTGCGATATCTTCAGCCACTATTTCTATTTTGTAAGTTCCATCCACTAACGGTGTATCAGGGGTAAATAGCCATTTATTACCTGCCCCCTGAGTCAGTGTGCTGGATTTCCCGTTTAAAATTACCGTCACGCTCTGCAGCGGTTCTCTGGCTGAAATTTCAAAACGTGGAGAGGTAATATTCGTAATACCATCCGTAGAATCCTTTCCGGCGTCGTCCAGCATCACGACGCTCAGGCCGTCAATCTGCGTATCCACGGTGAAGCCCAGCGTGGAATTTGCCGTATTCCCTGCCCGATCCGTCGCCTGGACATGGAGAGTATAATGACCATCAGACAATGCGCTACCTGCAGTAAATTGCCACTGCCCGGCCGCATTTTTACTGACAGGCGTCCAGTTTACGCCATCGAAAGAAACCAGCACTGATGTCACATCATCAGGCGTTGCAATTTCAAAAGAGGGACGGGTAGCATTGGTGACATTATCGTGATCGTTGACGCCGCTATCTGTTGTTAACGTAACACTGTCAATCTGAACCTGCGTGTCGATTTCAATCTTCAGTTCGGCCGATGTTTTGGTATTACCAGCAATATCCGTTACGGTAACAGAGATCGTATGCTGACCGTCAGACAGCGGTTGATCCGGCGTAAAGGTTAAATTCCCCCCTGTGTTTTCAATGGTGTAATCCCGACCATCAATATGAACCACAATGTGTGATACATCATTATCGACATTACCGATAATAAACACCGGTTTGTTAATCCTGGTAAGATTATCATTAGTATCATCACCAGTATCATGGGTGGGATCGAGTACAATTGTCGGCTCTCGCAGAGTCGTATCAATCGTAAACTGCAGCGTTTCTTGCGCAACGTTGCCGGCGATATCAGTCACATCAACCAAGAGAGTGTGTTGCCCATCAGGTAATGCCGAACCGACATTAAATATCCAGCGGCCATCCCCTCCTTTTGTGAGTTCAATCCAATTAGCGGCGTTATCGATTTTAACGCGCACCTGGGTAATATCATCAGCGGTAACAATACTAAACTGCGGCTTGTCGACTTTGGTAATGTTATCTACATCGCTATCACCGCTATCTGTAACCAACGTGACGCTTTCAATTTCAGCCGTCGTATCTATCACAACAGGTAATGGTTTCGATGTCGCGGTATTTCCGGCCTTATCTTCAACCGTAACGGTAATATTATAAGAACCATCCGGAATGGCATTGCCTGGTGTAAATTGCCAACCAGCCCCAACCTTAATCGCGTTATAATCATGACCATCAATCGTCACCACGACTTTGATAACATCGGGGTCAACATTACCAATCGTAAAGGTAGGTCGTGAAATATTAGTAATATTATCGGCGGTATTCGCTCCGGTATCTTGTCCTGCGTCTAAAGCAATAGTAGGAACCTGTATATTAGTATCGATATTAAATACTAAATCTTTATTCGCAATATTACCTGCCTCATCCGTGGCCTCTACGCGAAGGGTATATGTGCCGTCAACCAGAGTATTCGGGCTGTCAAAAATCCACTGTCCGTCGGCATTTTTACGTATCACATTCCAGTTAGCGCCACCATCCAGGGTTACGCGTACCTGGACGACATCACCGGGAACGTCAATTCTGAATGACGGTTTGGCAACATTCGTTAATTGATCATTCTGCACGCCAGTATCATTAAGCAATACGATATTGTTAATGGTTGTCGTGGTATCAATACGCACCTCTAACGGCGCAGACTCTTTTACATTCCCCGCCAGATCTTCCACCACAACGGCTAACTGATATGAGCCATCAGCCCAGCTCGCAGAAGGCGTAAAGCGCCATTGACCATTGGTGAATACCGCCGCTTCCTCGTGCGTTTTACCGTTGTAAGTTACTTTGACCATCACGCGCGTAACGTCAGAATCAACCTGGCGTATGTCGAACACAGGCCGATCGTGATTGGTGAGGCGATCGCCAACAGTACCGCTATCTTCGCCAGCTGCCAGTTCAATCACCGGCGTAGTCAACGTACCGTCTATCGTCACCTTTAAAGGCGCGGATGTTTGCTGGTTGCCTGCCACATCTGTTACCGTCACGGTGAATGTGTAGCTACCGTCCGCCAAAGCAGAATCTGGTCGATAGCGCCAGCCGTCGGCTGATTCGGTGAGTACCACCGTTTTAAACGTACCGTTATGCTCAATACTCAATTCCACGTGTCGAACATCTTTATCGATACTCCCCAACACAAATATCGGCTGAGTGACGCTGGTCAGATTATCGTTCTTATTCTGTCCGGTATCCTGATCGGGCGCCAGCTCAATGGTTGGCGTCAACAACGTGATGTCGATAGTGAAATCGAGCGTCCCCGTCATCTTATTACCCGCACCGTCAGTCACTTCCACGATCAGGGTATGCTGTCCCTCTGGCATATCCGTCGGCCAGGTGTAATCCCAAATGCCAGCCGTCGAACTCTTGATTGCAGTAACCCAGGTCGTGCCGCCGTCAATACTCAGAAGAACCTTTTCCACATCATCCGGTACCGAGATCTGGAACTGCGGACGCACATGTTTTGTCACATTATCGCCAGGGACGCCGCTATCGTTGACTAATTCAATACGATCAATGGCTATTTGCGTATCCACTGTCACCGTCAGCGGCGTAGACGGACGCGTATTTCCCGCCCGATCCTCCACTGTCACCGTCAGCGTATAATCACCGTCGCCCCACGGCGCTGGCGGTGTAAAGCTCCATCCTGCAGCCCCCTGTGTCGCGGTAAACGAGGTTGTCGTTCCATTATGCGTGACGCTGACTGTAACGTTGATAACATCCGAATCGATATTCTGCAGAATAAAGGTCGGTCGGGTGCGATTGGTCATATCATCGCCAGGCGTACCGGTATCATCCGTGCTATCCAGCGCAATGGTCGGCGTCGACAACCGGGTGTCGATGAAAAATTCAAGCGTTTGCGTCGCCGTATTGCCCGCTCTGTCGGTGACCATGACGGTTAGGGTGTGTTTTCCATCGCCCATATCCGTTGGCCAGGTATAGCCCCAGACGCCTTCGATACCCTGCGCCGCGCTCACCCAGTTTGCGCCCCCATCAATGCTCAGTTGCACAGAATTCACATCCGCCGGCACCGTGATCTCAAACTGCGGACGGGTACTGTTAGTTAGATTGTCATCAGGCACGCCATGATCATTGACCAATGTAATATCGGTAATACTGGTTTGCGTATCTACCGTCACCACCAGCGGCGTGGACTGGCGGACATTCCCCGCGTTATCCTGGACTTCTACCGTTAGCGTATAGCTACCGTCCGCCCAGTCAGCATCTGGCGTAAAGCGCCACTGTCCTCCAACCTGGGTTAGTGTCACTTCCTGGCTATTGCCGCCCTGTGTGATCCGCAAAATGACCGAGTGCGCATCGGCGTCAATATTGCCAATGGTAAAGCCCGGCCTTTTGACGCTCGTAATATGATCGCCAATGGCACCTGTATCGTCCCTGCTATCCATAGCGATGGTAGGCGTTGACAGCCGGGTATCAATGGTAAAATCGAGCGTCTGCGTCGTCTTATTTCCCGCCTTATCGGTCGCTTCTACCGTCAGGGTATGTAGCCCGTCGGTCACATCTTTCGGCCAGGTGTAATCCCAGATCCCTGCCGTGCCCTGTGTTGCACGAACCCACGTATTACCGCCGTCGATACTCAGACGTACCTCGTTGACATCCCCTGGCACCGTGACGCGGAAGTGTGGACGAACGTCATTGGTCAGGTTGTCGCCGGGAATACCGTTATCATTAACCAGTTCAATAACATCGATGGTGATTTGGGTATCAACCGTGACCGTCAGCGGCGCTGAGTATTTTACGTTCCCCGCATCATCCTCCACCCTCACCGTCAGCGTATAGTCGCCATCTGCCCATGTGCCGGTCGGTGTCACGCTCCAGATGCCGGTCGCGCCTTTGGTGGCCGTCAGCACTTCTTTCGTGCCGCCATGCTGCACCTCAACCGTGACATACCGCGCGTCTGCGTCAATATTACCCAGTAAAAACGTCGGCTTATTTACGTTGGTCAGGTTATCGCCTTTTGTTCCGCTGTCGTCCGTGTTGTCCAGCACGATAGTCGGTTCTGACAGCATGGTATCGATGATGAAGTCCAGTTGCTGCGTCGTCTGGTTTCCCGCCTTGTCGGTCGCCTCCACTGTCAGGGTATGTTTCCCCTCTCCCACATCAGCCAGCCAGGTATAATCCCAGACGCCCGGCGTCGCGCTCTGGGTAGCGTTGAACCACGTCTTGCCGCCGTCAATGCTCAGGCGCACCACGTTGACATCCGTCGGTACCGTCACCTGGAAGTGCGGACGCACGTTATTAGTCAGATTATCGTTGGGAATACCGCTGTCATTGACCAGTTCAATATGGTCAATGGCGATTTGCGTATCGATGGTGACCGTCAACGGCGCTGAGTGGCGAATATTACCCGCCTCATCTTTCACCGTTACCGTCAGCGTATAGTCGCCATCAGTCCACGCGCTGCCGGGTACAAAACGCCACTGCCCGTTAGTCTGCGTCAGCTCCACCTCCTCGCTGTGACCATCGCGCATCACCTGCACGACGACCTGAGTCACGTCAGAATCAATACCGCCGATAATAAAACCCGGCGTTTTAACGTTAGTCTTATTATCGTTGGCGGTACCGCTATCATCTGCGCTATCCAGCGTGATGGTCGGTGTCGACAATGTGGTATCAATGATAAAATTGAGCGTTTCCGTCGCCGTGTTGCCTGCAACATCGGTTGCTTTCACTGTCAGGGTATACGTATTTTCGACCAGATCTGTCGGCCATATATACTCCCAAACGCCGTCAGACGTCAGCGTTGCGTTAACCCAGTTGATGCCGCCATCAAGACTCAGTTGCACAGAGTTCACGTCCGTCGGTACCGTAATATGAAACTGTGGACGTGCTTCATTGGTCAGGTTATCCCCGACAATACCCGTGTCATTAAGAAGTTCAATGCGATCAATAGACGTTTGCGTATCGATAGTCACCGTCAGCGGCGCAGAATAATTTGTATTACCCGCCTTATCTTCTACCTTTACCGTCAGCGTATAGTCGCCATCGGACCAGGCTGCGCCCGGCGTAAAGCGCCACACACCGCCGTTCTTAATCAACTCTATCTGTTGGTTCTTACCATCATGCGCCACCGTCACCACCACTTTGGTCACGTCGGCGTCGATATTACCGAGGGTAAAGCCTGGCATCTTAACGTTGGTGATGTTATCGCCAGCAGCGCTGTCATCCGCACTGTCCAGGGTAATAGTCGGTTCTGACAGCAGGGTATCGATGATGAAGTCCAGTTTCTGCGTCGTTTTGTTTCCCGCCTTGTCGGTCGCTTCCACCATCAGGGTGTGGGGGCCGTTAGCCACATTCGTCAGCCAGGTATAATCCCAGACGCCCGACGTCGCGCTCTGCGTGGCGTCAAACCACGTTTTGCCGCCATCAATGCTCAGTCTTACACCGTTAACATCCGCCGGTACTGTCACCTGAAAGTGCGGGCGCGCTTCATTGGTCAGATTATCGTCGGGGATACCGCTGTCGTTAACCAGCTCAATACGGTCAATGGCGATATGCGTGTCCACTGTCACCGTCAACGGCGCGGACTGCTTCACATTTCCGGCCCTATCTTCTACCTTCACCGTCAGGATATAGTCGCCGTCCGCCCAGTCGCTGGTCGGCGCAAAGCGCCACTGTCCGCCGGTCTGAACCAGTGGTACCTCCTGTTTAATGCCATTGTGCATTACCTCCACTATCACCCTGCTGACATCGGTATCAATATTGTTGAGGGTAAAGCCCGGCGTTTTAACATTGGTGATATTATCGCCCGCGATGCCGCTGTCATCTGCGCTGTCCAGCGAGAGGGTCGGCACAGACAGAGTGGTGTCGATGGTGAAATCGAGCGTCTGTGTTGCCTTATTTCCCGCCTCATCGGTCGCTTCTACCGTCAGGGTATGGGAGCCATCGGTCACATCATCCGGCCAGATATATTCCCAAACCCCGGCTGCCTTCTGCGCCGCTGTTACCCACGTCTTGCCGCCGTCAATGCTCAGGCGCACCACGTTGACATCCGTCGGTACCGTCACCTGGAAGTGCGGACGCACGTTATTAGTCAGATTATCGTTGGGAATACCGCTGTCATTGACCAGTTCAATGTTATTAATGGCGATTTGCGTGTCCACCGTCACCGTCAGCGATGCAGAATGGCTGGTGTTCCCCGCTTTATCTTCGACTGACACACTCAGGGTATAATCCCCATCCGCCCACGCCCCTGTCGGCGTAAAGGTCCATCCGCCTGTGCCTTTCGTGGCGTCAAATGTGGTGGTGACGCCGCCATGCTCCACGCTGACCGTAACGCGAACGGCATCATCATCAATATGCTGCAGGGCAAATGTCGGCTGGGTGCGATTCGTCATGTTATCGCCCTGGACACCGGTATCGTCCGCGCTATTCAGTACGATGACCGGCACTGACAGCGTGGTATCCACCGCGAAATCGATGGTCTTCGTCACTGTATTGCCTGCTTTATCAGTCGCTTCCACCGTTAGCGTGTATTGACCATCTGCCAGGTCTGTCGGCCAGATATACTCCCAGCTGCCTGCTACGCCCGGGGTTGCCTGAACCCACGAATTACCACCGTCAATGCTCAGACGGACTTCATTGACATCCGTAGGTACCGTCACACGAAAGTGGGGACGGTCGTCGTTGGTCATATTATCGCCTTTCACGCCGCTATCGTTGACCAGTTCCACCCCATCAATGGCGATTTGGGTATCGATAACGACCGTCAGCGGCGCTGAATAGCTGGTATTTCCTGCCTTATCTTCTACTTTCACCGTTAACGTGTAGCTGCCATCCGCCCACGTATTCCCTGGTGTAAATAACCAACTACCATTGAGGTGGGAAAGTTCGATCTCTTCGCTCACGCCATTGTGCATCACCTGTACGACGACCCGATGCGCATCGGCATCAACACCGGAAATAGCAAAACCTGGCTTATTGATATTGGTCAGGTTATCGCCTGTCACCCCCGTATCATCCTTAGAAAGCAGGGAAATCACCGGCGTTGATACTGTGGTATCGATAGTAAAATCGAATACCGCGCTGTTCGCTTTATTACCCGCAATGTCCTCAACCTTGACATAAACCTGATGCAAGCCTTCCGTTAAATCTGAAGTAAAGGTATAGGCCCATGAACCATCAGGTTGTTGCGTGGCAACACCGATCTGCGTATCAGACGCGGCATCCCATACCTGAACACTGATAATGTCCGGATCAATATCTTTTAGGTGCAAGGTAGGTTTAACGATATTCGTTAAATTATCATCTGCAATTCCCGAATCTGAATCCGGGCTCAATGAAACTATCGGTATTGAAATAGCAGTATCGACGCTAATTAAGAAAGGATCCGAATGGGCAATGTTGCCAGCGATATCTTCAACTGAAGCGGTTATTCTATGATCGCCATCAACCAAACCTTGATCGGCTTTCAGGGTATACTCCCATCTGCCATCTTTATTTGTTCTGACCTCAGCGATCAGTGCGCCATCAATATAGAGTTTAACCGTTGAATAGGGTGCAGCAGTCCCTGTTAGTGCAGGATTCTTTTCATTAATAATATGGTCTGTATTATCAACCCCCGTATCGTTGACCAACTCTATTGTTGGTTTTTGCGTTTGCGTTACGATTTGGAAATTATACGCTGATGAGGAGGCAGTATTACCGGCAATATCTTCTACCTTTACCGTTACGTCATGCGAGCCATCGGATAACGCTGTGGTAAATTGAAAATTCCATACACCATCATCGCCAGCAATAGCCTCACCACTTAACACACCGTCAACATAGATGGAAACCTTAGCATTAGCTTCAGCCATCCCGGTAAACAACGGCGTATTAATTTTAGTAATCATATCGCCTTTAACGCCAGAGTCAGCGCTATCATGCAACATAACAGTAGGGATCGGCGTAAAGCTATCAATGGTAAGCTGATAATCTACAGATGACGTTCTTCCTAAAGGATCGATGGATTCAACCGTAATCTTATAAACATTGTCAGACAGATTTCGGGAAATATCAAAATTCCAGTTACCGTCTGCATCCGCAGTCGTCACGCCTATCGTTTTACCATCGATAAGGATATTTACGGTAGCAAACCTATCCGCTGTTCCCAGTAATGTCAGAGCATTATGTTTATTGGTAATCCAGTCGCCTTTTGCACCGGAATCATCACTGGCATCGAGTTCCGCTTTTGGAGGTACAACTTCAGTTTGAATAGTAAAAGAATATTTAACAGTAGAGGATTTATTACCGGCGGCATCCTGAGAAATGATTTCAATATCATAGGCGCCCTGAAGAAATTTATTACTAAACTGATAATTCCAGGTCCCGTTTGAGTCAACCTCAATGCTGTCATATAATTTACCATCTCGCATCAATAAGATGGTAGACTTTGGCTCTGCCGTACCGACTAAAGCCGGTAAATCATTCCCTGATAAAATTATACCATTCGGCAAAACAACAAAATCCTCCAAAGAAACTGTCGGAGGTACAGGGGCAATAGTATCAATAACGTAACTAAAGGAAAAATCCTTTTTGTTGCCAGCGACATCTTCAACGGTGAACGTAAGATTATTAATCCCTTCCACTGAGTCGGAAGTGAAATTGAACGTCCATTCGCCCTTGTCATTCGCTTTAAAAATAACCTCTTCGCCAGTCTCACTATTTATGACACTGATAATAGCATTTGGCTCAGTTTTACCTGTAAAGGTTGGGCGAGTATTGTTAGTAACGTTATCACCGACAATACCACTATCATCAGTCGTTTCAATCTCAGCGCTGAAATAGCTGATACGGGTATCAATAGTAAAAGGCAGATTTGCCGTCGCAGAGGTATGCCCGGCAATATCAGTAGCTGTTGCTGTTATATTGTATTCGCCATCCTTGAGCGGCGTAGTAAGCGTATAGCTCCATGTCCCATCTTTAGCAACAATGACCTCACCAAGATGCTTAAGTCCAAGATAAATAGAGACTGTAGAACCGGGTTCCGCCACACCAATAAATGTTGGCAGGGTGCTATTTGTAATGTTGTCATTTTTAATGCCGGAATCACTACTATCATCCAGCTCAATCGTCGGCTTTTCCGGAGGAATGGTGTCGGTTATGATACTATCCGTCGTTTCGTTTTTATTACCTGCTTTATCCACGGCAACGACTTTTATACTATTTTCGCCCTCAGATAATTCATTGTCTTTAAATTCATAACTCCAGTTTCCATCTTTATCGACATCAACGCTGGCAACCAGTTTATTATCTACATAAATGTCAACCTTAGCATTCTCTTCCGCCGTACCAACAATTGAAGGCGTCAAGGTCGGCGTTAAGCCCTTATGACCGGACACACTACTTTCAGGCGAAAGTTCAAATGTTGGCTTATCGGTAACGGAATCGATAGTAATGACAAGTTTGGCGCTACCGCTTCCATCAGCAGTCTTGGCCTCTGCCTCCAGATTGTATGTTCCATCAGTCAATGTTTCAGGCGCTGTAAAGGTGAAGTTACCCAAACTATCCGCTACAGCCTGACCGACAGCAATACCATTAATTTTAATAATGACCGTGGCATTGGGAGCAGTGCTACCTACAAACTGAGGTTTGGTAAAATTAGTTATACTATCATCTTTGCTACCGCTGTTACTTTCGGCCGCAAGCGCTAATGTGACTTTAAGCGGCTCTTTAACAGACTCGGCATCGAGCTTATTTTCCTCATTTTTACTGCTATTACTTTTGCCAGTGCTGGTATTTTTATTAATAGGTTGAGGAAGAACTTTTTCAGCATCGTTCTGTTTAGAAGCCTGCGTTGCTTTAGCCTGTGTATTTTGCTGGGAAGCATCGCTTTGCTGAGCCAGATTGTCTTTTGCTACATTGTCAGCCAAAAATTCCTGCAGCATTTCTTCCATTTGCTTTGACGAGTTCTGTACTTCAAACGCTTCATTGAGCGCTTTTTCTGCAGCCTCCTTAGCTTTCTCTGCTTCTTCCTTCGCCTTATCAGCTTCTTTCTTTGCGTTTTCAGCATCGTCAAGCTGCTTTTTTAATTCCTCTTCTTCCTTCTTATTTCGTCGTTTGCCATTACCTTTCTTTTCTACCTGAGCAGAATCAACCAATGAGCTGTCAATTCTCTCCAGTTGAATATCTTTTAAATCTACGCTGCCCAGAATTTTAGCGCCGGTAATAGTCTTATCTTTAAATTTAACAGCGAGGTTATTGCCTTTGATACTTGAATAAAGAGCGCCATTGACAATGATCACTGAACCACGCGGCGTGGTAATGTTCATGTCTGGCCCGGAAAGAGAAACTTTTGCGCCTTTGGCATTACCCAAAGAAGATAAATCAATTACAGAATTTTGATCGGCAAAAAACTTTTGTATGCTTTTATTTCCCATAATATTATATTCACTCTCAAGGTGTATCTAATCGTTTAGTATTAACTGGTTCTGAAAAGGCTTTATCCACGCCTTTCATCAAGGGAGATAACAGGTATTCCATAATGCTGTGTTTTCCGGTAATTACACTGGCGTCAACAGTCATACCTGGTTTTAACCACCGTAAATCATCTTCATTAACATCGAATGCAATAATTACTTTATAATAACGCTGAATTGTTCCTCCGGTATTTTCCTCATAGGAATCAGGGCTAATATTATCGATAGTCGCATTATACGATTTTATCTTTGGTTGGATAATTGACTGCACATCCAGTTTAACGGCTTCATCTACATATATTTGGTCACGGTATTTGGGTAATATTTTCACATCGGCCAGCATAGTCCTTACTTTTGGTTTTATTTCAAAAAGTAAGTCCGCCGCCTGAATCACACCACCATGAGTAGTGGCACTTTTATTGATTTTATAAATTACACCGTCAACCGGTGAATAGATATCCTCCTCATTTATCTGCTTCTCTATTACTTTTAATGTAGAGTTAACAACCTCAAGTTCCTGAAGATTTTTAGATATTATTTTAGATAAAGATAGTCGCAATTCATTATTAAGCGCCTCAATATCATTAACAACCAACTCAATATCATCTTTTTTTAAAGTGATGCTACTTTCAATATCATTAATTTCAGACTTAACTTTTATATACGCCTGTTTCTTGTTAAGAAAATTGGTATATGGGCTAATTCCTTTTTTTACCAGTGGGGAAAGAATATTTATTTCTTCGGCAAGCAATGCGAGTTCTTTTTCTTTCGAACTCAGCTTCTCTTGTAATCCGCTAATCTCAGAATCAAGAGAGGTTTTTTTTAACTCTTTAGCTCTTATCTGACTATGCACTAATTCAATATTCGCTTTTACCTCTTTATTGCTTAAAGAACGGGTGCCATCCAGGGTAATCAACCCACTCTCATTTTCTTTATCAAGAATGAAAGATATTTCGTTAACATCTTTATCCAGATACCCTTTTTGAGTTCTATACCTTTGATATTCTTTTTGCAGATCAAGGTTAACGACCTTTGCAAGGAGTTCTCCTTTTTTTACAGTATCACCCTCGGCTACATAAATATCTTGTATCGTCCCTCCTTTAGAAAGAGATATTAACTGAGCATTATCTTTAGTAGTGATAACGCCCTGGCCATGAACTACTGAATTAATTTCTATAAAGTAGGTAAGGATAATAATTAAGATCGTCAAAGAAATAATTATCATCATGAGATGATCGCTTTGTCTTCTATTCATTTCATTACATTTAACTCACTTTCAGTATTTCCTTTTAAATAATCCATTAAATGAAAAATCAATGAGAGTTGCTGTAGCTTTAAAATATACAGGCTATATTTGCTGTCGATCATGCTTACATATGCCTGAAATGCTTCATTACGGCTTGAAATTAAATCAAGCAAACTTTTTTGCCCTAACTGAAACTCCTGCTCATATAATTCAGTAAGCTGTAACGCGTTTGTATGTGAACGTTCCGCCACTGAGTAAGTCTCTTTTGCAGCGGCGTATCTTGAAAGTTGTGAATCAATGTTATAACGCGTTTTAATCAAAAAATCGTCAATTTGCAGCTTAGCCTGCGAGTAACTTGCCACCATTTTTCTTTCCTGGGCTGAATTTCTGAACCCATTAAAAATGTTGAAACTGACATTGATACCCGTTTTAAATTCATCTTCATAATCACTTTTTTTGGCACTACCGCTCGGGTTATTCTGTACATAGCTGGAAACGAGATCTACAGTCGGAAAATAGGATGATTTTGCGGCATTAATATCTTCGGTCGCGGCTTTTCGGGTATTGACAAGCATCTTATAGTCATCGTTGTATTTCATCACCATGTCCATAAGTTTTTCAGGGCTTTCGACAAAGATATATTTTTTGAAGAGGTTGAATTTTTCATCGCTTTGAATCTGAACTGGCGATAAATTCAGACCAGTCATATTCTGCATTTTATACATTTCATCATCCAACATCGACTGATACATAATGCTTCTGGTATTTAATGCATCGATAGATACTTGTACTTTACGCATATCAGATTGCATCGCTACACCGGAAGATACCAGCAACGAAAAAGTTTCCAGCATCTTTTTATAAAACTCTTTCTCCAGATTTACGCCATCAATCATTTCACGATATTTACTAATGTTGTAATAGGTTGTCACAACCTCCTGAGACACTATATTCTTTGTTTTTTCATAGTCAGTTTTACTATTATCTCTTTCATATTCAGATTTCCTGATATTAGCCCCCCTCACTCCAAAATCCGTTATTCGGTATGATAAAGACACCTTATTTTCAACGTTCCTCTCGGTACCTGATGACTCTTTCCTGTTATTATTAAGGCCAGATGTTAGATCCAGGGTAGGATAAAGTGCTGCCCGTGAAAGATCTAAGTCACTGTTTTTCTTTTCAGTCTCATAATATGAAACAGCAACAGAGGGCTGATGCGTTAATGCGGCATTAACTAAATCTCTTAGAGGAATGACCGGAAGCTCGCTGGCGTATGTGCTTTGTGTAATAAAAGCAGTCGTCAGAAAAAACATCTTAATCTTCATTTTTTTCCTCCTTGTTTAACAAACGTTGCTTTACTATTTCCTGATGCATAGATGTTATTTTTTCCATTAATGGCATATAGGTATCACGGTAGCTAACCATTTCAGCACTAATCTCTTTAGTATTGGCAATAATCTTTTTATCAGTAGCCGATAGATCGGATAGCGCTAAATGAACATTATTCATATCCTCATCCATTTCTTTTCTCAGCCCATCGAGAGTATGGGAAATATCGGCACTGCCAGCGGCAATATCGTTTATGGTCTTACCATGTGAAAGAGATTCCTGATAGCATTTATCAACTGATGCCATTATTGAATCATTCTTTTTATCTATAATATTTTGTATTGTACTCATTGCCTCCAGTCGTGCATTATTATCAGCAAGCAGGATATTACCTTCAGATAAACGCGAGGTAATTGTTATTACACCGTCAGATAATTTTTTGAGATTTTCGTTACTGCTTACCAGATAACCATCAATCAGCGTAGAAAGTTGCTCTAGTTTTGCTGAGTTATCCAATAGCCGGTTTTGCAAAGTGACAAAGCTATCTGATAGCATCTCTCGTTTCTTTTCTTCATCCTGCGTCCGTAAATTTTCAACTGACAGATAGTTATCAAAAAAAGCTTTAAACAACTCTTTAAATTCTACAAGCGTCTCTGATTCAACCCGCAGGCTTCGTTGTTTATTATTGGATCTGTTGCTTATGATTTTTAATTTTTTGATTTCCGTAGAAACAAGGGAATAGGAGCTGCGAACAAAAACACTTTGTGAGGTCAGGAGTATGGCGCAAACAACACCATAGATAGAAGATACAAATGCGGTATTCATCCCTTTCAATGGTTCAGAAAGCGACGCTACCATTGTCACGATCATATTGAGTGTATTACTTGCATTATCACCGCCAACATCTGATGGCGAGCTCAATAAGTTCCCGATTGAACCAATCGTAATAGACAAACCCGCAAACGTCCCCAACAGGCCAACAAGCGTCGACACATTGCTACAGCTCATAATAAATGACAATCGTTGGTTACGGGCGGTAGACACATTGTCATCTAATTCCATCAGTAAATTGAAATCACACTGTTTGGGTTCCCCGGCAAACAAAACCTGATTGAGGTTAGAAAGAATGCTATTTTTTCTACTGGCGTCCTGAGCTATTAATATGTCTTTTGCTGAAATATTTTTAAGAATAGTGAATAATGCACACAAAGAACCTGTAATATAAATGGCAATAATGACTCCATTGTAAATTGCAGAAACCATGAAGTTATCAAAAACATACTCTCTTATACCGGGAAAAGATAAAGCGAAAAAAGGGAGTATGGCAAGAAAAAAACAGACAAAGAAATAGCGGTAATGATTTATATATTTCACTCTGACACCTTTTTATTAATAGTCGTGATAATAGCTTTACTCGTTGTACTTGATGCTACGGAGTTAACACTCATGTCAATAACTACATCAGGATATATTTTCTTAATCTCTTTCATCAAAATAATTCCCCGTTCATATCCCAGTCGTAGAGAGTCAGAGAAAGAGATGTCTGCCTGAGGAATAACCATTTCTATCAATAAATTACTATTGATTTTGTCTTCTAACCAAGCCTTTATTTTATAAGTGTCCTCTTCTGAAAAGCTTCTCAGCCTGCCATGATACGTAATAACAAGCTCATTTTTTGTAGACGTTATATCAGTTTTCTGACCATCGGCGATATCGTATACTCCAACCTCCTTACCTGACATTGTAGTCATTCCGTCCGACACATCTTGGGTATTCACTTCCTTATTAACTATTTCATTAGCATTTGAATTGTCATTGGCTCCGTTATTTTGAGCAGTAGATTTAGTCTTATTCTCTATATTTGCTTTATAAACTTTAATTGAGTTGTCATACATAATAATCATATTATTAAGTGCAAACACCAACATAAGAAATATAAAAATGCACAATACCGTAGAGAATGTATCAACAAAACTAGGCCACGGATTACTTTCGTCTTCCATGTTGTCTCCTGATATTACATTGTGAATAAAATGTTTTTGTGGATTAGAAAGGATAAAGGATGCTCAACTTATTCAGAAAGTGAACGCTACCGCCCTTGGCTTCCTGCTACCAATACGCTTTATAGAGTTCAGTTTTCTTACATCTCGTAATCAGAAAAATAAAAACAACGACGCCATTTTTATGCGCCCACAACAAAGATGAGTGCTTTAATTAAAAACACTCTTCATTTTTTTAATTAGGTAGACATCAATTATTGCACTAACTATATCTTCCCCAATAATAGGTATCGCATAAGCTCTCAGCTCATAAATAAAAAATAGTCATCAGCAAATTAAAACCACCCGTCGATAAATAGATTTGTTAGCTAATCATTGAAACTCTAAATCATTTTAAGGACATATTTCTTTTTAATACGCGTTATAACCATACGTATTTAATAAATTTGCCTCCAGAGGATAAAATTAATTTTCACAATTAAAACATAGGGTCATAGGGACTTCAATATAACTTAAATCATTAAAAATATAATAAGTGGGGAGTAAAAAATCAGAATTGCGTAAAAACACACACAAATAAAACCATTTTTTATATAAAGCCAGCTATAAGTAACAACTTTATCTTCAGCAATTAAAAATAAAGCAAGATGCACATATCATATTTGAGCTCATCACAAGCTAAAGCAAACATTTAATTAACTATTGATAATACCGACCATTCTCTAACGTTATTTTATAATATCTTTTTGTTGTCAAAAAATGGCTATAAATTATATATTTTGCAGATGAGTTTTCTCTTTCATATTTAAGACAATCCGGGTTATTGCAGTACATTTATGAACTTCGGCTGGATAATGATGTGCCGAGGCGAGTCGGCCAGAGGCGATAAGCGACATTTTTTCGTAAGTCATTCCGTGAGATATGCGCTTCTCTTTTTTGAAAGGGATACTAAGACAATAATACCAGGTAAGAAAATGCCTGGTTTACACCAGGCATTTCAGCAGACGAGAACTATAGCGAAAATGCAAATAACGCTTTGAGTTTTTTACCAAAAATCAGAACGGAATGTCGTCGTCAAAATCCATTGGCGGTTCGTTAGACGGCGCTGGCGCGGATTGCTGTGGACGCGACTGCGCTCCGCCGCTGAACTGGTTGCCGCCCTGCGGCTGCTGAGGTTGTTGCGGTTGACCCCAACCCCCCTGCTGCTGACCGCCTGCCGGTGCGCCGCCGCCCTGGCGACCACCCAGCATCTGCATCACGCCGCCGATCTGCGGAACGTTAATTTCAGTCGTATAGCGTTCCTGGCCACTCTGATCGGTCCACTTGCGGGTACGCAATTGACCTTCGATATACACCTGAGAACCTTTACGCAGATATTCGCCGGCCACTTCCGCCAGTTTGCCGAACATCACCACCCGGTGCCATTCAGTCTGCTCTTTCATTTCGCCGGTCTGCTTATCGCGCCAGGATTCAGAAGTAGCCAGCGTTAAGTTGGCGACAGCGCCGCCACTCGGCATATAGCGTACTTCCGGGTCCTGGCCCAGATTACCAACGAGAATCACCTTGTTTACGCCTCTGCTGGCCATAATTGAGTCTCCTGAATACGTTTCATAAATAGTGTAAACGCGTGAGTGTACCATTTCCACGTAGCATTTTAATAGCTGCGATGCAGGTTCCAGGTCACTCGCGCGAACCTCATATTGTTGCATACTTTAGCTGAAGATGCATTCCAATACTGTATATTCAAACAGGTTAAATTGTGTCATAATTAGCCGTTTCTGCCGTTTGTCCTTCAAACAAACCAGGCATCCGAGTCTCTACCGGGAAAGGTGAATGGATAAGATCGAAGTTCGGGGCGCCCGCACCCATAATCTCAAAAATATTAACCTCGTCATCCCCCGCGACAAACTGATTGTCGTGACCGGGCTTTCGGGTTCAGGCAAATCCTCACTGGCTTTCGACACTCTGTATGCCGAAGGGCAGCGTCGTTACGTTGAATCGCTCTCCGCTTACGCGCGGCAGTTTTTGTCGCTCATGGAAAAACCGGATGTCGACCATATTGAGGGGCTATCGCCCGCGATCTCAATTGAACAGAAATCGACATCGCACAACCCGCGCTCTACGGTGGGTACTATTACCGAGATCCACGACTACCTGCGCCTGCTGTTTGCCCGCGTAGGCGAGCCGCGTTGTCCGGATCATGACGTGCCGCTGGCGGCGCAAACCGTTAGCCAGATGGTCGATAACGTGCTGTCACAGCCGGAAGGCAAACGTCTGATGCTGCTGGCGCCGATTATTAAAGAGCGTAAAGGCGAACACACCAAAACGCTGGAGAATCTGGCAAGCCAGGGTTACATTCGCGCCCGTATTGACGGCGAAGTCTGCGATCTCTCCGATCCGCCGAAGCTGGAGCTGCAAAAGAAACATACCATTGAGGTGGTGATCGATCGCTTCAAAGTTCGCAACGATCTTTCCCAACGCCTGGCGGAGTCGTTCGAAACGGCGCTGGAATTATCCGGCGGCACGGCGGTTGTTGCCGATATGGACGATGAGAAAGCGGAGGAGCTTCTGTTCTCCGCCAATTTTGCCTGTCCGATTTGCGGCTACAGTATGCGCGAGCTGGAACCGCGTCTGTTCTCGTTCAACAACCCGGCAGGCGCCTGCCCGACCTGTGACGGCCTCGGCGTTCAGCAATATTTCGATCCGGACCGCGTGATCCAGAATCCCGACCTGTCGCTGGCAGGCGGCGCGATTCGTGGTTGGGATCGTCGCAATTTTTACTACTTTCAAATGCTCAAGTCGCTGGCGGAACACTATAAGTTCGACGTAGATGCGCCGTGGGCAAGCCTCAGCGCCAACGTACATAAAGTCGTGCTGTACGGTTCCGGCAAAGAGAACATTGAATTTAAATATATGAACGATCGCGGCGATACCTCCGTGCGCCGCCATCCGTTCGAAGGCGTGCTGCATAATATGGAGCGCCGTTATAAAGAGACGGAATCCAGCGCGGTGCGCGAAGAGCTGGCGAAGTTCATCAGTAATCGCCCCTGCGCCAGCTGTGAAGGCACGCGACTGAATCGCGAAGCGCGCCATGTATTTGTGGAAAATACGCCGCTGCCTGCTATTTCCGATATGAGCATTGGCCATGCGATGGATTTTTTCACTAATCTCAAGCTTTCCGGGCAACGAGCGAAAATCGCCGAAAAAGTGCTAAAAGAGATCGGCGATCGCCTCAAGTTTCTGGTGAACGTCGGCCTGAACTATCTCACGCTCTCCCGCTCGGCAGAGACGCTTTCCGGCGGCGAAGCCCAGCGTATTCGTCTGGCGAGCCAGATAGGCGCCGGGTTAGTCGGCGTGATGTATGTGCTGGATGAGCCGTCCATCGGTCTGCACCAGCGCGATAACGAACGGCTGCTGGGTACGCTGATTCATCTGCGCAATCTTGGCAATACCGTGATTGTGGTGGAACACGATGAAGACGCCATTCGCGCCGCCGACCATGTGATCGATATTGGCCCCGGCGCGGGCGTTCACGGCGGCGAGGTGGTGGCGGAAGGCCCGCTGGAAGCCATTATGGCGGTACCGGAATCGCTGACCGGCCAGTACATGAGCGGTAAACGCAAAATTGAAGTGCCGAAACAACGCGTGCCGGCAAATCCAGAAAAAGTGCTCAAACTCACCGGCGCGCGCGGCAACAACCTGAAAGATGTGACCCTTACGCTACCGGTAGGGCTGTTTACCTGTATCACCGGCGTCTCGGGTTCCGGTAAATCGACGCTGATTAACGACACGCTGTTCCCCATCGCCCAGCGTCAGTTAAACGGGGCGACTATCGCCGAACCGGCGCCGTATCGGGATATTCAGGGGCTGGAACATTTCGATAAAGTGATCGATATCGACCAGAGCCCAATCGGGCGCACCCCGCGTTCCAACCCGGCGACCTATACGGGCGTCTTTACCCCGGTTCGCGAGCTTTTTGCTGGCGTGCCGGAGTCTCGCTCGCGCGGCTACACGCCAGGGCGATTCAGCTTCAACGTGCGCGGCGGTCGCTGCGAAGCGTGCCAGGGCGATGGCGTCATTAAAGTCGAAATGCACTTTCTGCCGGATATTTACGTGCCGTGCGACCAGTGCAAAGGCAAGCGCTATAACCGGGAAACGCTGGAGATTAAGTACAAAGGCAAGACCATCCACGAAGTACTGGATATGACCATTGAAGAAGCGCGTGAGTTCTTTGATGCGGTTCCGGCGCTGGCGCGTAAGCTGCAGACGCTGATGGACGTGGGGCTGACCTATATCCGTCTTGGTCAGTCGGCGACAACGCTTTCCGGCGGCGAGGCCCAGCGCGTGAAGCTGGCGCGCGAACTGTCGAAGCGCGGCACCGGGCAGACGCTGTATATTCTCGACGAGCCAACCACCGGCCTGCACTTTGCCGATATTCAGCAGTTGCTTGACGTTCTGCATCAGTTGCGCGATCAGGGCAACACCATCGTGGTGATCGAACACAACCTGGACGTCATTAAAACGGCGGACTGGATTGTCGACCTCGGCCCGGAAGGCGGCAGCGGCGGCGGCGAAATTCTCGTCGCCGGTACGCCGGAAACCGTGGCGGAGTGCGAGGCGTCGCATACCGCCCGCTTCCTTAAACCTATGCTCAAATAACCTTCACGCCGCTTTCCGATTCGCCGGGAAGCGGCATCATTTTTCCTCATCCCACCTCATTGTATCCGTGTTGAGCATTTGTGATTTGCGTGCCGCCTCGCTCTGACATGTGATAGCGCAAACGGTCTGTTATGGAAAACACCATGAAGTTGCCCTACGCAATCACACTACTGCTGTGCCTGTTTTTAGCCGCCTGTACGCTGCCTGACCGCTTTAGCGCCGTGGCTTTTCAACAACTGACGCTATTACAAGCGCGCTCAACCCGCTTCCTGCAGGACGCGGCGCGAATACCGTGGCAAAAAGAGACACTGCTCAAGGATGACCGCGATATCCGCCAGACATTTTTTCAGGCTGAGCGGGTCGCCCGTCAAGGTGGGGATAAACACCGACTCGATAATCTGGCGCTGCTGAAAAATCACTATTTGCGTCTTTATGCGCGGGTTATGCAACGTAAGCAACCACTTACTCACTTCCAGGCAGAGAGATACCAACAGCAAAATAATCAGGTCTGGAAATTAGCCATACAGGGTGAGTGTCTGCATTGGGGCGCCCGCTGCACTCAGGGAGAAGAAAATGGCGTCTATTAACGAAATACATTACCTGATAACCACCGCCCAGGCCGAACACCCTGTAGCGTCCTCGGCGATTGCCGAGTTTATCCAGACGTATAAGCAGGCAAGAGAAGACAGCGACGACGGTATCCGCGAGTCCGCCGCGTTTATCGCCCGCGCGCTTCAGGAACATGCTCGCGGCTGGCTGGACGACGATGATATGATTATTCTGCTGGAAGGACAGCGGGACCTCGCCAGGCTACGCGCCAATAATGCGCAAATCGCCCTTGGCAGCCGTATCCGGTCTACGGTCATCCGCCTCATTGATATCGCCCTGGCGTTGTTGGTCGGCGCGCTATAATCAGGACTGCGGCAACTGCTTGCGTTTATCTTCCGGCAGCGCATTTACCGCCTGTTGATAAGAGGCATCGACCAGATAATAGAGTTGTGAATCCGGCAGCGAGCCGTCCAGATAGACCGTGCTCCAGTGCGCTTTATTAAGGTGCCGACTCGGTCGTACATCGCTGTGCTGCTGGCGTAACAACTCTGCCAGTTCCGGGCTGGTTTTGAGAGAGGCTGCCGGGCGTCCTTCAACTTCTTTTACCATCGCGAAAAGTACATCTTCCACTTTAATTTGCGTCGCTTTCCAGTCGCTGTGAACGCTCTGCTCTGCGCCAGGTTTTGCCATGCAGTATTGCAGTAATTCCGAAATGGTCATTATCATTCCCCTTGTAGTGTCGCGATGATTTTACGTGGACCGCCGTGAATACGGTGTTCTCCCAACCAGATACCTTGCCATGTTCCTAACTGTAAACGCCCCTGGCGTACAGGCAGCAGCAACGAGACGCCCAATACTGACGACTTAATATGCGAAGGCATGTCATCCGCGCCTTCGTAGTCATGTTCATACGCCGCATTATCGGGAACGGTTTTCAGGAAATGGCGCTCCATGTCAGCGCGCACGGTAGGATCGCAGTTTTCGTTTAACGTCAGCGAGGCCGAGGTATGTAGCAACAACAGATGCAGCAAACCCGTTTCGACAGGCGGTAAGCCAGACAATTTATCGGTAATTTCATCTGTTATCAGATGAAACCCGCGCGGCTTCTCGCTCAGTGTAATGGTGCGCTGATACCACATAGGCTGCTCCTTCCTAAAAACAAACGTCTCCTGAATAGTGTGCAGCAAGTCTGGAAAAGGTAAAAGCCAGCGGGGCAAGTTTGTGCAAAAATCATGCAAAAAAGGAGAGCCTGTCGCTCTCCTGATTTTTAGTACTCCGAGTTGACAATGACTTCCTCGCCAAACGCTCCTGCCTGCGGCAGCGGTTTGTAGGTGGAGTTAGCCGCGCGCAGGATGCGAATACCGCGGATACCACAATCACGAGCCGCGGTAATATCGTTATCCGAATCGCCGTAGAAGATACGCATGTTCTTCTCCTGCAGCCACTGTACTTTCGTATTTTGTTCCGGTTTATCGCCGGCGAAAATCACCGGATTCATATTCGCCGCCGGAATATGGAAGTTATCCGCCAGCGTTTTCGACACGGTTTCCGTTTTCGTCTGACTACGACCAGTGACAAAGTAAATACTGTCGCCACGGCGAACATGCATATCAATGAGCTGTCGGGCCACTTCTTTTGGAATACTGAACTCATCCCAGCCGTTGTTCATTTTTTCCCAAAAGGCCGGATTTTTCAGATAATCGTCGCTGTCCGGGGAGTAGGTTTTCTTTCCGCGCCAGAATCCGGGGCTGGAAAATAACACGGTGTCGTCAATATCAAAGCCGACCGCCATCGGCGGGCGTCCGGTGAGGCTGTTTTCAATCTGGGCGACAGAGACCCAATGGACAGGCGCTTGTTCCGCGAGTTTTGCAACATTAGTGCCCGGATTGAGCGTCGAAGGGGAAGATACTAACGCATTCGCGGAATGGTTTAGCGTAAACAACAAACAGACGGCACTCAGCGCCAGGGTTATTTTTTTCATGCTTTTCCCTTAAAATTCAAAATATTATAATTATTAAGATGAGTCTTTGCTCAAAAAACTATCTGACCATAACGCCAGTAACGGTCAAAAGGAAGGATTATCTGCGGTTTTGTTACGAAAAAAGAGGATGATCACAACAGCTATTGTCAGGCCGGAGGGCACTGTTATCGCCGTCCGGCCTGAATATTACATGACAGCGGCAAATGCCTTCGCCACGCGGTGTACATTTGAAGCATTAAGCCCGGCGACACACATGCGGCCACTGGCAATCAGGTAAACGCCAAACTCATCGCGCAACCGCTCGACCTGCTCCTCGCTTAACCCGGTATAGCTGAACATACCGCGCTGCTGTAACAAGTAATCAAAGTTGCGGTCAGGCATCTCCGCCTTCAGCTCCTTCACCAGCGTCTGGCGCATCGATATAATGCGGTTACGCATCGCGTCGACTTCCGCCAGCCAGCCCGCTTTTAACGCCTCATCGCCCAGGACCGTAGCGACCACCTGAGCGCCGAAACACGGCGGACTGGAGTAAATTCGGCGCACCGTCGCTTTTAGCTGTCCCAGAACCCGCGCGGCAATTTCAGCATCTTCACACACCACGGACAGGCCGCCGACGCGCTCGCCGTACAGCGAGAAAATCTTCGAAAAAGAATTACTGACTAACGCAGGTAACCCAGCGCTGGCAATGGCGCGAATAGCGTAAGCATCCTCGTCCATGCCTGCGCCAAACCCCTGATAGGCAATATCAAGGAACGGAATCAGATCGCGCGCTTTCACTATTTCAATCACCGCATCCCATTGCGAAGGCGTTAAATCCGCCCCGGTCGGGTTGTGACAACAGGGGTGCAGCAACACGATACTGCGCGCAGGTAACGTATTCAGCGTGGCCAGCAGATCGTTAAAACGGATGCCGTTAGTCGCGTCGTCATACCAGGGGTAAGTACTCACTTCGAATCCTGCCCCGGCAAATATCGCAATATGGTTTTCCCAGGTGGGGTCGCTCACCCATACGCCTGCGTCGGGGAAATAACGCTTAAGGAAATCCGCGCCCACTTTCAGCGCGCCGGAACCGCCTAATGTCTGGATAGTAGCCACGCGCTGTTGCTGAAGAACCGGGTGATCGGCGCCAAAGAGCAAAGGCGCGATAGTATGGCGATAAGTATTGAGTCCTTCCATCGGCAGGTACAGCGAAGCGCCATGCGGCTGCGCGTTAAGCCGGGCTTCGGCTTCGGCCACCGTTTTAAGCTGTGGGATAATCCCGTCTTCGTTGTAATACAGGCCAATGCTCAGATTTACTTTGTCGTGACGGGAGTCGTCTTTAAAACGCTCCATCAGTGAAAGAATCGGATCGCCGGCATAGGCGTCAACTTTTTGAAACACGCGATGGTTCTCCAGGTTTACAGAGGGCAGGAAATAACACAATAAACCGGAAGGACGAGAAGATCGAGAGGATGTTGTGGTGGATGCGCATATTACCGGATAGCGGCGTGAACGTCTTATCCGGCCTACAGCCAATGCGCGATACAAGCCGGATAAGCGCAGGCGCCACCCGGCCTGCCGCGTATTTAATCAATATACTTCATCGCCACCCTTGAGGTCAGGCGCGTGATAAGTTCGTAAGCACTTACTTTTGTCATTTCAGCGATACGTTCAACCGGCAGACCTTCACCCCATAAGACCACCGGATCGCCCGCGTTATCCTGCGCGTTTGGCCCCAAATCCACGCAAATCATATCCATCGCCACCCGCCCGACAATCGGGACTTCACGACCATTGACCAGTACTGGCGTACCGGAAGGCGCCGCTCGTGGGTAGCCATCGCCATACCCCATCGCCACCACGCCCAGGCGCGTGTCGCGCTCACTCACCCATGTCCCGCCGTAGCCCACCGGTTCGCCCGCTTTGTGGTCACGCACCGCGATCAAACTGGAGGTTAAGGACATCACCGGCTGAAAACCAAAATCAGGCCCCCAGGGTTTGTGTTCCAGCGGCGATACGCCATACAAAATTATGCCCGGACGCGCCCAGTCAAAGTGAGACTGCGGCCACAGCAGAATACCGCCAGACGCGGCAATAGAGCGCTGCCCGGGTTTACCCCGACAGAAGGCATTAAAAATGTCGAGCTGATGTTCGGTAGCGCCGCATTCCGGCTCATCCGCACGGGCAAAATGGCTGACGATATTCACCGGCTGGCGTACATTTTTACAGTGCGTCAGACGCTGGTAGAACGCCTCCGCCTCTTCGGGACGCACGCCGAGACGATGCATACCGGTATCCAGCTTCATCCAGACCGTTACCGGCTCCGCCAGCTCCACCGCCTCCAGGGCGGCAAGCTGCTCTTGATTATGTACGGCGGTATGCAGACATTGCGCGGAAATGGTCGGCAAATCGGCGGCGTCGAAAAAACCCTCCAGCAGCAGGATAGGCTGCGTGATCCCGCCCGCTCGCAGACGTAGAGCCTCTTCAAGACGCGCCACGCCAAAAGCGTCAGCATCAGGGAGCGTTCGCGCGGTCTCCAGAAGACCGTGTCCATAAGCGTTCGCTTTCACCACCGCAACCAGCTTACTGGCAGGCGCCAGTTCACGCAGACGTTGCAGGTTGTGTCGCAGAGCGCGGCGGTTAATGACGACTGTTGCCGCTTGCATTTGAATTCCTTGTTAAAAGAATGACGGAGAGTTACTCATCATCGTATTGCGGTCCCGCATAGTTATCGAAGCGCGACCACTGACCATTGAACGTCAGACGAACCGTACCGATAGGACCGTTACGTTGCTTACCAATAATAATTTCAGCAATGCCTTTTAAGTCGCTGTTCTCGTGATAAACCTCATCACGGTAGATAAACATAATTAAGTCGGCATCCTGTTCAATAGAGCCGGATTCACGCAGGTCGGAGTTCACCGGACGTTTATCCGCGCGTTGTTCCAGGGAGCGGTTAAGCTGCGATAGCGCCACGACCGGCACCTGGAGTTCCTTTGCCAGCGCTTTCAACGAGCGGGAAATTTCGGCGATTTCCAGAGTACGGTTATCAGAAAGCGACGGCACGCGCATCAATTGCAGGTAGTCGATCATAATCAGACTTAACCCGCCATGTTCGCGGAAAATACGCCGCGCGCGCGAACGGACTTCTGTCGGCGTAAGACCTGAGGAATCGTCAATATACATATTGCGTTTCTCCAGCAGAATGCCCATCGTGCCGGAGATTCGCGCCCAGTCTTCATCATCGAGTTGACCGGTACGAATACGTGTCTGATCGACGCGGGACAGCGAGGCCAGCATACGCATCATGATCTGTTCGCCGGGCATCTCCAGACTAAAGATCAGTACCGGTTTATCCTGCAACATCGCCGCGTTTTCGCAGAGGTTCATCGCAAAAGTGGTTTTACCCATGGAGGGGCGCGCCGCGACGATAATCAAATCCGAACGCTGTAACCCTGCCGTCTTTTTATTGAGATCCTGATAGCCGGTATCCACGCCTGTAACGCCATCGTGCGGTTGCTGGAACAACTGCTCAATACGCGCCACGGTAGCGTCGAGAATCTGGTCGATGCTTTTCGGACCTTCGTCTTTGTTGGCCCGGTTTTCCGCGATCTGGAAGACGCGCGACTCCGCCAGATCCAGCAGTTCGTCGCTATTGCGCCCCTGTGGATCGTAACCGGCATCCGCAATTTCATGCGCCACCGCGATCATATCGCGGACCACGGCGCGTTCGCGCACAATGTCCGCATAAGCACTGATGTTCGCCGCGCTTGGCGTATTTTTAGACAACTCCGCCAGATAGGCGAAGCCGCCGACGCTGTCCAGTTGGCCCTGCCGCTCCAGCGATTCCGCGAGCGTAATCAGGTCGATAGGACTGCCGCTTTCCTGCAAGCGCCCCATCTCCGTAAAGATATGGCGATGCGGGCGGGTATAGAAATCTTCCGCCACCACGCGCTCGGCCACATCGTCCCAGCGCTCGTTATCCAGCATTAAACCGCCCAACACCGACTGTTCCGCTTCAATCGAGTGCGGCGGCACTTTTATCCCGGCAACCTGCGGATCGCGGTCGCGGGCATCAGTCTGTGGTTTGTTGAAGGGTTTATTTCCTGCCATAGTGAATGGAGTTACCGAGATAGTGATTGGGTCGAAAGATTACCACATTTCTTTTGGAGGAAGCATGGCAACGCGTATTGAATTTCACAAGCATGGTGGTCCGGAAGTGCTTCAGACCGTGGAGTTTACGCCAACGGAACCGGCGGAACACGAAATCCAGGTTGAGAACAAAGCCATTGGTATCAACTTCATCGACACCTATATCCGTAGCGGACTCTATCCGCCCCCGTCGTTGCCTGCGGGCCTGGGAACCGAAGCTGCGGGTGTGGTCAGTAAAGTCGGCAACGGCGTGGAGCACATTCGCGTGGGCGATCGCGTCGTCTACGCGCAGTCAACGCTCGGCGCTTACAGTTCCGTCCATAACGTCCCCGCAGATAAAGCCGCGATTTTACCTGACGCCATTTCCTTCGAACAGGCGGCAGCCTCTTTTCTCAAGGGGTTGACCGTTTTTTACCTGTTGCGCAAAACCTATGAAGTGAAACCCGACGAACCCTTCCTGTTTCATGCCGCTGCGGGCGGCGTCGGTCTGATCGCCTGCCAATGGGCAAAAGCGCTGGGCGCGAAGCTTATCGGTACCGTCGGTAGCGCGCAAAAAGCGCAGCGGGCGCTGGACGCCGGTGCCTGGCAGGTAATTAATTACCGTGAGGAGAGCATTGTCGAACGGGTAAAAGAGATCACCGGCGGCAAAAAAGTCCGCGTGGTCTATGACTCCGTGGGGAAAGATACCTGGGAAGCCTCACTGGACTGCCTGCAACGACGGGGACTGATGGTCAGTTTCGGCAATGCGTCCGGCCCCGTCACCGGCGTGAATTTAGGTATTCTGAATCAGAAAGGTTCTCTGTATGCCACGCGCCCTTCACTACAGGGGTATATTACGACGCGTGAAGAACTGACCGAAGCCAGCAATGAATTGTTCTCATTGATCGCCAGCGGCGTGATTAAAGTCGATGTGGCTGAAAATCAACGCTATGCGTTAAAAGATGCCCGTCGCGCGCATGAAGTGCTGGAAAGCCGGGCCACACAGGGCTCAAGCCTGCTGATTCCGTAATAGCTCTGCAAAGAAATTGGGCTTCCACCCGGGAAGCCCTTTCTTTTTTTGTTCGGCTGTATGTAGGGTACAGCGCGATGAATTCGTTACCTGCGCAATCATGACAGATTTAATAATCGATTCCTATTTGCTTGTGAGGGCAAAGTTCCAGGTTGTGACGAACCGCTCAATACCTTAGTAAAACCGACGGTTATTGCGCTGATACTGTGGGATTTTTGGCGTTTTTACTGCTTTGATCACCCACACCACAGCCACCGCCAGCAGTAGCCACGGTAACAGCTTGATCATCAGGGCGAACATTCCACCCAGGAACATGACGGCAGTCGCTACAACCAGCGCGGCCAGAATGCCCAGCAAGGAGACGCCCGTCACCATTAACATCAGAAAAAAGCCAAGCACAAAAAGTAGTTCCAGCATAGTCGCTCCCCATAAAAATGGCATTGCCCGGCGGCACGGCGATTACCGGGTTTGGTCAGGTAAGCTATTACAAAAATCATGCCAATATTTATGTTTTTGATATATAAAGAAAACGCCCTGCAAGACTGCACAGAGCGTGGTGAGATTGACTAATTTTTGGCGAACTTTTAACGCTTGTCTGCTACCAGTTTTAGCGCCTGCTCCAGTACAGCAACATCCGCGCCAGCTTTATGGGCGTTTTCGCTCAGATAGCGACGCCACTGCCGCGCGCCGGGGATGCCCTGGAACAACCCCAGCATATGGCGAGTGATATGCCCCAGATACGCTCCCTGGCTCAATTCACGCTCAATATAGGGATACATCGCGCGAACCACCGTAACCGGGTCGGCATCGGTGGTATCGGCGCCGAAAATCTCCCGATCCACCGCGGCCAGTATACCCGGATTCTGATAAGCTTCGCGGCCAACCATGACGCCATCCATATGGCGCAGGTGCTCCTTCGCCTCTTCCAGAGATTTGATGCCGCCGTTAATGGACATGGTCAGGTGCGGAAAATCCCGCTTTAGCTGATAGACGCGCGGGTAATCCAGCGGCGGGATCTCACGATTTTCTTTCGGGCTTAAGCCAGAAAGCCAGGCTTTGCGCGCATGGATAATAAACATCTCGCATTCGCCCTGACCGGAAACCGTATTAATGAAATCACACAGGAACGCATAACTGTCCTGATCGTCAATACCAATGCGGGTTTTTACCGTCACCGGAATCGAGACGACATCACGCATGGCTTTAACACAATCGGCGACCAGTTGCGCATTGCCCATCAAACAGGCGCCAAACATACCATTTTGCACGCGATCGGAAGGGCACCCCACGTTGAGGTTAATTTCATCGTAGCCACGCGCTTCCGCCAGCTTTGCACAATGCGCAAGCTGAGCCGGATCGCTTCCACCAAGCTGTAGAGCGACCGGATGCTCTTCTTCGCTATAAGCCAGATAGTCACCCTTACCGTGAATAATCGCGCCCGTGGTCACCATTTCGGTGTAGAGCAGCGTCTGGCGAGACAGCAAACGCAGGAAATAGCGGCAATGTCTGTCCGTCCAGTCGAGCATAGGCGCGATGGAGAAGCGATAAGCAGGTAAAGCGGAGGACTGGGTTTCAGGCTGCATGGCGAATAAATAAGCATCCGGTTAAAAAAGGGGCGTTACTATAGCATAACGCTAAACCGGAGGCGTAGCGCCTCCGGTGAAAGCACCTCAGAATGTCATTGTAAGCTGCGCGCCTGCCCCCCAGGTTTCATCTTCGCCGTACAGTCCCATTAAATCGAGATGCACACGGTTAAAGGGCGCAAAGCCAAGACCGCCGGTAACCACATTGCTATCGTTATTTTTCACATCCGCACGATACCCTGCGCGCACCGCCAGCCATGACAACGGTCGAACTTCAGCGCCGACGCCAACGTACTGTGAATTGTCTTCGCTCTTAAAGCCTTTCGTTTCCGTCAGATCGCCATCGGCGCTTACGGTCAGCAAATCGTTATGCCATGCGATGCCCGCGGTAACCAGGGGGCGGATTTGGTATGTATCTTTGTAGTTGGTGGTTTCTCCCGTCATACCATTAGTGATGTAAATATCTTTCGTATCGATATCGCGAGATACCAGATTTTGCCCGCTCAGCCCCAGCGTCCAGTTTTCACCGATATCGGCAGCAAGCCCCGCATCAATGTTAAAACCCGTATCGTCATTGCGATAGCGGCTGCTATTCCAGTCGCTACTGTCGTAGTTATAAATTGAGGTGGTGTAGTTATAGAGCCAGGTTTTTTGCAGTTTTGGCGTAACGCCAATGGAAACAGGCACCTCGCCCACCACAAACTGCTTCGCCAGCGCAATACCGTAGTCAGATACAATCGCTACCCGCCCCGACGCGGTAGAGTTTAAATGCTTTGTAATTTCGTCAGACCCCAGCAAAGCAGCGCGTCCTGCTTCACGAAGCGCGACACGTTCATCATGCTGGATATCGCGCAGATACTGAATATCGTTCTGATCAATGGACGAACTCACGCGCCCATGCGCATAACCTTTGGCGATAAACGCCACGGAAAGCGTTTGCCCTGGAATACTTACCGCCAACCCGGCGCCGGCATTGGCGCGGGCGGTTTTTCCGTTGAGATATTCCAGCTCATCGGCCAGGTCGCGCGCGGCGCCCTGAAATTGATTCAGCACGCCTCGCGGATTGAGCAGAATTTGCCCCAGCGTAAGGTTATCGACGACCTCATCGTAGTAATCCACTTTATCGCTGATATCGTCAATTTCATCCTGGAGATTGTCTTTATCCGTAATCTGGACGCCGACCGCAGGAAGGACAACAGTGATATTGTCTTCCGGTTTGGCTTTTGCCAGTAACGCCGGATTTAATAGTACTCCGCTGCCATAATTCGCGGACGCAACGCCCGTCCCGCCCATTGCGTCATTACGCGCTTCCGTCCAGGTATTGGCGGCGCTCGCCTGCTTTGCCATAAAAAGCGAGACCGCGATAGCAATCAGTGAAAGTTTGACGTTTTTGTTCACAGTTAGCCCATCTTATTATCAGGTGAAGTAATCCCTCCGCCACGCTTTACCGGACAGAGGCGAACTATTGCTGTGAAATAGTGATGTTAAATCCTGTTGTTATAATATCGACCCTCATTATGTATAGATGAGAATACTGGCGCGGAAAAGCTTAGCAGGCGATATATTGTCGCGGGGTAATTTCAGAGTTTTAAGCAGCTCGTGGTAAAGTAACGGATTAGACTTTCATGCCATTCGAGGTGCTACATGGAAAAGACCACAACGCAAGAGTTACTGGCGCAAGCTGAAAAACTCTGCGCGCAGCGCAACGTGCGCCTGACGCCTCAGCGCCTCGAAGTGCTGCGCCTGATGAGTCTGCAACAGGGTGCCATTAGCGCATACGATTTGCTCGATTTGCTGCGCGAAACGGAACCACAGGCCAAACCGCCCACCATTTACCGCGCGCTGGATTTTTTGCTCGAACAGGGTTTTGTCCATAAAGTGGAATCCACCAATAGTTATGTGGTTTGCCACCTGTTCGACCAGCCGACGCACAGCTCGGCCATGTTTATCTGCGATCGTTGTGGCGTGGTGAAGGAAGAGTGTGCCGAGGGCGTGGAAGACATCATGCATACGCTGGCGGCTAAAATGGGCTTTGCGCTACGACATAACGTTATTGAGGCGCACGGTCTGTGCCCTGCGTGCGTAGAAGTGGAAGCGTGTCGCCATCCGGGCGACTGTGGTCACGATCACTCGGTGCTGGTGAAGAAAAAACCACGTTAGCCTGAACGGAAAAACGGGCGGCAGTAGAGAGGGGCACGCCCGCATTCATAAGCAAACAGTGGGAGGCACATCCATGTACTCCTGGTAGGGGAAAACATATTACCAGCGATAGTTGTTACGGGTTTCCCAGTCAACAACCTCTTTTTCCGCCTGATCTTTCTGGTAACCGTAACGCTCCTGGATTTTACCTACCAGTTGGTCGCGTTTACCTTCGATAACGGTCATATCGTCATCGGTCAGTTTGCCCCATTGTTCTTTCATTTTACCTTTAAACTGTTTCCAGTTACCGCCGGCTTCGTCTTTATTCATCATCTTGTCCTCATCATTCGGTTAGGAATAGCAGGTGTTATTCGCCCAAATGCACTGCAATTTCTGCTGGACGTGATAATAATTGTAGGCAGGAATTCGGCCTTCGGTTTTATATTCAGAATTTTTAACCGTCACGATCTGGCAAACCATGTACCCTCGCGCCAGTGACGACGCCAGATAAGGCTCAACGACAGACCGCGAAGCGCCAGGAACACGGTTAATGCCAGCCATAAACCATGATTTCCTAATACCGGCAGGGCGAAGAGCGTCAGCGCGAATCCTCCCGCGGCGACAGCCATGCTATTGCGCATTTCGGCAGCGCGCGTCGCGCCAATAAACATACCATCGAGCAGATAGCACCATACGCCCACCAGCGGTAATACCACCTGCCAGATAAGATACCGATCCGCCAGTAGCTGTATTTGCGGCAATGAGGTCAGTAACGCGACAATATGTTCGCCTGCCAGGGCATAGACTGTGGAAAACAACAAGGCCACAATTCCTGACTGACGACACGCCGCTCGCCAGACGTCCAGTAGCTTGCTACCGTCACGCGCGCCGTAAGCCTGACCGGAGTGCGCCTCCACCGCATAAGCAAAACCGTCCAGCGCATAGGCCGTAAAGGTGAGTAAGGTCATCAGGACTGCATTTACCGCGATAATATCGCTGCCCAGCCGCGCGCCTGACACCGTGATTGCGCCAAAACAAAGCTGAAGGAGCAATGAGCGCAGCATGATATCGCGATTGAGCGCCAAAAGGCGGCGCACGTTGCCGCGCCAGGCCTGTTTTAGCATATCCAGCGACACACCGCGGAGATGGAGAACTTTACGTACCATCATGAGTCCGATCAGTAACGTGGCATATTCTGCGATGACCGTCGCCAGGGCGGCGCCCTGCACGTTCATATGAAGCCCCATCACCAGCCACAGGTCGAGCGCGATGTTGAGGATATTGCCCACGACCAACAAGATAACCGGCGCCCGCGCATACTGAACGCCTAACAGCCAACCGAGCAGCACCAGATTCGCCAGTGACGCGGGAGCGCTTAGCCAACGAATTTCAAGGAAGCGTCTCGCCTGCACCAGGACAGCGTCGTTCCCGCCGACAATATGTAAAGCCAGCTCGATAAGCGGCGTGCGAAATAGCACAATCATCACGCCAGCGCCCAGCGCCAGCAATAACGGTTGAATGAGCGCCCGGGCTAACGCCTGCGGATTTTTGGCGCCAAATGCCTGCGCCGTTAGGCCGGTGGTGCTCATACGTAGAAATAGCAGCAGCATGAAAAGAAAGCTGGTGGCAGTCGCGCCCACCGCCACGCCGCCCAGGAAAACCGGGCTGTCCAGATGACCAATCACCGCCGTATCGACCAGCCCCAGTAAGGGGACGGTGATGTTAGAAAAAATCATCGGCAACGCAAGACGCCAGAGAGCTTTATCAGAGGAGGTAAAAAGCGGCATGGAGAAAAGCCTGACAAGGAGTTAAACGAAACGAGCGCATTGCCGGATGGCAACGTAACGCCTTATCCGGCCTACAAATTAATCATCTCAGGAACTGCATTCCCGTAGGCCTGATAAGCGCAGCGCCATCAGGCTGCACGATTGCCGGATGACGGCTTACAAGGAGATTAAAACGAGATTACAACCATTCCCCGTTGCGAATGACGCCTACCGCCAGCCCTTCAATCGTAAAGCTTTGTTCGCGCAGATCCACCACTATCGGTGTAAACTCGCTGTTTTCCGGCAGCAGCTCCACTTTATTTCCCTGCTTTTTCAGGCGTTTTACTGTCACTTCATCGTCAATGCGAGCGACAACCACCTGGCCATTACGGACGTCCTGCGTTTTATGTACCGCCAGCAAATCCCCATCCATAATACCGATGTCTTTCATCGACATACCGCTCACGCGCAGCAGGAAATCGGCGCTGGGTTTGAACAGTGAAGGATCGACCTGGTAATGGCCTTCAATATGCTGCTGCGCCAGAAGCGGTTCACCCGCCGCGACACGCCCGACAAGCGGTAATCCGTCCTCTTCTTCCTGTAACAGACGGATACCTCGCGATGCGCCGGAAACGATTTCAAGCACCCCTTTGCGCGCCAGCGCTTTAAGGTGTTCTTCCGCAGCGTTTGGGGAACGGAACCCCAAACGCTGCGCGATTTCCGCACGCGTCGGTGGCATACCTGTCTGGCTGATGTGATCCCGGATGAGATCAAACACCTCTTGTTGCCTGGCCGTTAACGCTTTCATTCCGCCCCCTGGGTGTATATACAGTCATGCTGTGAGTATATACAGTTAAAGGTGATTTTGGAACCACAAACGGCGCAAAAAACAAGAGATTTATAAAATTTGGAACCTTTATCGAAAATGTGACCATAACAGGATGCCCCAGGTCATCAGGGCAACGAAAATAGACAGTAGCACCGCAGCCGATCCCATATCTTTCGCACGGCCGGAAAGCTCATGGTATTCAGAACCGATGCGGTCCACGACCGCTTCAATAGCGCTGTTGAGGATTTCAACAATCATGATAAGTAAAACGGAACCTATCAATAACACACGGGTAATCGCATCCACATCCAGCCAGCAGGCGATGATGACGCCCAGCAATACCGCGATACTTTCCTGGCGAAACGCCGCTTCGTGAGTCCATGCGGCGCGAAATCCTTTCCAGGAATATCCTGCCGCTTTGATAATTCTGGTGAATCCAGTGGTATTATTGGCCATCAAAAGAACCTTTTTACATTATTAACGTCAATGACATTATACGGTTGCCCTGCACGATTCGGACTGCCGTAACGCAGCGCGAAGTATGACGGGATACAACAGAAATTCGCTAAACTTTCTGATATCCTTGCACCGCATTTGCATTATTAACCAGAGGCTTTACATCGTTTATGTCCGGCTGGCCACGAATTTACTACAAATTACTGAATTTACCATTAAGCATACTGGTAAAAAGCAAGTCTATTCCGGCGGAACCCGCCCAGGAATTGGGGCTCGATACTTCTCGCCCCATTATGTATGTCTTGCCATACAACTCAAAAGCGGACTTACTGACGCTGCGGGCGCAATGTCTGGCGCACGATCTCCCGGATCCGCTGGAGCCGCTGGAGATCGACGGCGCGCTGCTGCCACGCTATGTATTTATTCACGGCGGACCGCGTGTCTTTACCTATTACACGCCAAAAGAAGAGTCGGTGAAACTTTTTCACGATTATCTCGATCTGCATCGGAGTAATCCGGCTTTGGACGTGCAGATGGTGCCCGTTTCCGTGATGTTTGGCCGCGCGCCGGGTCGTGAAAAGGGAGAAGATAACCCGCCTTTACGTATGCTGAACGGCGTACAGAAATTCTTTGCCATCTCCTGGCTGGGTCGCGATAGCTTTGTCCGATTCTCGCCGTCCGTCTCATTGCGTCGCATGGCTGATGAACACGGCACCGATAAAATCATCGCGCAGAAGCTGGCTCGCGTGGCGCGTATGCACTTTGCCCGCCAGCGCCTGGCGGCGGTTGGCCCACGCCTGCCCGCCCGTCAGGATCTGTTTAACAAACTGCTGGCCTCGAAAGCGATCGCCCGCGCGGTAGAAGACGAAGCGCGCAGTAAGAAAATCTCTCATGAAAAAGCGCAGCAAAACGCCATTGCGCTGATGGAAGAGATCGCGGCGAACTTCTCTTACGAGATGATTCGTTTGACCGACAGGATTTTGGGGTTTACCTGGAACCGTCTTTACCAGGGAATTAACGTGCATAACGCCGAGCGCGTACGCCAACTGGCGCACGACGGGCATGAAATCGTCTATGTACCCTGTCACCGCAGCCATATGGACTACTTGCTCCTTTCTTATGTGCTGTACCATCAGGGACTGGTTCCGCCGCATATTGCCGCCGGTATTAACCTTAATTTCTGGCCCGCTGGCCCGATTTTCCGTCGTCTGGGCGCGTTCTTTATTCGTCGCACCTTTAAGGGGAATAAACTCTATTCCACCGTCTTTCGCGAATACCTGGGCGAACTGTTCAGCCGCGGCTACTCGGTTGAGTATTTTGTTGAAGGAGGACGTTCGCGTACCGGACGTTTGTTAGACCCGAAAACCGGCACCCTGTCGATGACTATCCAGGCGATGCTGCGCGGCGGTACCCGTCCAATTACGTTAGTGCCTATTTACATCGGCTATGAGCACGTCATGGAAGTGGGCACCTATGCGAAAGAACTGCGCGGCGCGACAAAAGAGAAAGAGAGTCTGCCGCAGATGCTGAAAGGCTTGAGCAAGCTGCGCAATCTGGGTCAGGGCTACGTTAACTTTGGCGAACCGATGCCGCTCATGACGTACCTGAACCAGCATGTGCCGGAGTGGCGCGAATCTATCGACCCTATAGAGGCCATACGCCCAGCCTGGCTGACGCCGACGGTAAATAGTATCGCCGCCGATCTGATGGTGCGTATTAACAACGCTGGCGCGGCAAACGCGATGAACCTGTGTTGTACCGCGCTGTTAGCGTCGCGTCAGCGCTCGCTCACCCGCGAGCAGCTCACCGAGCAGCTTGATTGCTATCTCGATCTGATGCGCAATGTCCCTTATTCCACAGACTCAACCGTTCCTGCCGCCAGCGCTGGCGAGCTTATCGCTCACGCGCTGCAGATGAATAAGTTTGAGGTCGAGAAAGACACCATTGGCGATATCATCATTCTGCCGCGCGAGCAGGCGGTGTTGATGACCTACTATCGTAACAATATCGCGCATATGTTGATTATGCCTTCGCTGATGGCGGCGATTATCACCCAGCATCGTCGCATTTCGCGTGATGCGTTGCAGCAGCATGTTGAAGCGCTCTATCCGATGTTAAAAGCGGAGCTGTTCCTGCGCTGGGAGCGCGAGGAGTTAGCCTCGGTCATTGACGCGCTGGCCAGTGAAATGCAGCGTCAGGGGCTAATTACCCTGCAGGATGATGAACTGCATATCAACCCGACGCATTCCCGTACGCTGCAACTGCTGGCGGCAGGCGCGCGCGAAACGCTACAGCGTTATGCCATTACGTTCTGGCTGTTGAGCGCCAATCCGTCCATCAACCGCAGTACGCTGGAGAAAGAAAGCCGTACCGTGGCGCAACGTCTGTCTGTCCTGCACGGTATTAACGCGCCGGAGTTTTTCGACAAAGCGGTGTTCAGTTCACTCGTGTTGACGCTACGGGATGAGGGTTATATCAGTGATACGGGCGATGCCGAACCGGCAGAAACGATGAAGATATATCAGATGCTTGCCGATCTAATTACCTCTGATGTCCGTCTGACGATTGAAAGCGCGACGCAGGGCGAGTAAGCCAGTGCCTGAAATGCCCGATAGTGCAAGCTCATCGGGCAACTGATATGACGTATTGAAAATTTTGGTTTTGTAGGCCGGGTTCGCCCGGCATGACATCAGAAGTGCCAGTAACTCATCGCCAGCCCTAAAAATAGCACCAGGCCAACGTAGTTATTGTTCATAAAGGCTTTAAAGCAGGCTTCACGTTCACGGTTCGCAATCAGTTTTTGCTGGTAGACAAACAGCGCGCCCGCCACCAGCACAGCCCAGTAATATCCCCATCCCAGACCATTCAACCAGCCGATCAGCGCCATTAACGCCATGACGCCAAGCTGCAGAATCCCGATAATCAATGTGTCATAACGACCAAACAAGATCGCAGTCGATTTAATGCCTATCTTGATATCATCATCTCTGTCGACCATCGCATATTGCGTATCGTAAGCCACCGCCCAGAGAATATTGGCGAGGAACATCAGCCAGCAGCTCAACGGCAGGGATTCGCTCACCGCGGCGAACGCCATGGGGATTGACCAGCCGAAAGCGGCCCCCAGCACGACCTGCGGCAGGTGGGTGTAGCGTTTCATAAAGGGATAAACCCAGGCCAACGCCAGCGCCGCTACGGAAAGCAGAATCGTCATGGCGTTCAGCGTCAGCACCAACAGAAACGCCAGCAGCACCAGCACCACAAACAGGTTGCGCGCCTCTTTCTCTGTCACGGCGCCGCTGGGTAAAGGCCGGTTGACCGTACGTTTTACATGTCCGTCAAATTTACGATCGGCATAATCATTTACCACGCAGCCCGCCGCGCGCATTAACCACACGCCAGCGACAAAAACCGCCAAAATCCACAGCTGAGGCATACCCGGCGTCGCCACCCATAGTGCCCAAAGCGTCGGCCAGAGCAGCAGCAACGCGCCAATAGGCTTATCTGTACGCATCAAACGGTGAAACGCCAGCAGCTTACTCTGCGTCAGACTCCACTCCATCTTTATCTTCCTCTCAGTACAGCGGCGATGCAGGTAAAAAAAGCTCGGTAAGCAACAGCGGTTTTCCGCTCAACCGCAGTCGAGAGCGGCGCCCCCACAGCGTTGCATCGCGTCCAATTTCAATAAAATCGCGGGTCAGTGTCGATGATGTAAATAGATAACGTCCAAGCGGGGTTTTACCCAGATGTTGTAAGACCTGTTCAGGTCCGCACAGCGTGGATTCCGGTACCACGGTACGTCCGGCAAGCCAGGGCTCGCCGTCAGCGCAAAGCAGTATCTCACGTAACCAGTAGCGGGATTCGGATGGCAGTAAACCTGATGCTTCCTCGACCTCACTTTGGCCGACAAACGCTTCCCGAATCAGCGTCACGCTTACCCGCTTTCCCTGCTGCTCAAAACGTTTAGTCATAGAATCTTCCAGCAACAGCCAGTCCAGCAAATGGGGTTCAAGCGCAGGAATCGCATCAAAATAGCGCAGCGCACGCAGTTGCGTTAACGCAGGGTGTGACATGCCTTACTCTCCGATTCATAACCTAAAGTCATTGTATCTCAGAAAAGACATTACGGGGGGCGCAATCACAATTAAGTGATCTGTTGCGCAACAAAAAAATAACAATTCGCATGAAATGATAAAAAAAGGTGCGCCAGGAGACGCACCAGTTGCTGCAAAATCAGCACTGTGGGGAAATAATTACCCCTTGCCTTTTACACTGCTGATAAAGGTGGAACGGGCAGATGTCGATCCCAGACGTTCGGCCTCATCAAGCAGTTTCAGCGCCTTATCGACGTCGCCTTTCGCTACGGCATCCTTAATCGCTTTATTAAAGTAGCTTTCCGTATCGTTCAACATCGGCTCGCTTTTCTTCGGCGCGACTGGCGCTGGCGCAGCGACCGGCGCGGCGGTATTGCCTACCGTTACCGGCCCGGTACCGGACGAGCCAAACAACGGCCCGACCAATACGCTGGAGCTACTGTTGGTTTTCACCTTCAGTTTCACCACGCCGTCAGTGGTATGGCGAGCAACTGGATCGGGAATATCCGGGATAGAGTTGCCGACGCCTTTGGCATAGGCTTTTGCCGGATCGAGCAGCGTAGTGGTTTGCTGAAGATCTTTTTCGGTCGTAAACACCAGAACATAGAGTTTCTGCTGCCCCAACGCAGGCGTCAGGCGCATCACGCCTTCCAGCCGGTCTGCGCTCATGACGCCCGGCTGCTGATAAGTAAAGTAACTGCTGGGGAAGAACGCCGAAGGCGTCATATTTTGGTCAAGAATCAACACGTTTGGCGCAAAAACGCTGGCTTGCTTATTGACCTCGCTGGTCAGAGTTAATGTCAGCTCGCCGATATTCGCCGGAACGCTATAAGCGGCGACCGGGCCGGTAATTCCGGCGACGTCAAGGCGCTGGCCGCCAGTCGCCAGTTGGGTAGACTGCGTTTTTGACTGATCTACAGGCGTCCAGGTTAATTGCTGTAGCGCAGCAGCAGGAATAGCGGGCGCGGCGCTGGTATTTTGCGGTACATAGTTCACTTCCGCCAGGCTGATACCCGGCACGCTGGCGAACAGCCCTGCGGTTAAACAGAGGGCGACGAGACTTTTCTTCATTTTCATTATTCTCACCTCAATAAGGCGGGTTCAGCGGTAGCCAGGCAATAGCGCGCCAACCCAAACATATCGCCGAATGGCGGCTGGCGCCTTATTCGGCTTACAAGCATCATCAGACCTGATGTTTCAGAGGGGCTTGCGCCCCTCGTTACGTCAGATGACCATCGTATTACCACCAGATTTCCATCTGGGCGCCGAAGGTCCACTCATCGCTATCGCCACGGCTGTTGGTGGAAATGCCGGAGTTAGTCGCTGCGGCATAACGGGAAATGTTATCACCGTCTTTGATATAGCCCCATTTCTCATCCCATTTCGCGTAGGTGGCGAAAATACGGATAGCCGGACGCGACCAGATGCTGTCGCCCGCCTGCCACTGTTGCGCCAGGGTGATTTTATATTGATTGTTACGATCGCCGGTCTGCTGAGATTTCACGTTGTCGTAGCCGACTTCCAGCAGGGTACTCATGATTGGCGTCCACTTGTACATTGGACGTACGCCCACGGTCCACCACTCAGTACCCAGGTTATTATCCCAATCGATATTCTGGTACATACCGACGTACATCAAATCCCATTTATCACCAAGCGAGATGGCGCCATGATCCAAAATACGCCACATATCGCCATTATTGTTGATGACCTTATTGGCATAATTAATTTTGGTTCCATCAGGCAATTCTTCAGTGAAAGATGAAGAACCGTCGGAACCGCGCGCCTGGCCTTTACCCTGCGTGGTCATGGCATCGGTGGCATATTGCACGACAAACTTGTTATAGCCTTTCAACATGCTTTGCGTGTGTTCGGCGGTGAACATCCAGCCGTCTTTCGATGCCCCATCAGCCAGCTTATAACCATCGGTCGTATTGGCGCGACCGTAATCAACGCCCAGCTCCAGTACGCCGTCCGGGTTCGTTTGCAGACCAGCCAGACGTACGTCAAAGACGTCGTTAGCGGTATCTTTCACTTCATCATAAATATTCTGGCTGCTGAAGGTGTAAGAGCCGCCCGCTTCAGTAGAGCGGGTCGCCGCCAGCGAAAGCTTACCGAAGCCCAGATCGATATTTTCGATACCTGCGCCAGGACCTGAAATATCCCAGTAGTAGAAGTCGATCATGTGTACGTCATGACGCTGATAGAAGCGCTTACCGGCCCAGATGGTAGAGCCCGGCAGCCATTCAATCAGGTTTTTACCCTGCACGTTCGCTTCGCGGAAGGCGGGATCGGTCGATTCCCAGTCGTTCTGCTGGTTAACCGAATAGGCGACGTTGGTGTCGAAATAGAAGCTCTTATCGCCCTCTTTCCACACTTCCTGGCCCAGTTTCAGTTCCGCATAGGTTTCACATTCGTTACCGAGACGGTATTTACTTTGGGCACCCGTTGCCTGGAAACACTGTTGTTCGCCGCCGCTTCCCGTCCAGCCAATACCGGAACGGGCGTAACCGTGGAAATCGACAGCCATTGCCTGAGCGGACATTACGCCCGCTGCGACAGCAACCGCCAGTGGGAGTTTGCGCAGAGTAATCATCATTCTATCTCCTGAGATCATTGCTTTTCTTTAAACGCTGCCACCTTCTAAAACTGCGAATGGTTTTGCGTTTCGTTTTTTTATGGAGGCCTTAAACACCCGGCTCTTGATGCAGACGACGACATGCGCTGCCATCCTCGCGGAACAGATGACAGCGCTCTGGCGGCAGGCCGATAGCGAATGTGGCGCCCTCTTCTACCAGCACCACGTCATTCTGGCGATAAACCAGGTTTTGACGGATGGCGGGGATCTGGATATGAATTTGTGTTTCGTGCCCTAACTGCTCGACCACCTGGACTTCACCTTCCAGGGTGACATCGGCGATATCGCTCGGCAGCAGGTGTTCCGGCCGAATACCTAAAGACATATTGGCGCCGACCTGCACGCCGCGACTTTCGACCGGCAGCCAGATTTGCTGGCGATTCGGCAGTTCGACCTGGACTTGTTCAATCGCGGTGGCGGTCACTTTCACCGGCAGGAAGTTCATCTTCGGCGAGCCGATGAAGCCCGCGACAAAACGGTCCGCCGGATAGTGGTACAGCTCCAGCGGCTTACCGACCTGCGCGACGCGACCGGCGTCCAGCACCACGATTTTGTCGGCCAGGGTCATCGCCTCGACCTGATCGTGGGTGACGTAAATCATCGTGCGGCCCAGACGTTTATGCAGGCGAGAAATTTCAATGCGCATCTGCACGCGTAGCGCGGCATCCAGGTTAGAGAGCGGTTCATCCAGCAAAAACACACGCGGCTCCGCCACCAGCGTGCGGCCAATCGCTACGCGCTGACGCTGCCCGCCGGAAAGCGCTTTTGGCTTACGTTCCAGCAGATGCGCCAGTTGCAGCACTTCCGCCACCTGGTTGACGCGTTGATTCATTACCTCTTTTTTGGCGCCCGCCAGCTTGAGGCCGAAAGACATGTTTTCTGCAACGGAGAGATGGGGATAGAGCGCATAAGACTGGAATACCATGCCCACGCCGCGCTCGGCAGGCGGGATATCATTCATACGGGTTTCCCCGATAAACAGGTCGCCACTGGTGATGGTTTCAAGCCCGGCGATCATACGCAGCAAGGTCGATTTACCACAGCCTGACGGTCCGACAAACACCACGAACTCCCCGTCATGGATATCGAGGTTAATATCTTTCGATACCACCACGTCACCCCAGGCTTTCGTTACATTTCGTAGCTGTACGCTCGCCATGCCTTTCTCCCTTCGTTACAACCTGTCATTGACAGCAACATTCATGATGGCCTGACTATGCGCGATCCCTGACTGGGGTAAATCCTCCACCCCCCGGCTTTTTTATGGGGGAGGAGGCGGGAGGATGAGGACACAGCGCCTGAGACCACGAGTGCGGGCAGAAAAGGAATTTCGTGATGCCGCCCGCAAAAATCGGCGTGTTTTTGTGTGCGCCAGCACGCATTACTCACATTTATGCAACACAGATCACATAAAGCCGGGGTGGGGCGTAGGGGTAGGGAGGATGGAAAGAGGTTGTCGTATAAAGAAACTAGAGACCGTTAAACCACCTCTGTGTACATCACCAAAAAGGATGGGAGATATGAAGATTAAAACTGGCGTAGGCATCCTCGCATTATCCGCACTTACGACGATGATGATTTCCGCCCCGGCTCTCGCCAAAATTGAAGAAGGTAAACTGGTTATCTGGATCAACGGCGACAAGGGTTATAACGGTCTGGCCGAGGTCGGTAAAAAATTTGAGCAAGACACCGGCATTAAAGTGACCGTTGAGCACCCGGATAAGCTGGAAGAGAAATTCCCGCAGGTGGCTGCCACCGGCGACGGTCCTGACATTATCTTCTGGGCGCACGACCGTTTTGGCGGCTACGCGCAGTCTGGTCTGCTGGCGGAGGTCACTCCGGATAAAGCGTTTCAGGACAAACTCTATCCGTTCACCTGGGATGCGGTACGTTATAACGGCAAGCTGATCGCCTACCCCATCGCCGTTGAAGCCCTCTCCCTGATTTATAACAAAGACCTCGTCCCGAACCCGCCGAAAACCTGGGAAGAGATCCCGGCGCTGGATAAAGAGCTAAAAGCGAAAGGGAAGTCGGCGATAATGTTCAACCTGCAAGAGCCGTATTTCACCTGGCCTTTGATCGCCGCTGACGGCGGTTACGCGTTCAAATTTGAAAACGGCAAGTATGACGTGAAAGACGTTGGCGTCGACAACGCCGGCGCGAAAGCGGGCCTGACTTTCCTGATCGATATGATCAAGAACAAAAATATGAGCGCCGATACCGATTACTCCATCGCCGAAGCGGCCTTCAATAAAGGCGAAACGGCAATGACCATCAACGGTCCGTGGGCATGGTCGAACATCGACAAGAGCAAAGTCAACTACGGTGTCACCCTGCTGCCGACCTTCAAAGGTAAACCCTCGAAACCGTTCGTCGGCGTGCTGAGCGCGGGGATTAACGCTGCCAGCCCGAACAAGGAGCTGGCGAAAGAGTTCCTCGAAAACTACCTGCTGACCGATCAGGGTCTGGAAGCGGTGAACAAAGATAAACCGCTGGGCGCCGTGGCGCTGAAATCTTTCCAGGAGCAGTTAGCGAAAGACCCCCGTATCGCCGCCACCATGGATAACGCCCAGAAAGGCGAGATCATGCCGAATATTCCGCAGATGTCCGCCTTCTGGTATGCGGTACGTACGGCTGTGATCAACGCCGCCAGCGGCCGTCAAACCGTGGATGCCGCGCTGAAAGATGCACAAAGCCGTATCACTAAGTAATGCCGTGAGCCTGTGCCGGATGGCGGCATAAATGCCTTATCCGGCCTACAACACACCGTAGGCCTGATAAGCGCAGCGCCATCAGGCACATCTCCGGCCAGGAAGTTTCAACGCTGTAGAGGAAAACCCCCATGGATGTCATTAAAAAGAAACACTGGTGGCAAAGCGACCAGCTTAAATGGTCAGTAATTGGTCTGCTGGGCCTGCTGGTGGGTTACCTTGTAGTTTTAATGTACGTACAAGGGGAGTATCTGTTCGCCATCATGACGCTGATTTTAAGCTCTGCTGGCCTGTATATTTTCGCAAATCGTAAAACCTACGCCTGGCGCTACGTTTACCCTGGCCTCGCCGGCATGGGGCTGTTTGTGCTATTCCCGCTGGTGTGCACCATCGCTATCGCCTTTACTAACTACAGCAGCACCAACCAGCTCACCTTTGAACGCGCCCAGCAAGTGCTGATGGACCGTTCTTATCAGGCAGGAAAAACCTATAACTTCGGTCTTTACCCGACCGGCGACGAGTGGCAACTGGCCCTCACCGACGGAGAAACGGGCAAACATTACCTGTCTGACGCATTTTCCTTCGGCGGCGAACAAAAATTACAGCTGAAAGAGACTGATGCCCTGCCGGGCGGCGAACGCGCCAATCTGCGAATAATCACCCAGAACCGTCTGGCGTTGAACCAGATAACCGCCGTCCTGCCGGATGAAAGCAAAGTGATTATGAGCTCGCTGCGTCAGTTTTCCGGTACCCGTCCGCTGTACACACTGGCTGATGACGGCCTGCTGACCAATAACCAGAGCGGCGTAAAATACCGGCCAAACAACGATAGCGGTTATTATCAGTCGATCAACGCCGACGGAAGCTGGGGTGATGAAAAACTCAGTCCTGGTTATACCGTTACTATCGGCGCGAAAAACTTTACGCGCGTCTTTACCGACGAAGGGATCCAGAAGCCCTTTTTCGCTATCTTCGTCTGGACCGTGGTCTTTTCGGTCCTCACTGTGGTGTTAACCGTGGCGGTTGGGATGGTATTGGCCTGCCTCGTACAGTGGGAAGCGCTGAAAGGTAAAGCTATCTACCGCGTCCTGCTGATTCTGCCCTACGCCGTACCGTCGTTTATTTCAATTTTGATTTTCAAAGGGTTATTCAACCAAAGCTTTGGTGAAATCAATATGATGCTGAGCGCGCTGTTCGGCATTAAACCTGCCTGGTTCAGCGACCCCAACACCGCGCGGGCAATGGTGATTATCGTGAATACCTGGCTGGGCTATCCCTACATGATGATCCTGTGCATGGGACTGCTGAAAGCGATTCCGGATGACCTGTACGAAGCCTCCGCAATGGACGGCGCCGGTCCATTTCAGAATTTCTTTAAGATCACCTTACCGCTGCTGATTAAGCCGCTAACGCCGCTGATGATCGCCAGCTTCGCCTTTAACTTTAATAACTTTGTCCTGATTCAGTTATTGACCAACGGCGGGCCAGACCGTCTCGGCACCACCACGCCTGCCGGTTATACCGATCTACTCGTCAGCTACACCTACCGTATCGCCTTTGAAGGCGGCGGCGGTCAGGACTTCGGTCTGGCGGCGGCCATTGCCACGCTGATCTTCCTGCTGGTAGGCGCGCTGGCAATAGTGAACCTGAAAGCCACGCGTATGAAGTTTGATTAAGGGAGATAATAACAATGGCTATGGTCCAACCCAAATCTCAGAAACTGCGTCTCCTCATCACGCACCTGGGGCTGCTGATTTTCATCGCAGCGATTATGTTCCCGCTGCTGATGGTCATCGCTATCTCGCTACGTGAAGGGAACTTCGCCACCGGAAGCCTGATCCCGGATAAAATCTCCTGGGAACACTGGCGGCTGGCGCTGGGTTTCAGCGTGGAACATGCGGATGGTCGGGTAACGCCGCCTCCCTTCCCGGTCCTGCTGTGGCTGTGGAACTCGGTGAAAATCGCCGGTATTACCGCCATCGGCATCGTGGCGCTCTCCACCACCTGCGCCTACGCTTTCGCACGAATGCGTTTTCCAGGTAAAGCAACACTGCTCAAAGGGATGCTGATTTTCCAGATGTTTCCGGCGGTTTTGTCTCTGGTAGCGCTGTATGCGTTATTTGATCGCCTGGGACAATACATTCCATTTATCGGTCTGAATACGCATGGCGGCGTGATCTTCGCCTATCTTGGCGGCATCGCGCTGCATGTTTGGACGATTAAAGGCTACTTCGAAACTATCGACAGTTCGCTGGAAGAGGCCGCCGCGCTGGATGGCGCAACCCCGTGGCAGGCGTTTCGCCTGGTGCTGCTGCCGCTTTCCGTACCGATTCTGGCGGTGGTGTTTATTCTGTCGTTCATCGCAGCGATTACCGAAGTTCCGGTCGCCTCGTTGTTACTGCGCGATGTGGACAGCTATACGCTGGCCGTGGGTATGCAGCAATATCTCAACCCGCAAAACTACCTGTGGGGCGACTTTGCCGCCGCCGCCGTCCTTTCAGCTATTCCTATCACCCTGGTGTTCCTGTTGGCGCAACGTTGGCTGGTCAACGGCCTGACGGCAGGGGGTGTGAAAGGTTAAGTTTTATCGAAGTACCTGCCCGGCAACGGGCAATGCCACTGCCCTCAAGTTATGTTATCCCCACTTATGGTCGTATTTTGGCGCTCTTCGGAGCGCTTTTTTTATGCGTTATAGACAGCGGCTAATTTATTGCCACGCCATACGTCCGTTACGGTGTGGCGACGCCTATTCTCGCCGTAGTCGGTTCGAATTACATAACCACAACGTGATAACCAACAGGAGGATCGCCGCCGAATAGAGTAATACATCCATTGGCGTTTTATGATCGACAATGATCAGACGCACAATCGCCGTGATCCCAATGTACACGAAATAGCGCAGCGGAAAGTGAAGGCCAGACTTAAAGTACTTCACAATCAGCGCAATAAATTCGAAATAAAGAAAGTAGATCACCAGCCCTTCCACCAGTTCATATTTGCTGGCTTGCTCAGGCGCGAATAATGCATCCGCCAGATGAACCGTCTCTTTACCGAGAAAAACGACCAGGATCAGACCGAGGGTAAGCAGCCCCAAATTTAGTACGTTTTGTAAAATCGTGGCGATAAACTCAAGACGTGAGCGCGATAATGGCATCATAACAGCCCCCTCTTTCTCTGCGGCGAGGTTTCTGTATAACGCACAAATGTGACGGGCATCTATATTTTTTATTTATGTTTATATTTTGTTCAATAAGATAATTTGCCGGATAGCGCCGTAAACGCCTTATCCGGCCTGAGTATTAACGGAAATTTACGCTCCTGTCACTGGTCATATCATACAGGCCAAACTTACGGCCAAGCTGTTGACCACCGTCACGCGTCAGCGGCGTCCAGCCAATTGCCGCACGACTTCGGGTTGGGCCGGACGAGAAGATATCCAGCGGCACGGAAACATATACGCCTTTGGTAAAATCCCCTTCCCCATATTCATCCGGCGACGCATCGGTAATCGTCGCGTAACCGCCGACAACAACACCGCTATCGAAGCGTTTGGCGATCTCCAGCGTACCGCCTTTATCGCCCGCCAGATACTGACCAACGCTGGCTTTCACCAGCACATCCTGGGCGAACGACGGCGTCCAGTATGCGGTCAAATGTCCGGTCTTCACGCTGTAATCGGTAAACTTCATCATATCCTGCGCGCTACGCCAGTCACGCTGTTTCACGTAGTTGGCATCCAGACCAAACGCCCAATTGCTGTCTACCGGGCGATACAGGACTTCCGCCCCGGCACCGCCAAACATGGTCTCCAGATAACCGCCGTAGACCTGCCCATAGAAACCATTGCCAAAATACTGGAAGTAGTTGGCCTGTAGGTTATTCACATAAACATCATTCTGCACATACTCACGGACATGCGTACGCACCCGCGGCAGATGCGAATCCTTCGGCGGATTGGTGTAGTTAAATTTGTCGTAGTTGTTGGCGATATTGGCAAACACGCTGCCCGTGGTGAGCAGATGATCTGTGACCCACAGATCCGCAGTTCCCATTACGCCCAACTGATACATATAGAAGTTTTCCGGGCCGCCTACCGACTGATTCAGCACGGGATCAAGATGAAAATCAACGCGCGACTTGTCGATATACCAACCCTGTTCAGTACTCTCTGGCACGATCGGCTCCACGCGTTTTTGCGCCAGCGGAGTTTCATGTCCCAGCGGTTCGCCTTCCAGATGGCGTTTCAGGCTGGCGACATCGGTTTCAGTGGTGACCTGCGGCAGATTAAGGCGGTTTTCCGTCACGCGGATCGTGCGGATCCCCTCCGGCAGATCGTTCATGACGATCCGGTTAGCGCGCACGATCCCTTCACGGGAGTCGCGGTACTTCACCTGTTCACCGGTAACGTACAGCGTATCGCCTTTGACCTGGATTTTCGGGTCCGCCAGACCAGCATTATATTTCAATAACGTTAATTGATTAGCCACTACCGAATGTTGCAGGATGGCATCCTGCGGCTGTGGTCGGTATTGCGGGCGTGAATTGTCATGATACGCGGGACGTAAATCGTTGAAATTGGTGCGCAGCGTAACGCCAAACATAAAGGTATTGCCGCGCTCGTAGCTGAGGTTAACGTCGGCCCAATCGGTGACGCGGTAAATGGCGCCGACGTTAAACTTGCTCTTCTGTTCCAGTTTCCCCGCAAAATCCTGCTGATAGTTATTGCCTTCATACTCCAGCTTCAGGCGTAGCGGTTGCCACGGGGTCTGGTATTCCACGCCGCCAAACAGCGAGGCCGGGCCGTGAAACATATCGCTACCGTCGACGGAACCTGCCTCTTTATAGCTGTTATCACGCGAACAGAATTTATCACTATACGAACAGAAAGGATTAGACACATTGCCGCTGGTGCCAAGATAGCCCCAGCCGAGACCTAATGAAAAATCAAACGGCCCCCAGGCCTTACTCGCTACAATATATTCCGCATCAAACAGCCCCGTCCCGCCGATATCGCGCGCGCCAACCGCCACCTGCGGCATCCAGTAACTCTCTTCCCACAACCGCAGTTTCACATCAAACGCTTTATCTTTGTAAGTCTGGTCGCCGGAGAATGATTCCACGCTGCTGTACTTTTTCGTACGGACATCGGTATAGCGCAACGTGGTTTCCAGCCACGGGAAAAGCTGAACCGAAGCCGAGTAGTAGCGGTACTGATCGTTATCGCGATAGTTCAGGCTCATCTCCCCTTCACGCGCCATACGCGCTGTCGGCGTTTGCAGCAGGCCCACGCCGCCAAAGTCAGATTGTGAAGGCCCAACAGGGGCTGGATATGTTTCGGCATGGCAGGCCGCGCTAATACCCAGCGCCAGCACGCTGAGCAGATGTGTTTTTTTCATTATTCCGGTATCCGCTGCGTCAGGGTATGAAGAATGTCGGCATTTATCGCCTCCGGCGTGCCGCGCCAAAGGGAATCGGCAAAACCGACAAAAATAATGCTGCCGGGCATCGGCTCGATATGACGTTTATTCCAGTAAGCCACCGGCGCTTTTTGGCTGCGTCCATCAGGGTAAACCACCCAGGCATAGCTACGATCCGCGCCGCTGAGTAAGCGCTGATCCTCAAGATAACTGGCGACGTCCCGCCCAGGGACGAACGGCTGGCTGCCCGGCTGGCTAATCAAGCCAAAGAGCGTCACCTGCGTGGGTTGCGGCCCGACCCAGAGCGTGTAGTGACCTTGCAGCGGCGGGTTACCTCGTTCGCTCACCCGCACCACGTCAGGATCAAGATTCACGAATTGTCTGCCCGTCACCTTCACCGCCTGAATCTGTCGGCGCAGTGTGTTTATCGCCGCCGCCGCATCGCCGTCTTCCTCAGCGCCGAGCGCCGCCAGTCGCCCGAGAAGTTCCTGCTGCTGCTGACGCGCCGTCACGGTCGCCTGTTCTTCGCCTATAACCGCCGCAGGCCACCAGCTCGTTGCCAGGCGCGGCTGTCCGACTAAATCGAGCAGATGCTCAGCGTCTGTCAGCGTTTTAGGCTCGCTATTACCCTGGGTAAAAACGGTAACAGTGCCGCTGGCAAAGGCGGATGACGCGACAAAGGCCAGCGCCAGCGCGCTTATCGTCCTTTTCATCATGATTTTGCCGCCTTAATCAGCGTGGTTTTCACCGGAAAGTAATTCGCGCCCAGATACTGTTCCGTCTGGCGAATTTGGCCTTCGCTATCAATCCAGTAGCGATTACGCCAGCGCGTTTGATCGGTCGTCACTTCTTCATCCAGCACCCGCACGGCGGTCTCTTCACTGCCGACGCTAACGCTATCGGTCCCTCGCCATGTAAAAACGGAACGGGCGGTGGCGTAACGCACCTGGCGATGTTCGGTCCAGCCCAGGGTGCGAGTCCAGGTCGCGCCATCGATAATCTGTCCTGGTTTCGCCAGCGGGTCGGCCGCCAGATTATTCACATCGATCAGGTTGTCACCGCTGAGCAGCGTTTTGACCAGACGGCCATGCTGCGTCACGATCGTCGCGCCATCCTGCGTCACCCATTTCTGCTGCCCGTTTTCCGAGAAAGCGAGCACCACAAACAGCTGAGGACCGCCGTTAAGCTGCATGTACTGGCTGGCATAAGGCATGTTTTGAATATCGTCATCCGTTAGCTGTACGCCTGGCGTACCGAACAAACTGTCCCACAGTGAATCGCCCAGGCCTTTGGTGGTGGCCGAACACGCCTGTAATAGCAGGCAAATCAGGATAAGTGCGAGTCGCTTCACGACGCTTCTCCAGAGGGGCAAAATAACCACACCGGAGTGTGGTTATGGTTAAACGTACCGATACTACTGGGTACTGGTGGTCGTGGTGGTCGTGGTTCCGGTATTAGAACCATCGCCGCCGCCGGTTGCCGCTAACGCGACGCCCACCGCCGAACTTACGGTGCTAACGCTGGTAGCGGAGGAGCTTCCCGCCGATACCGACGTCGCTGCCGACCCTGCCGCTTCACCCACCTGAACGGGGGCTGCCGAGACAGATGTCGCCGCAAGCGCGGTTATGGCAAAAATGCCATACAGTACTTTTTTCATCATAATTTCCCTTCATTGAATGAATGGAGATTTACCCAAAAGAATTTCGGGCGCTACCGAGTATACACAACCAAAGCAGGCGGATTATGTCCGGGAGAAATAACAGCGAGGTTTTAGGATAATTAAACTTTAAAGAAGTAACGCCTACATTATTTAATTAACAAACAAATAAAATCAATAAGTTAAAATTAAACTAAAAGACATCAGCATCCGTATAATCTGAAAATAACGCAGAGTGATTTTCTGGTTATTGCTTATTTTAGGATTAAGCTCAATATAAAATTGTGGGGATAAAGACGGACAAGCGGAATTATCTTATAAAAAAAGCCGATGTGAATATCGGCCTTTTTATTATCTTATTCTCTTTTTGCCGGATGGCGGCGAAACGCCTTACCCGGCCTACAGACGCTATGCATTACGTAGACCGGATAAGCGCAGCGCCATCAAGCGCGCCAGGCTTTATAACGGTTAATCAGACCGTTGGTAGAGCTATCATGGGACGAAATAGCTTTATCATCGCCCAACTCCGGCAGAATACGGTTAGCCAACTGTTTACCCAACTCAACGCCCCACTGGTCGAAAGTAAAGATGTTCAGGATGACGCCCTGCGTAAAGATTTTATGCTCATACAGCGCAATCAGCGCGCCCAGGCTGAACGGCGTAATTTCACGCAGCAGGATAGAGTTGGTCGGGCGGTTGCCTTCAAACACTTTGAATGGCACAACGTGTTCAAGCTGCGCCGGATCTTTACCCTGATCGCGATATTCCTGCTCAACCACCTCGCGGGATTTACCAAACGCCAGCGCTTCGGTCTGCGCGAAGAAGTTAGACAGCAGCTTCTGATGATGATCGGATAGCGGGTTATGGGTGATAGCCGGGGCGATAAAGTCACACGGCACCATTTTAGTACCCTGGTGAATCAATTGATAAAACGCGTGCTGACCGTTGGTGCCTGGTTCGCCCCAGATAATTGGGCCTGTCTGGTAATCCACGGCGTTGCCGTTACGGTCAACGTATTTACCGTTGGATTCCATGTTACCCTGCTGGAAGTAGGCGGCGAAACGGTGCATATACTGGTCATACGGCAGAATGGCTTCGGTTTCCGCGCCGAAGAAATTGTTGTACCAGATGCCAATCAACGCCAGCAGAATGGGTAGGTTTTTCTCCGCCGGAGTGGTGGAGAAATGCTTGTCCATCGCGTGCGCGCCGGAAAGCAGCTCGACAAAGTTGTCGAAACCGACGGACAGAATAATGGACAGCCCGATGGCAGACCACAGCGAGTAACGACCGCCGACCCAGTCCCAGAACTCGAACATATTGGCCGTGTCGATACCAAATTCGCCGACCGCTTTGGCGTTGGTGGAGAGCGCAGCAAAGTGTTTCGCCACGTGTTTTTCATCGCCTGCAGTTTTCAGGAACCAGTCGCGCGCGCTGTGGGCGTTGGTCATGGTTTCCTGGGTGGTGAAAGTTTTAGAAGCGACCAGGAACAGCGTGGTTTCCGGGTTCACTTTCTTCAGCACTTCAGCGATGTGGGTGCCATCGACGTTAGAGACGAAGTGCATGTTCAGATGGTTTTTATACGGACGCAGCGCTTCGGTCACCATGAACGGGCCGAGGTCGGAACCGCCGATACCGATGTTCACCACGTCGGTGATGGCCTTACCGGTGTAGCCTTTCCACTGACCGGAGATAATCGCTTGCGAGAAAGTTTTCATTTTCTCAAGCACGGCGTTCACTTCCGGCATCACATCTTTGCCGTCCACAATGATCGGCGTATTGCTACGGTTACGCAGCGCCACGTGCAGCACGGCGCGGTCTTCGGTGCGGTTGATCTTCTCGCCGGAGAACATGGATTTAATCGCGCCGGCCAGGTCGGTCTCTTTCGCCAGATCCTGTAATTTTGCCAGCGTCTCTTCGGTGATGCGGTTTTTGGAGAAATCCACCAGCATCAGATCGTCAAACGTCGCGGAAAATTTAGCGAAACGGTCGCTATCGTTCGCGAAAAGCTCAGCGATCGTAACGTCTTTCATTTCATCGTAGTGTTTCTGGAGCGCCTGCCAGGCAGAAGTCTGCGTTGGATTGATGTTTTTCATTAGCAATACTCTTCTGATTTGAGAATTGTGACTGGGATCGATTGTAACGCCAGTCACAGAAAAGTGTGATTGTTTTAGTGCCGTTGCCCCAGGCACTGTCGAATGAGGATAAAAAGTATATACCCTAAATAATTCGAGGTGCAGAAAGGCGGCAAGTGGGTGAGTCGCCGGGCGCATAGATAAGCCAACATACTACAAACGGGTATCGGGGTTATAAGCGCTGTTACTGAGCCTAAACTCAGCATAAAAAATCCGCATAATCCCAACGTTGACAGTCCAGGCCACAACTTTTATTTATAAATACGTTACTTGCATTTGCGCCTGCACCGGTTTCTGTTCTGCCCTTGTGCCATGGTCGCGTTTTTCATTTCCTGACACGAGGTTGATATGACAGAGATCGTTGTTTCCAAATTTGGCGGTACCAGCGTCGCCGATTTTGACGCCATGAACCGTAGCGCGGATATCGTACTTTCCGACGCCAATGTTCGTTTAGTCGTGCTTTCCGCGTCTGCCGGCATCACTAACCTGCTGGTGGCGCTGGCCGAAGGGATGGAGCCCGGCGAACGTTTCGCTACGCTCGACGCCATCCGTAAAATCCAGTTCGATATCCTTGATCGTCTGCGTCATCCGAATGTCATTCGCGAAGAGATTGAACGCCTGCTGGAAAACATCACTATTCTGGCGGAGGCGGCATCGCTGGCGACATCGGCAGCCCTGACCGATGAACTGGTCAGCCACGGCGAGCTAATGTCTACCCTGCTATTTGTTGAGATCCTGCGTGAACGCGACGTACAGGCCCACTGGTTCGACGTACGCAAAGTGATGCGTACCAGCGATCGCTTTGGCCGTGCGGAACCGGACGTCGCAGCGCTTGCGGAACTGGCCGCGCAGCAGTTGCTCCCGCGCCTGAGCGAAACGTTGGTCATTACTCAGGGCTTTATCGGCAGTGAAAGCAAAGGCCGCACCACGACATTAGGCCGCGGCGGCAGCGACTATACGGCAGCGTTGCTGGCTGAAGCGCTCCATGCCGCGCGAGTTGATATCTGGACAGATGTGCCCGGTATTTACACCACCGACCCGCGCGTAGTGCCCGTCGCGCAGCGAATTGATGAGATCGACTTTGAAGAAGCGGCGGAGATGGCAACCTTCGGCGCAAAAGTACTGCATCCAGCCACCTTACTCCCGGCCGTGCGTAGCGATATCCCGGTCTTCGTTGGCTCCAGTAAAGATCCGCAAGCGGGCGGTACGCTGGTGTGCAATAAAACCCAAAACCCGCCGCTGTTCCGCGCGCTGGCGCTGCGCCGCAATCAAACGCTATTGACGCTGCACAGCCTGAATATGCTGCACTCACGAGGTTTCCTGGCAGAGGTGTTCGGCATTCTGGCGCGGCATAATATTTCGGTAGATCTGATTACCACTTCGGAGGTGAGCGTCGCGCTGACGCTGGATACTACCGGCTCCACCTCCACGGGCGATACGTTACTGACCCAATCCTTATTGATGGAGCTTTCCGCGCTGTGTCGGGTCGAAGTTGAAGAAGGACTGGCGCTGGTCGCGCTGATTGGCAACAACCTGTCAAAAGCCTGCGGTGTTGGTAAAGAAGTGTTTGGCGTCCTGGAACCGTTCAACATTCGCATGATTTGTTACGGCGCCTCCAGCCACAATCTGTGCTTCCTCGTGCCGGGAGACGATGCCGAGAAAGTGGTGCAAAAGCTGCATCAGAACTTATTTGAATAAATCGCCCTGGCTCGACAGCGGGTGAGCGCTATCAGGCAATACGCTGCCGGATAACGGCGCAAGCGCCTTATCCGGCGGTTCCCACGTCAGGCACTGCCGGCGGAATACTGCTCCAGAAAGCCAATTACAGAAGGCAGGAATCTGTAACACCCTGCTCGTCCCATCAATATGGGCAGCTTTCCCCTATTTATGCCCTCCTCATTTTGAACCCTGTCACAAAACCACACAAAACAACATAAAGCAAAAACATAAATTAATCATTATACTTTAATAGGTTACCTTTAAAAATTGAGATCGTTTGGTATAAAACCACTTTTTCATTGTTGCTTTATTTTGTTTTAGTTGGAATTATGATTGCACTACAACACAGATAACCCCCTTACCCTATTTGAGGCCGCTATGAAAAAAATTGCGATTATTGGAAGCAGTGGAGGCAACCTCTACAACCTGGGTGGCGCCGAGCCAGAGAAGTTACTCCAGGAGATTTATCAGCAGTGTGAGGCTGCGGGCGTGAATGTGGCCGCCGTACAGTTTATCGCGGCAGAAGCCTCGATGGACGTCGCCAAACCGGATACCCCGGCATCGGTTTATGCATTAACCACAGAAAACCAACAAAAACCACAGCGCATATTTCAGGGCAAACTTTCGGAGGTAAACACCTCGGTAGTAGAAAGCGATCACCAAATCGCTGAGATGATCCGCCGCGGTGAGATCGATGGGATCGTGGTAATGAGCGCCGATCCGGTAAAAGCGAACCAGGCCGTTTTTGCCGCCGCCGTTGAGATGAAAACACCGATTGTCGGCACCGGGGGAACCTCCATGGCGCTGGTGGCAGCAAAGGGGGCGAATGTGGTCGCGACCTCCGGAACAACTGGCACCACCAGCCGTACCCGCGCCGTCTCCTTCGTGGCGTCGCTGTGTAAACATTGGGGTATCAAGTACAAACCACAGTTGGGTAGCGCTTCGCCCTCACAGAGCGGTTCCGGAAAAAGCCTGCTCAAACGTTTTAACATTCGTAGCATCATGATCCCTGCGCTACCAGGCTTTATCGCCATGGCGATTGTACTCGCCCTGAGCCACATACCAGGACTGGAAAAACTTAACGATATCTTTGAAATCTTATTAAAAGGTCTGCCAGTGTTAGTCGCGGTACTGGCGGCAAAACAGATTTCCGAACTGGATGAAGTTTCAATTGTGGCCGGGGTCGTCGCTGGCGTGCTTTCCGTAGAGGGCGGACTGATCGGCGGCATTATCGGCGGTGTAATGGCGGGGATTTTCGTCCGTTGGCTGTTCGAGCTGTGCCTGAACTGGCGCTTCCCAATGACTACCGTCAACATCGTCGCCGGTGGGATATCGGGCCTTGCCGCTGGGTTAATCATGCACTATCTGCTGAGTCCGCTGGCGCTATCTGCGGGTAATTACATCAAACTGGCTATCGAAAGCACGCTGGCATTCAGCCCAATTCTTGCCGGGCTGCTGGCTGGTCTGGTTATCTGGCCTGCCATTCTCGGCGGCGTCTATCACGCGGTGATCCTGCCGTTGGTGCTGCTGGAGATGGAAAAATCCGGCGTCAGCTTCCTTGGCGCGGTCGATATGGTCGGTCTGGTGATGGTGGCCGCAGGTATTAACCTTGCCAATGTGATCGCCCCGCGTGAAAAAAGCGAAGCTGCCGTTGCTACGCCGGGCCTGCTCATTAACCTGGGCTTTGGCACCTTTGTTGAATCCGCCTATCCCTTCATGTTCGCCAACAAAATTGTTTTTGGCTCCGCCATTTTTTGGGCCGGGATGGGCGGCATGATGCTGGGCTTTTTTAACGTCAAAGGCGTGGCCTATGTTCCGGCTTTCGCCTCACCGTTCTTATCCAGCAATGCGCTCCAGATGGCCATCGTAATGATTGCCACAATGGCGATGACCTGCCTTACCACCATTATTGCTAACCGTTTCAAACCTGTCGTACAGAGCGAATCAACAACGACAGCCGTTAATTAATGCACCAACACCAGAGGTACACCATGTTTAAAGGCGATATGAATAAAAAACGCGCCAAAGCGTTACAGAAAGTGAAAGAAGCCATCACGCTTCACGGTGGGCAAACTATCCTCAGCACAGGAATAACTGGCGACGATGCGCGCCTGGCGAAAGCCGTGTGTGAGGCTGGCGTTAAGCTTCTGGAGCCGAACCACCCTGCGTTGGCGCTGGCGCGTGGACACAAAGGCGTGAGCAACATGCACGCGGCGGAGCAGATTCGTCACGAAATCACCAATAGCCAGATGGCTGAGGCCGTACACGGTGTGCGTAATGTGGTCCCGGACGATATTTTTATCACCGTTGGTATCGCCGGCGGTTTTACCGAAACCTTACCGGTGCCGCTCAGCGAAACGGAAATTCTGGAGATTGCCCGCGCTGGAGCCGACGGTTTACATACGCATAAATCCGACTGGGACGATCTGCAGGACATCGTTAATCTCGCCCATCAATATGGTCTGACCGTCGATGCCTATATTGGCCATCCTGACGATCTGCATACTTTCGGTATTCCTGCACGCACGCCGGAAGAGGTCGCCAGCGTGGCGAAGCGGATGCAGGATATCGGCGTGGATATGATTGGTCTGATGACCGGCATGAGCTATGAAGGCGTAGCGGCAGGCGATATCCCGCAGATGATTAAAGATCGCCTGCGGGCGTTGGTCGGCGCGGTGGATGTTCCGACGCTGGCGGAAGGCGGGATTAACCTCGCCAACGCGAAAGCGTTTAAAGATACCGGAGTCAATATTTTGGTGGTCGGTACGGCTATCGACAACATGGTGTGCAACGCCGCCAAAGAAGCCGTTACGCCTTTTATTGTTCATTGATATCAGGGAACGAGAGATGTTGTTGATCACCGATCTGGATGGAACATTACTCACCTCGCAGAAAACAATCAGCCCGCGCACGCGCCAGGCGCTGATTGCGTTCCGCCAGAACGGTGGTCTACTGGCGGCATGTTCCGCCAGACCGGTCTCCTCAATGGTACGCCTGCTACGCCAGCAACAGGTTGATACGTTGTTTAGCTGGTGCGCCGGTTTTAACTGCGGACACCTTCTGGAGATGGCGGGGCAGCGCATTATTCATGCTGCTCCGTTGTCCGCCACAGATCTGTGGAATATTGACCAGCATATTTCTCTTTCCCGCTATCACCACCATTTTTTTAGCGCCGAAGCAATTCACCATCGTGACGATAGACTGATTGCGCCCTGGACAACATATGAAGCCCGTTTATTTGGGTTGCCGCTTATAACTGAAACTACAGAAAATATCTTTAATCGTCGCGATATATATAAAATTACCCTTGTTGCCGCATCTTCGGAGATAGATACACTGTGTACAGAAGTGAATAATCACCTGCCTTATGGATATTATGCGGTCGTCACGGGAGAAAATTATATTGATATTCAAAGAACCGATGTAAATAAAGGGTGCATAATAGAACAATTAATTCATTATTTAAATATATCTTCTGACAAGGTGGTCGTGATTGGCGATCAGCAGAATGATGTCAGCATGTTTGCCGCCGCCGGAATCAGCATCGCAATGGGCAACGCGCCGGATGCAGTAAAGCGGCAGGCCGGCTATGTGACTGCCACGAATGATGAGGAGGGTATCGTCCATGCGTTGGAGTGGTTGCGTTGCCTTACGCATCCAGTTACCATGCGCCAAAGGTTGACGGCGGCGAAAGATAATGAATCCAATTAAAAGACGAAAACATATTCTTGATGAATTAAACAAATTCGGTGAAGTCACCGTTATTAAATTATCGGAAATGCTCAACGTCACCTCGGAAACCATTCGTCGCGATCTCTCCTTACTGGAATCAGAAGGCAAAATCACTAAGATTCATGGGGGCGCGGTCAAAAAGCAAGTTGTCCAGGAGGATGCGTTTAGCGCAAGAATAGAGGCGCATCGCGAAGAGAAAATAGCGATTGGCAAACTTGCCGCCGAAATGGTCAGTGAACGGGATACATTGTTTATTGACTCCTGTACAACTAACCTTATTCTGGCCGAGCAATTACCGCCTCTCGCTTTTTCCGTGATTACCAATTCAGCACTGATTGCCGATAAAATTAAAGAGCATAACCTGCAGGCCCGCGTGTATGTATTAGGCGGCGAATATGATTACCATTTTCGCGCCAACCTCGGCGTCTCGGTGTGTCAGCAGATTAACGCAATTCACGCGGATATCTGTTTTATTGGCGCTGGCGGCATTTCTCCCCAGCATGGCGTGTTGGTGAAGAGCTTTGAAGAAGCCTACGTTGCCAAAGCCATGATTGCGATGAGCAAAAAATCAGTGATTCTCGCCGACCATACCAAATTTGGTCAGGACGGTGTGATGTGCATCGCAAGCGTAAAAGAAATCGATAACATCATCACGGATAAAGGATTTACGTCAACGGGTTATACGCCACAGGATTTCGCCGGAAAGCTGCGGATTGCTGACTGAGTGCTATCCGCCCGTTGCGTATTGCCGTAGACTAAATGCATCGGCTAACTGAGGGCACCCGTATGGCACTCCCCCGCATTACCCAAAAAGAGATGACCGAGCGCGAACAGCGCGAACTGAAAACGTTGCTGGACCGCGCCCGTATTGCGCACGGTCGTCCGCTGACCAATTCTGAGACCAACAGCGTAAAAAAGGAGTACATCGATAAGCTGATGGCGCTGCGTGAGGCTGAAGCGAAAAAAGCCCGCCAGTTGAAGAAAAAGCAGGCGTATAAACCCGATACGGAAGCGTCATTCTCCTGGTCGGCGAATACGCCGACGCGCGGCAGACGTTAACGTCCTTTCTTCTTTCGTCCCGGCGAGGTAAAGCGCTTACCGCTTGATGCCGGGCGCGCTTTCTCATTGCTTTTTTCGATCGCAACGACCGGTCGCTTAATACCCGTGGTCTTCGGCTTCGCTTTGGCCTTTGGCTTGGCTTCGGAAGAGGAACGCTCAATCAACTTAAACAGATCGATCAGCTCATCGTCCGTCAGGTCGCGCCACTCGCCCAGCGGAATCCCGCTCAGGCTGACGTTCATAATGCGCGTACGCTCCAGTTTCGTCACTTCATAACCAAAGTATTCACACATACGACGGATCTGACGGTTTAATCCCTGCACCAGGGTGATGCGAAAGACAAACGGCGCCTCTTTTTTCACCTTACATTTTTTGGTGACGGTACCCAGAATCGGCACGCCAGCGCCCATACCACGAATAAACTCGTCGGTAATCGGTTTATCCACCGTCACCAGATACTCTTTTTCGTGATCGTTACCGGCACGCAGAATCTTATTGACCAGATCGCCGTGGTTAGTCAGAAATATCAGCCCCTGCGAGTCTTTATCCAGACGGCCAATCGGGAAGATACGTTTGCTGTGGTTCACAAAATCGACAATATTGTCGCGTTCGCCGTCTTCAGTGGTACTGACAATGCCAACCGGTTTATTCAGCGCAATCAGCACTAAATCATCCGCTTCTCGCGGCTCAATCAACCGACCATTTACTTTAACAACATCCCCGGCGACCACCTGATCGCCAATGGCGGCGCGTTTGCCGTTGATAAAGACATTGCCCTGTTCGATAAAACGGTCCGCCTCGCGACGCGAACAGATGCCGCTTTCACTGATATATTTATTAAGCCGGGTAGATGTGTCGGTCAGCATATTTACTCTCTGAGAAATTTTTCTACATAAACGTCGGGAATGTGACTTACCACATCAAATCGTCAGGAACTTTAAAATCGGCATACGGATCATCTTCGTCCTGCTCTTCCTGACTCAGCGCACTGTTTACGACAATACTGTCCGCATCTCGTTGTGCGATTTTATCGGCGACGCTCGCGGGAATAATCGCATATTCACATTCACCGCTGTTATTGATAACCAGGCGCGCAATCGCGAGACGCCCATTAATCAGTTGCGTCTGGGTGAGCTTATCCACGTCTATTTTTTTGATGACGTTATTATCGGTGAAGTTAAAACCAATATCGCCTTTAGATACATTGATTCTATTCATTTCAATAAGTTGCTTAACCTGAGCTTTAAACTCTTTCGCTAAAACCGCTTGTTTTTGCTGTTCACTGAGTTGTTTATCACGCTCAAGTTGCGCCTTTTTATTTTCTTCCACCGCTTCTCTGGCCTCACGAGCCTGAACGCGTGATTTTTTAGCCGTGCGTTGGACTTTGGCCATTTTTTTGCTGGTCACTAATCCCGCTTGTAGCAGTTGCTCTTGTAAGGTCAGTTTTGCCATTTTCGTCTCTAAACGTGTTAAATAATTTTGCGGATTATACCTGTAATTTTTCAGGCGATACCAGATGGCAGATCTGGCCTGTCGTCACTTTTAGCGACCGCGCTTTGCCTGTGACACGCGTAACATCATGAGCCATATCAGTAAGACATTAAATGGATAATGGTAGCATTATTACGTTTTGACATTTCCTGATGAGGTGGAGAAGTAATGGAACTGCTTTTATTAAGTAACTCGACGCTGCCGGGTAAGGCCTGGCTGGAACACGCTCTGCCGCTGATAGCGAATCAATTGAACGGTCGACGCTCAGCCGTGTTTATTCCGTTTGCCGGCGTCACGCAAACATGGGACGAGTACACGGATAAAACCGCAGAGGTGCTTGCGCCATTAGGGATAAACGTCACAGGGATTCATCGTGTCGCCGATCCGCTTGCGGCGATTGAGAAAGCGGAAATCATTATTGTCGGTGGCGGAAATACCTTCCAGCTACTGAAAGAATCGCGTGAACGCGGGCTGCTGGCGCCGATGGCGGACAGGGTAAAACGCGGCGCGCTGTATATCGGCTGGAGCGCGGGCGCCAACCTTGCCTGCCCGACTATCCGCACGACCAACGATATGCCGATCGTCGATCCAAACGGTTTCGACGCGCTGGATCTGTTCCCGCTGCAAATTAATCCTCACTTCACTAACGCCTTGCCGGAAGGTCATAAGGGCGAGACCCGCGAGCAGCGTATTCGCGAACTGCTGGTGGTCGCGCCGGAACTGACAGTGATTGGTTTGCCGGAAGGTAACTGGATTCAGGTGAGCAACGGCCAGGCGGTTCTCGGCGGCCCGAATACCAGCTGGGTGTTTAAAGCGGGCGAAGAGGCCGTGGCGCTGGAAGCGGGTCATCGCTTTTAATCCCTGGCCACATTGAATGCCGAATGGCGGGCCTACACGCATGTTCTCCGTAGGCCCCGCCATCCGGCATTTCACTTAATACTCGCCGCGTTCCTCGTCCTGATCCGGCTGTTCCAGTACGCTATAGGCGACCGAACAGAACAGTGAGTTAAGACGCTTCATATCGCCCAGCAGCCCTAAATGGAGCGAGCTGGTTTCAATGCTTTGCACGTTCTGCTGGTGCAGGCGGTCGACATGCGCATGTGAGTATCGGCGATTAAGTATACGGAAGCGATGTTTACTGCGGCGCAACCGACGGGCGCTGGTGACATCGCCGGAGAAAAAGACCGACATCGCCAGTTGCAGATTACTGAGCAGTTGATCGTAAAGCGCATCCAGCTCTTTCAATCCTTCTTCTGAAAATGCCCGACGCGCCGCCAGCGACTTGTCGGCAATCTCACTGCCCATTCGCTCGATAATATCCGACGCCTGTTCGAGGTTCAGGGCCATCTCAATAATCTCCGCCCACCGGCGGGACTCCTCCGCCGCCAGCTCGTCTTTCGGCATTCGCGCCAGATAAAGCTTAATCGCGGTGTAGAGCACGTTAACGTCATCCGCCAGCTTGCGCAGCGCTTTCTCTTCACGCGGTTCGCCGTGCATGACCTTTTTTAGCCCTTCCATCATCTGTTCCATCGCATCGCCAATGCGCAACACCTCACGGGCAGCATTAGCCAGCGCCAGCGTTGGCGTATCCAGCGCGCTGACATCCAGATGTTTCGGCTTCAGATGGGTATCCAGTTCAGGCTCATCACGAATAATTCGTTTACAAAAACGCGCCATCAGCTCGGCAAATGGCACCATCGCCAGGCAGCGCACCAGGTTATAGAAAACGTGGAAATAGATCACCAGCTCTGACTTCGGTAGCGATAGCTCATCCATCAGATTCGCCAGCGGATGGACAAACGGCAGGATGACCAGGCTGCCGATCAATTTGAACAATAGGCTGCCGAGCGCTACGCGACGCGCGGCAGCATTGGCGGCGCTGTTATTGAGCATCGCCAGCAGCCCCGATCCCAGATTGGCGCCGATGACCAGGCACAACGCCACCGGGAACGATATAATCCCCGCCGCCGTCAGGGTCGCCGTCAGCAACACCGCCGCCAGGCTGGAATAACTGATAATAGCGAACATCGCGCCAATCAGCGCATCCAGCATAATGTCGCCCGTCAGCGACGCGAAAATGACCTGCACGCCATTAGCCTGAGTGATCGGCGTCACTGCCTGCACAATCAGCTCCAGCGCCAGTAGAATCAGGCCAAGCCCGATACCGACGCGACCCAGCTGCCCGGCGCGGGACTGCTTACGTCCCAAAAAGAAAATCACGCCAATAAAAATCAGCAGCGGCGATAGCCACGAGAGATCGAAGGTCAGGATACGCGCCATTAGCGCAGTACCCACATCAGCGCCCAGCACAATCACCAGAGCTGGCGTCAGGGCGACAAGATCCTGGGCGACAAACGACGTTACCAATAAAGTAGTGGCGTTACTGCTTTGTACCAGCGCGGTAACACCGATACCCGCACAAAAGGCGAGCGGTTTCTTTTCCACGCTGCGGCTGAGGACAGTACGTAGACGCGCGCCAAACACGCGCATTACGCCAGTACGAACGATATGTGTTCCCCATACCAACAGCGCAACGGCAGAAAGTAGATGGAGCAAAGTTAACACGGCGTCAGGTTCTCCTTATCGTTATACGTTTTCCTGAAGCTCACTTGCGATAAATTGCCTGATGGCGCACAGCGTTAAGGCCTGCTGGCGTTGCACGCCACCGGGCTTACCATACGTAATACGGTATGCTGGATAAGGCGTTTACGCCGCCATCCGGCAAATTCAGCGTAGAGCCTTCCTTCAGTATAAGGGTTTAATTGTAAGAAAGAGACAAGGCACCCAATGAGTGCCTTGTATGTTGTAAGGAAAAGTGACGATTTTATGAATCAGTCCGCATCGTAACCCAGGTTCGGCGCCAGCCACCGCTCAACGTCCTCAACGCTCATTCCTTTACGAAAAGCATAATCTGTCACCTGATCGCGTTGGATCTGCGCTACCGCGAAGTATTTGCTCTCAGGATGGCTGAAGTACCAGCCGGAGACCGACGCGCCAGGCCACATGGCGAAAGATTCGGTGAGCTTCATCCCGGTGTGTTTTTCGACATCCAGTAGCTGCCAGATAGTGCCTTTTTCGGTATGTTCCGGGCAGGCAGGATAACCCGGCGCCGGGCGAATCCCCTGGTAGTTTTCGCGGATTAATTCGTCGTTACTCAGGCTCTCGTTCGGCGCATATCCCCAGTAAACCTTACGTACACGCTCATGCAGATATTCCGCGAACGCTTCCGCCAGACGGTCGGCAATCGCTTTCACCATGATCTTGTTATAGTCGTCGTGTTGCGCTTCGTAAGCATCAGCCAGGGCGTCTTCTTCAAGACCGCCGGTGACTGCAAACGCGCCGATGTAGTCCGCTTTGCCGCTCAGTTTCGGCGCAACAAAGTCAGACAAGCAGTAGTTGGCAAAACCGACTTTCTCGGTCTGCTGGCGCAGGTGGTGGCTGACCGTCAGAACATGAGTACGGGTTTCGTCGCGATAGATTTCGATGTCATCGCCGATGCGGTTCGCCGGGAACAGGCCCACCACGCCACGCGGATTCAACAGTTTCTCGGCGCTCAGTTTATCCAGCATATCATTGGCGTCTTTAAACAAACGCTGCGCCTCTTCACCCACCACTTCATCTTCAAGGATACGCGGATACTTCCCGGCCAGCGACCAGGTCATAAAGAACGGCGTCCAGTCGATGTAGTTGCGCAGAGTTTCGATGCTGGCTTCCACCTCCTGCACGCCCAGACGGTGGGCTACCGGCGGGGTGTAGCGTTCCCAGTCGAATGCCAGATCGTTATCGCGCGCCGCTTCCAGCGTGACCGGCGGCGTGCGCGGTTTTTTGCGGGCGTGCTGAATACGCACGGTTTCGTACTCTTTGCGGGTACGGGCGACAAAGTCATCACGCTGGGTGTCGGAGAGTAGCGCCGCCACCACGCCCACGGTACGCGAAGCATTCTGCACGTAGACCGTCGGACCGCTGTAGTTCTGCTCGATTTTCACCGCCGTATGCGCTTTCGAAGTGGTTGCGCCGCCGATCAGTAGCGGGATAGTAAAGCCCTGACGCTCCATCTCTTTCGCCACGTTGACCATTTCGTCCAGCGACGGGGTGATAAGCCCGGAAAGACCAATCAGATCGGCATTCACTTCACGCGCCGTTCTGAGGATTTTCTCCGCTGGCACCATCACGCCGAGATCGACGATTTCGTAGTTGTTGCATTGCAGCACCACGCCGACAATGTTCTTGCCAATGTCGTGCACATCGCCCTTCACGGTGGCGATGACCATCTTGCCGTTGCTGGAGCCTTTTTCTTTGCTGGCTTCAATAAACGGCTCCAGGTAAGCCACCGCTTGTTTCATCACGCGAGCGGATTTCACCACCTGCGGCAGGAACATTTTCCCTTCGCCGAACAGGTCGCCGACCACGTTCATGCCGTCCATCAGCGGGCCTTCAATCACCTCAATCGGGCGGGAGGCCTGCTGGCGGGCTTCTTCGGTATCCTGTTCGATAAATTCGGTAATGCCTTTCACCAGCGAGTATTCGAGACGCTTTTTCACGTCCCAGCTACGCCATTCCGCCTGCTGGGCGTTGGCAGCCTCGTCGGTTTTGCTGCCGCGGTATTTCTCCGCCAAATCCAGCAAACGCTCGGTGCCGTCATCGCGACGGTTAAGAATGACATCTTCAACCGCATCGCGCAGCTCGGCGGGCAGGTCGTCGTAGATAGCCAGCTGTCCGGCGTTGACGATGCCCATGTCCATGCCGTTGCGGATGGCGTAGTAGAGGAATACCGCGTGGATAGCTTCACGTACCGGGTCGTTGCCGCGGAACGAGAAGGACACGTTAGAGACGCCGCCGGAGATCAGCGCGTGCGGCAGCTCGCGTTTGATGTCTTCACAAGCGCCGATAAAGTCCTGCGCGTAGTTGTTGTGCTCTTCAATACCGGTCGCCACGGCGAAGATATTCGGGTCGAAGATGATGTCTTCCGGCGGGAAACCCACCTCTTCGGTGAGAATTTTGTAGGCTCGGCGGCAAATTTCGATTTTACGCTCGCGGGTGTCGGCCTGCCCCCGCTCATCAAAAGCCATCACCACCACTGCGGCGCCATAGCGACGTAGCAACTTCGCATGATGAATAAAAGCTTCCACGCCCTCTTTCATCGAAATAGAGTTGACGATGCCTTTACCCTGAATGCACTTCAGCCCTTTTTCGATAACCTCCCATTTGGAGGAGTCGATCATGATTGGTACACGGGCAATGTCCGGCTCACCGGCAATCAGGCTGAGGAAACGCACCATCGCCGCTTCGGCGTCGAGCATCCCCTCATCCATATTGATATCAATAATCTGCGCGCCGCTTTCTACCTGCTGACGGGCGACATCCAGCGCTTCGCTGTATTTCTCTTCTTTGATCAGCCGTTTAAATTTGGCCGAGCCGGTGACGTTAGTACGTTCGCCGACGTTGACAAACAGGCTATCGTCGCCAATGTTCAGCGGCTCCAGGCCGGAAAGGCGGCAGGCGACCGGGATATCCGGCAGCTGGCGCGGCGGCAAACCGGCAACGGCGCGGCTCATCGCCGCAATATGCTCCGGCGTGGTGCCGCAGCAGCCGCCAACAATATTCAGGAAGCCCGCTTCCGCCCATTCGCGAATCTGTTTCGCCATGGTGTCGGCGTCGAGGTCGTACTCGCCGAAAGCGTTCGGCAGGCCGGCGTTCGGGTGCGCGGTGACGTAGCATTCGGCAATCCGCGACAGTTCCTGGACGTACTGGCGCAGCTCATCAGGCCCCAGCGCGCAGTTAAGGCCAAAAGTGAGCGCCTCGGCGTGGCGCAGCGAGTTATAAAAGGCTTCGGTCGTCTGGCCGGAGAGGGTACGACCAGAGGCGTCGGTGATGGTGCCGGAAATCATGATCGGCAGATCAACGCCCAGCGCTTCAAACTCTTCTTTCACCGCAAACACCGCCGCTTTGGCGTTGAGGGTGTCGAAGACGGTCTCAATCAGAATCAGATCTACGCCACCTTCCACCAGCGCTTTAGTGGATTCACGGTAGGCCGCCACCAGCTGATCGAAGGTGATATTACGAAACGCCGGGTCGTTGACGTCCGGCGAAATGGAGGCCGTGCGGTTAGTTGGACCAAGCACGCCCGCAACAAAGCGTGGTTTTTCTGGTGTTCGCGCCGTCCATTCATCGGCGCAGGCGCGCGCCAGTTTGGCCGCCGCATAGTTAATTTCCGCCGACAGGGATTCCATCCGGTAATCCGCCATCGCAATGGTTGTCGAGTTAAAGGTGTTGGTTTCGATGATATCCGCGCCAGCCTCAAAGTAGGCGTTGTGGATAGCGGCGATCACCTCCGGCTTGCTGAGGACCAGCAGGTCATTGTTGCCTTTCAGGTCGCAGGGCCAGTCGGCAAAGCGCTCCCCGCGGAAATCTTCTTCATGTAGACGATAGCTCTGGATCATAGTGCCCATACCGCCGTCCAGCACCAGAATACGTTCATTTAACTGCGCACGCAGTTGTTCAACTTTGCTGCTCACACTCGCTCCCGACAACGCTCCACGTAACGAGCCATACTGGCACAAAGCGTGCTGGCGGAAAAGAGAACAACGGGCAACATGAGACATGTTCAGCTTGCCACCCACTTCTGTCGCTTTGCCGGATGGCGGCGCAAGCGCCTTATCCAGCCTACAAATTACTTTGGCGGCTCCCAAAGCGTAGGCCTGATAAGCGAAGCGCCATCGGGCATCCTGTGATGTCACTCATCCGATCAGTTCAGGAACTCTTGCATTATAATTGAATAAAACGAAAATGATTTCCACGATACAGAAAAAGGAGTCTGCCATGGTTGCCCCTGTTCCCGCGAAACGCGGGAGAAAACCTGCCGCTACCACTGCACCCGTAACCGGGCAGGTTCAGTCTTTAACTCGCGGTCTGAAGCTGCTGGAGTGGATTGCCGAGTCCAACGGCAGCGTCGCGCTGACCGAACTGGCGCAACAGGCGGGTTTGCCTAATTCCACGACTCACCGTCTACTCACCACCATGCAGCAACAGGGTTTTGTCCGCCAGGTTGGTGAGCTGGGCCACTGGGCCGTAGGCGCACACGCGTTTATCGTCGGTAGCAGCTTCTTACAGAGCCGTAATCTGCTGGCGATTGTCCATCCGATTTTGCGCAAGCTGATGGAGGACTCCGGCGAAACGGTAAACCTTGCCGTACTCGATCAGAGCGACCATCAGGCTATTATTATCGACCAGGTGCAGTGCACACAATTGATGCGCATGTCCGCCCCTATTGGCGGCAAGCTGCCCATGCACGCCTCTGGCGCGGGCAAGGCGTTTTTATCACAGCTCAGTGAGGAACAGGTTACCAGTCTGCTGCACCGCAAGGGGTTGCACGCTTATACCCATGCGACGCTGGTGTCGCCGCTGCATCTGAAAGATGACCTCGCCCAAACACGCAAGCGCGGCTATTCCTTTGACGACGAAGAACATGCGCTCGGTCTGCGCTGCGTGGCCTCGTGTATTTATGACGAACACCGCGAACCGTTTGCGGCCCTCTCTATTTCCGGCCCCTGCTCACGCATTACCGACGATCGCGTCACCGAACTTGGCGCCATGGTGATTAAAGCGGCGAAAGAGGTGACGCTGGCCTATGGTGGAACTCGCTGAAATGAGCAGCCTGAAATTATACTGGCAGGAGAAGTACCCACAGGCCTTCTGTTGGTCTTTCGGTGATTCGCCGGCGCTGGCCGACGAGCTGGCGGCGCTAGTGGTCGCCGGTAAAAAGCGTGGCACCTGTAGCTCGCTGGTTAGCTATCAGAAAGAGCAGCCCCCTGTCACGCCCGGGTCATATCACATTGTGCTCAACGGCACAGGCGACGCCGTGTGCGTCATACGCACGCTGGCGCTCAGGCTGATCCGTTTTAACGAGATGAGCGCCGATCTCGCCGCACTGGAAGGCGAAGGCGATCTTAGCCTGGCGTACTGGCAAGCGGCACACCGGGCCTTTTTTGAGCGCGAGGGTAATTGGTCGCCGGAGATGGAACTGGTTTACGAAGAGTTCGCCGTACTTGAGATCGCGCCGTAACGCACGCTAAAGCGCTGGCGACGTCGATAGGCATACACATCTTCTACATGCCCTTCTTTAATACGCGTCTGTAGCGCGCGCCAGTAATCGGCGCGAAACAGGTCGGCATGCATCTCTTCAAACAATGGCCCGATACGCGGATCGGCACACAGCCAGTGGCGAAACTCCTCCGGGAAAACATCACCTGGCGAGACGCTATACCAGGGTTCGCAGGCCAGTTCGTCTTCCGGATAACGCGCTGGCGGAATATCGCGGAAATTCACTTCCGTCATGTAGCAAATTTCATCGTAGTCGTAGAACACCACGCGGCCATGACGGGTAACGCCAAAGTTTTTAAACAACATATCGCCGGGGAAAATATTAGCGGCGGCAAGCTGGCGAATCGCATTACCATATTCTTCTATCGCATCGCGCAACTGCTGGCCTTCTACCTGTTCCAGCCAGATATTGAGCGGCACCATGCGACGTTCAATATAGAGATGGCGAATGACGATATGTTCCCCAAGATCGGTAATCTTCTCTGGCGCTTCTTGTCGTAACAGCGCCATCAGCGCCGGATCGATTTGCCGTTTATCCAGTACGAAATTCTCAAACTCCTGGGTATCCGCCATACGACCGACGCGATCATGCTCTTTTACCAGTTGATAACAGGCACGCACATGGGCGGCAGACATCTCTTTCTGCGGGGCGAATTTGTCTTTAATGATTTTAAATACCCGGTCGAAACCTGGCAGGGTAAACACCAGCATCACCATACCGCGGATGCCAGGCGCCTCAATGAATTTCTCATCGCTTTCAGCCAGATAACATAAATATTCGCGGTAGCTTTCGGTTTTCGCATGTTTCTGGCAGCCAATAGCCATATACAGTTCGGCAGTGGTTTTACCCGGCAGGATTTCACGCAACCACTCAACCAGCGCGGCAGGCAGCGGCGCATACACCATAAAATAAGAGCGGGCAAAACCAAACACAATGCTCGCTTCTGCCGTGGTGGTCAGGCAGGTATCGACAAACAGTTCCCCCTCATCAGTGCGATGAATCGGCAATAAAAACGGCAGCGTACCGTCAGGTGTGGTTAATTTACCTACCAGCCAGGCCGCTTTATTACGGTAAAACAACTCGTTCGCCACCTGGACATGGCAGCGAGGTAGCGCGTCCTCGCCCAGTGTTTCAGTCAGGTGCGCGATAATATAGCGGATATCCCGGCTTTTATTCTGCCAGGGCAGACGCAGCGGTAAGTCACTGAGTATGCGCATCAACAGCGGCTCCCAACCGTGATCGGGAAAGAAGTCTTTGGCCAGTGGGCGCGGGATAGTACGGAAGCGACGCTCCGGTTGCGAACTGAAAATAAACAACCGCTCGGGTGTTAACGAGCGGTGGTCAAATAACCGGCAATAAACGGAGTTGAAAAAGCTCTCCGCAATCTCGAAGCGCGGGTAATCCGGCAACAGCCGGGTGTAATGCTCTTTAACGCGTAAAAGGAAATCCGCGTCGGTACTTTTGCCATCGGTAATACAGCGCAGTTGCTCCACCACCAGACCCACATGATGATCATAGAGGTGGATACGGCTTTTCATCGCCTGTTGGACGGCGTGCCAGTCGGCCTGTTCAAAACGCTGCTGCGCGCCGGAAGTCACTTCCAGAAATCGACCATACTGCGCGTCAAAGCCTTGCAGGATGGTTTGAGCAATCAGTAATTCCAGGCCACGCGGCATTTTTTTCCCTCATCCGGCACCACGTCATGCCGGATGGCGCGTTCGCTTATCCGGCCTACGCTATCTGTAGGCCCGGTAAGCGCAGCGCCACCGGGCATCAATCAAAACTGCGCTTCTTCGGTGGAACCCGTTAACGCGGTAACGGATGACGCGCCGCCCTGAATAATGGTGGTGACTTTGTCGAAGTAACCAGTACCCACTTCCTGCTGGTGGGAAACAAAGGTGTAGCCATCTTTCGCCGCGGCGAACTCGGGTTGTTGAACCTTCTCAACATAGTGCTTCATGCCCTCGCCCTGCGCGTATGCATGCGCCAGGTCGAACATGTTGAACCACATGCTGTGGATGCCCGCCAGGGTAATAAACTGGTATTTGTAACCCATGTCCGACAACTGCTGCTGGAAGCTGGCAATGGTCTTGTCGTCCAGATTCTTCTGCCAGTTGAAGGATGGTGAACAGTTATAGGCCAGCAGTTTGCCCGGATACTTCGCGTGGATAGCATCGGCAAAACGACGCGCCAGTTCGAGATCCGGCGTAGAAGTTTCGCACCATACCAGATCGGCATACGGGGCATACGCCAGACCGCGGCTGATCGCCTGCTCAATGCCCGCATGGGTGCGGTAAAAACCTTCGCTGGTGCGTTCGCCGGTAATAAAACCGCTGTCATAGGGATCGCAGTCGGAGGTGATCAGATCTGCCGCATCCGCATCGGTACGCGCAATCACCAGCGTCGGGACGCCCATCACATCAGCGGCCAGACGCGCAGCAACCAGTTTCTGAATCGCCTCCTGCGTGGGGACCAGCACCTTGCCGCCCATATGGCCGCATTTCTTCACCGACGCCAGCTGATCTTCGAAGTGAACGGCCGCTGCACCGGCTTCAATCATCGATTTCATCAGTTCGAAGGCATTCAGAACGCCGCCAAAACCGGCTTCCGCATCAGCAACGATCGGCAGGAAGTAATCCACATAGCGCGGATCGTTGGGTTCAATACCGGATGCCCACTGGATCTGATCTGCACGACGAAAAGTGTTGTTGATCCGATCCACTACCGCCGGAACAGAGTTTGCCGGGTACAACGATTGATCCGGATACATGCTGGATGCCAGGTTGGCATCTGCCGCCACCTGCCAGCCTGAAAGATAAATCGCCTCAATACCGGCTTTCGCCTGCTGCAACGCCTGACCGCCAGTCAGCGCGCCAAGGCTGTTGATATAGCCTTTTTTCGCTTCACCGTGCAACAGCCGCCACATTTTCGCGGCGCCGAGCTGCGCCAGCGTGCACTCCGGGTTAACCGAGCCGCGTAATTTCACCACCTCCTCCGCGCTGTACGGGCGGGTGATGCCTTCCCAGCGCGGTTGTGTCCACTCTTTCTGTAATTCTTCGATTTGTTGAGTACGGGTTTTCATGTGCAGATGCTCCATATTGTTATGTGGTGAATTAAGCCAGTAAGCGATAGCCCGGCAGGGTGAGGAAGTCGATTAAGTCATCTGAGGTGGTGATTTGCTCCATCAGACGTGCGGCATCGTCGAAGCGCCCGCTGCTGTAGCGGTGCTCGCCCAGTTCGTCCTGGATTACCCGCATCTCTTCCGCCAACATTTCGCGGAAAAGCGCTTTCGTTACGGGTTTTCCATTGCTCAGTGTTTTCTCATGGTGAATCCACTGCCAGATAGAGGTTCGTGAGATTTCCGCCGTCGCGGCATCCTCCATCAGACCGTAAATCGGTACACAGCCATTGCCGGAGATCCACGCTTCAATGTACTGCACTGCCACGCGAATATTGGCGCGCATTCCCGCTTCTGTGCGTTCGCCTTCACATGGCTCCAGTAACTGCTCAGCGGTAATCGGCGCATCTTCATCACGGGTAATGAACAGCTGATTTTTGTGCTCGCCCAGTACCTCGTTAAAGACGACCATTGCGGTATCCGCCAACCCGGGATGCGCAATCCACGTGCCGTCGTGGCCGTTGTTCGCTTCCAGTGCTTTATCCGCTTTCACTTTGGCAAGGACCTGATTGTTGCGTTCAACGTCTTTGCTCGGGATAAACGCCGCCATACCGCCCATCGCGAACGCGCCGCGCTTGTGGCAGGTTTTGATCAGCAGGCGCGAGTAGGCGCTCAGAAACGGTTTGTCCATCGTTACCACCTGCCTGTCCGGCAGGACGCGATCCGGGTGATTTTTCAACGTTTTGATATAGCTGAAAATATAATCCCAGCGACCACAGTTGAGACCGACAATATGATCACGCAACGCATGAAGAATCTCATCCATCTGGAAAACAGCAGGAAGCGTTTCAATCAACAGGGTCGCTTTGATCGTACCGCGCGGCAGGTTAAAGCGGTCTTCGGCGTAGCTGAAGACTTCGCTCCACCAGGCTGCCTCCTGCCAGGCTTGCGTTTTCGGCAGGTAAAAATACGGGCCGCTACCTTTAGCGAGCAGCGCTTTATAGTTGTGGAAAAAGTACAGAGCAAAATCAAACAGGCTGCCGGGAATGGCTTCCCCCCGCCAGGTAACATGTTTTTCTGGCAGATGTAGACCACGTACACGACAAATCAATACGGCCGGATCGGGCTTGAGCTGATAGATTTTTCCGGCTTCGTTGGTATAGCTAATGGTGCCGTTCACCGCATCACGCAGGTTGATTTGACCATCAATAACTTTATTCCAGCCCGGCGCCAGCGAGTCTTCAAAATCCGCCATAAACACTTTCACATTTGCGTTCAGGGCATTAATCACCATTTTACGTTCAACCGGCCCGGTAATTTCTACTCGGCGATCCTGTAAATCCGCCGGAATACCACGAATCTGCCAATTACTTTCTCTAATGGAAGTGGTTTCCGAAATAAAATCAGGCAACTTACCGTTATCAATATCCTGCTGTTGCTGGATACGTGCAGCCAGGAGTTTATTGCGTTTTGGCGTAAAACGGGTGACTAACTCCGTCAAAAACTCGACTGCTTCAGCGGTCAGGACTTGCTTTTCCAGCTCGCCTTGCGGCCTGGTAAAGGTTAATTCATCAGTTGTGGTTGCCTGTGGATTCATCATGCAGCTCCTCGTTGTTGATCCAGATACATCCCCAATGCGAACGAAGGATCACTGTGCGCTTTTCGTTCAACACAACTAAGACTACTCAATTAAATTTCAAAATCAAAAACAATTTCCATTTTTAATTTAATTATGCATTAACCTATTGATAACAATATAAATTAAATTTAATTACATGATGAGGTGCGTTTCGGAAATAAAAAAGGCACCCGAAGGTGCCTGATTCAACATGCTGAAACGCTTTAGGATCGTCAGAAGCAGAAGATTAATCCAGGGTTGGATTCATGTGACGCAGATCATATGGCGTAATCTGGTAGACATAATAGTTGAGCCAGTTAGTAAACAGTAAATTACCGTGGCTGCGCCAGGTTGCGCGCGGTATGTTTTGCGGATCGTTTTTTGGGAAATAGTTGTACGGAACCTCCGGATTTAACCCGGCCTCAACGTCACGAAAATATTCACCCGCTAACGTATGAGCGTCATATTCAGGATGACCGGTGACAAACGCAATACGTTTATCTTTGCTGGCAAACAGGTACGCATCCCCTTCTTCTGTTTCGGCCAGAATTTCAAGATCCGTATAATCCCGTATTAGCGCCGCCGGGAAATCGGCATAGCGTGAGTGTGGCGCAAGAAACGAATCATCAAAACCACGCGTTAACAGAGCATGAGGATGAAGGATGTGATGTTCATAGACGCCGGAAAGTTTATCTGTACGGGTCTGCTTAGGGATACCATACAGAATATTGAGTGCAGCCTGGACGGCCCAACAGACAAATAGCGTCGAAGTAACGTGATCTTTCGCCCATTCCAGCACCTGCCTAATCTGCGGCCAGTAAGCCACGTCATTAAACTCCACCAGACCCAGCGGCGCTCCGGTCACGATAAGCCCATCAAAGTTCTGATCGCAGATATCGTCGAAGTTACAGTAAAAGTTGTTCAGATGCTCGGCTGGCGTGTTCCTCGACTCGCGGGCATCTATCCGCAGCAGTTGAATATCGACCTGCAATGGCGAGTTCGATAGCAAGCGCAGAAACTGATTTTCCGTTTCAATCTTCTTCGGCATCAGGTTAAGGATAAGTACCTTTAGCGGGCGAATTTCCTGACCTGATGCGCGAGAAGTCGTCATGACGAAGACATTCTCCTCACGTAAAAAATTGACGGCGGGTAGCTCGTCCAGCACGCGAATCGGCATAACCTGATAACCTCACGACATACGTTTAAACGTTTAGACATCCAGATAGCTAAAGATACTCAGAAATCAGGTGAATGTCGAGTCTGCAAGTTCAAGGTGAGAAAGTTTCACGACAGCATTTGCATTAGAATAGAAGTAAGCAAAAAAGGAGTGAAGATGATGATTAACATTCGCCGTTCAAGGCATGAGGAAGGGGAAAAACTGATTGCGATCTGGCGTCGCTCAGTCGATGCCACGCACGATTTTCTGTCAAACGCTTATCGGGCCGAACTGGAAGAGCTGGTGAGCGATTTTCTGCCAGAAGCGCCACTATGGGTTGCCGTGACCGATCAGGATGAGCCGGTAGGATTTATGCTGCTTACCGGTGAGCATATGGATGCTCTGTTTATCGATCCGGACGTGCGTGGTCAGGGTATCGGTAAGATGCTGGTTGAACATGCGTTAACACTGGCACCAGGGTTGACAACCAATGTTAACGAACAGAATACACAAGCTGTTGGATTTTATAAGAAAATGGGATTTAAGGTGACGGGACGTTCGGAGGTCGACGATCTTGGGAAACCGTATCCATTGTTGAATTTAATTTATCCGTGAGTAGCGGCGCTGTCTGATAAGTGCATACAGGCCGGATAAGGCGAAGCGGCCATCCGGCGGTGCAGGTTGCCTGATGGCGCTGCGCTTATCAGGCCTACATTTTTACAGTTACCACACACGCAAAGAAGCCCGTCCAGACGGACGGGCTTCTTCACTTGTCTGATGCCTGGCAGTTTATGGCGGGCGTCCTGCCCGCCACCCTACGGGCCGTTGCTGCGCAACGTTCAAATCCACTCCCGGCGGATTTGTCCTCCTCAGGTCACCGTCAGACTACAGATAAAACAAAAGGCCCTGTCTTCCGACAGGGCCCTTCGTTTTATTTGATGCCTGGCAGTTCCCTACTCTCGCATGGGGAGACCCCACACTACCATCGGCGCTACGGCGTTTCACTTCTG